>NZ_CP014571.1:3790446-4106316 GCF_017357425.1 Arthrobacter sp. D5-1 | reverse complement strand
GTTTTCCTTGTACTCATCTTCGGTCAGTTCCAGCGTGCCGGACTTGTGGTCGTCGTCGTCCTCCAAGTAGCCGCCGGACGGACCCCACGGGTTCGCCAGGACGATGACTTTCTCGCCGTCGTCGTTGGTTTTCACATCAACCACAACGTAGGCATGGTTGGGCACGACGTCGGTGCGGTTGACTTCGTCAGACTCCCAGACCCAGTCGAAGTCGTCGTCCTTGACGTCTTCGGTGCCCACGGAAATGGCCTGGCCGTCGGCGAGCTTGTCCTCGATGTCATCAAAGTTCAGTTCGCCGTCCTTATCGGCGGACTGCCCGGTCATCAGTTCCATGGCTTCGTTGCTGAATCCGCCGTCGATGTCGTCGTATGATCCGCCGCGGTGCTCAGCTGCCGCGCGCTCGTAGATGGATAGCCAGTTGGGTTCGCCGTCAGCGCCGCGGACACCGCCTTCGGTTGACTTGGCCTCCACAGTGACTTCCACGGGCTCGCCGTCTTCGTAGAGGGTGACCACCCAGTGCGTCGGGGGATCACCGACGGGGCGCATGTGCTCCTCAAGGAACTCGTCCAGCTTGCCTTCGCGCTCCAGCACCTGAGCCACGGAGCCAATGCCTGCCAACAGCCAGCAGTCGCCGATCTGTCCCTGGTTGATGTCGCTGGGGTCGCCGGCGTCGGGGTCGTTGCGGACGTCGCCGGGCACATCGACGTCGGGCATGTCCGGGTCCAGTGGACCGGGGTCGCCGGGCGGGTTCGAATCTCCCCGCCCGGAATGATCGGAGCCGGAGGATCCCGACGCTCCCGAGCTGGACTTGTCCTGCTCATCCGCGTTGCGGATCAGCTCCTTGGCCTGGGACTGCAGTTCACTGGAGATCTTCTTCAGCATGGGGCGGTGTTCGGAGTCCCACGAAGACCGGAACATCGCAGCGTCCCGGCCATCCCACCGCGCATTGCTGATGAGGTGACCCAGCTCCGTGGACAGGGAGGTCATCCGTTCCGAGTGCCGCGACATCGTCTTTGCCAGTGCCCGCAATTGTTCAATGTCAGCACCGTAAAATCCCGGCATTACTTGCCCCCCTCAGGAATTTCGCTGGTATCGCACTTCTCGGATTTCACCGGAACAGTGACGTCCAGGTAAGCCGGGAACTTCGATCGGATGGTCACCGTGGCACCCGCAGCGTCAGTGCTGCGCGTGACCACCCAGCCGCCCGGCACGGGGTCAATGCCGTCGAAGGAAGGGAATCCGTGCTCTTTCAGGACCGGATCCGCCACCGCAAAGACGTCCTCGAAACTCCTTGATGGTTCCACGATGTCCGCGCTGCTCTTCATGCTCCGTGGGGCGAGCATGCACCTGCCGTCGTCGATGCGGCTCAGGCGTGCAGGGTCATCCACGGACCACGTGATGTCCGGCATCTTTGCCTCCAAGGCCGCAACAAGGTCGGCGGTCAGGGCATTGTACTTAGCGACGCTTTCTGCCACGGGAGCCGGTTCGGCGGTAACTGGCGGCGCGCTGCTGGGTTCGCGGGTGGGTCCGTCGGGGGTGCCGCTGCACCCCGCAGCAAGAGTCGCCGCCACCGTAAGGGCAGCAGCCAGCGCCCAAGGCTTGCGGTGCACGCGGCGGTTCATTTTCGTCCCCAGTTCCAGTTAGCGTTCGACGGCGGATCTCACCGAATGTTTTCACGTTGCGTTGCTCTGGGCGATGGGCAGAACAACCCGTACAGGTGAGAGAGGGTTCGGCTCAAGCACGCGGGAGGTGAGAGAGGGCCGGTGGGAAGCACGCGGGAGGTGAGAGAGGGTTCGGCTCAAGCACGCGGGAGGTGAGAGAGGGTCAGGTGTTGCGGGTGAGGACCCAGGTGTTGGTGCCGTCCTGGCGTTCGAACGTCACCGTGGTTACCAGGGCTTCGATGAGTGCCAACCCGCGGCCGGATTCGGCTTCGGAGTCTGGCATGGACGCCTGCATGTCGCTCGCGAAGGGCTCACGGGCGTTGTACGCGCTGACCCTCGCGACCAGCCGGGCGGGCCGGACGCTGATGTCCACGTCGATCTCCACGGGCTTCTCTGCGACAGGAACCGCGTGCTGAACGATGTTGGCGGCCGCCTCGATGACTGCGGTGGCAAAGGTCATCCGATCCATATCGGGTACAAAGGAGGCATCGTCCCAGAGAGCGTCCAGCTCATTGTGGATCGCCTCGATCGCGTCCTCATTGGATGGCCCATGGAACCCTCGGTGGGCGATCACCTCAGTCATCGCCGAACGCCTCCTCGGCTGAGGGGTACGCCGTGAGCACCCGGTCCATGTTGGTCAGTTCCAGGACCATCTTCACCTGCGGCTGCACACCGGCAATGCGGAGGTCGCCACCTGCCTGGCGCGCGGCTTTGAGGCAACCGATGAGCGCTCCGAGGCCTGATGAGTCCATGAAGTCCGTCTCTGCCAGGTTGACCACTACCCGGCTCGAGCCGCTGGCAACAACCTCGTTCACTACTTCGCGGAGCTTGGGTGCCGCCACCATGTTCAAGCGACCCACGCTCTTCACTTCCGCGTAGGAGTCCTTGACCTCATAGCTGAACTGCATCTGCATTCCTTTCCTCGGGGCTCTCCGGCCCAACATCTTCAGGGACAAAACCCTTGTACAAAACTGCCTTGACCAGCACGCTCAGGACCACCAGGTCGAATGCCACCCAGGCGACATTCACCAGCGTGCCGAGGGGCTCCGAAAGACCAGTCAAAAGGCGGGCGATCCCGACCACCAGCGCAATAGCCAACAACACCGCCACGATGATCTGCGGACGGATCAGGCTCCAGCTCGGGCCGCCGCTCTGGCGCGCCTTGGGGGTGACGGCAAACCCAAGGGGGCGACCGAACCAAACGTTCCGGGCCGCCGTCGTACATGCCTTGATCCAGGTGGGGAACAACGCAAGGCTGTACTGCTGTCCGCGCCAGGTGGGGATGCCGTGCCCGGCCACCACAAACAGCAGCTGGTTGACCACCATGAACGGGATGAACCGGATGAAGAAGTCGAAGCTGAGGCTGCTCACCGGGAGGATGCCGAGCGTCAGGTAGATGATGGGCGCCGCGAAGTACACCACGGCCGCGAAGCCGCTGAGGTAGCTCCACATGGTGGAGAAGTACATAAGCCGCTGGCCCCACGAGAGCCTGGGCTGGACCAACGGGTTCTCGCGAAGGAGGACCTGCATGGTGCCCTGTGCCCAGCGGAGCCGTTGAGTGAGCATGGTCTTGAGATCCTCGGGCGCCAATCCGTTGGCGAGGATTTCGTGGTGGTAGACGCTCTTCCAGCCCAGCGAGTGGATGCGCATTGCCGTGGCCATGTCCTCGGTGACTGAGATGGTGGCCAGTGGCATGATCGGCTGCGCTTCGTCGGTGCGTTCCACGGAGATGGCGTCCAGGACAGCGTGGACCGACTCGAGCGCACCCAACGGTGACCAGTCGCGGCCGGACATACGGTCGACGGCGTCACTCGCCACAGTGGTCACACCGGACTCGCCGACGTGGGCGAGTTCCATCGCGGCGATCTCTTCAAGGTCGGCCTGCAGCGCGGAGAAGTCGGCAGCCACGAGGGTGCGCACGGCCTCGTCCACTTTGCGCCGCACCCGGTACGTGATCTCGCTGAGGGACACGCGAGCTTCGAGTTCCTGCTGGGCTGTATTGGTTGCTGCCTCCACCTCGTTGAGCATCTGCTCCACCAAGGGGTTGCGGGCCTCTTCGGAGCGCCGTGCCTTTTTGATGGCCGAACGGGAGGCAGCAAGGGCGCGACGGACACTCTTCTCCGTGGCTTTGACGTAGCCCACCAGGCCGAGCTGCATGAGGGCTTCACGGCGGAGGATCGCGTTTGAGCCGCAGAAGAACGCCGCGTTCCAGCCGTCCTTGCCCTGCTGGATGGGACCGTAGAACAGCGGCGCCTGGCTGCCCAGGGGATCGTCGGCGGGGACGTTGATGAAGTATTGGGGGGTCTGGACCAACGCCACGCGGTCATCGTTGAAGTAGCCCAGCGTCTTGTCCAGGATGTCAGGCTCGGGGATCTGGTCGGCGTCGAGAATCAGCAGGTATTCGCCCGAGGTGACCATCAGTGCGTTGTTCAGGTTGCCGGCTTTGGCGTGCCGCGGCATGTCCGGTGTCCAGTCCGCGCCTCGCGTCACATAGCCAATCCCGTTCGATTCGGCGAGTTGGCGCATCTCGGGGCGATCGCCGTCGTCGAGTATCCAGGTGCTGTGCGGCCAGCGGATGTCCTTGGCGGCCAGTGCCGTGGTCATCACCAGGTCCAGCGGCTCGTTGTAGGTGGTGATGAAAACGTCCACGGTGGCGTCGGCCGGGGCAGGGGGTGGGGGCTTGCGGATCTTCAGGTTCCACACCGTCAGTCCGAAGAGCATCACGTCGATGAGGCTGTACGTCTCAGCGATCACCAACGGAACGGCGATCCACCATGCGTCCCAGTTCAGCGACGCCATCCAACGCCAGGCCACATAGTTGACGCCCAAGATGACTGTCAGAACAACCAACAGCCGGGTCCAGAAACGTGTCACAATCCCCCCCTTTTTTGTGGTCTTTAGTGCTGGACGTCAGGTTTTCTACGAACGACGACGGCGGTCACGTCGTCTTCGGCTGTTTCGACCGGGGCCAACCCCAGCAAGGCCGCGCACACATCGTCCGACGTTTCCTCGCTCCGCGCTGCCTTCTCGACGTTCCGGATGAAGTCTTCGAGGGAAGCGTGGGCGTCCAGTACGCCGTCGCTGACGATTACCAGCGTGTCGCCTGGTTCCAGCAGGAGCTCAGCGGCGGGCCAGTGCTGACCGTCGAGGATGCCCACCGGGGGCCCGGCGGATACAAGCCTCTGCGCTGCCCCCTCCGCCGGGATGTGCAGGGCAAGTCCGTGGCCAGCGTCGATGTAGCTGAACCTTCCGGAGGGAGCGTCCAGCCGCGCGTGGAACATCGTGGCGAAGGAGCCGGACTGGTCCAGGTCCGAGGCGATGGTGGCGCTGGCTGAGGCGAAAGCGGCGTCGATGGCCGGAGTGTCGGCCACTGAACGCATCACCGCACGGACGGTGGCTGCGATCAAGGCCGCGCCCATGCCCTTGCCCATGGCGTCCGCGAACGTCAGGTGCATGCCGTCGCGGGTCTGGTACCAGTCGTAGAAGTCCCCACCTACGCTGCGGGTGGGGCGGAAGGCGCCTGCGACGTCGTATCCTTCGAGGCGGACTGTTTCGCGGGGGAGGAGGCTCTTCTGCACCACTGCTGCGCGCTCGAGTTCGTCCGTTTGGCCGCTGTCCTCGGCCGGCGCGGCGGGCGTGCGGGCCCGGCGGAACAGCGCGCGGATACGGGCTTGAAGTTCCTTGGGACTGAAGGGCTTGTTGATGTAGTCGTCGGCGCCGATGTCCAGGCCGTTGAGCCTGTCAATCTCGTCTGCGCGTGCCGTGAGCATGAGGATGTAGGCGTCCGAGAATTCGCGGAGCCGGCGGCAGACTTCCATGCCGTCAATGTCCGGGAGATTCACATCGAGGGTCACAAGTTCCGCGTTGGTATTGCGGACAGCCTCGACGCCGGACAGACCGTCAGGTGCTTCGGTCACCACAAAGTCGAGCTGCTCGAGGACCAGGACGAGGAGTCCGCGGATGTCGGCATCATCTTCGACGACTACAGCGTGGCGCACGGGTGGGGAAGAGACCATGGCTCCATTAACTAATGCTGCTGGGTATTTGTCACGTTTAGTCACGACACATGAAACGCCCGCTCACAAAAGTGGGCGGGCGTTACATCTTTTGTTCAGTTATATGAGAGAGGGTTGCCCTCAAACACGCGGGAGGTGAGAGAGGGTTGCCCTCAAGCACGCGGGAGGTGAGAGAGGGTTAGACGCCCAGCTCTTCCTTGAGCGCCTGGACGTGGCCCTGGGCGCTGACCTGGTACTGGGTGAGCTTCACGGTGCCTTCGCCGTCGAGGACAACGGTGGAGCGGACCAGGCCTTCGACGATTTCGCCGTCAACCAGCTTCTCGCCCCAAGCGCCGTAAGCGAGGGCCACTTTGTGGTCTTCGTCGGAGAGCAGCGGGAAGGTCAGGGCGAATTCACCGGTGAACTTCGCGAGGTCCTCTGGGCCGTCCGGGGAGATCCCGATGACGTCGTAGCCCTTGCCCTGCAGGCTGGCGAGGTTGTCTCGGAAGTCGCAAGCCTCGGTGGTGCAGCCGGGGGTGGCTGCCTTCGGGTAGAAGTACACAATGACGTTGCGTCCGCGGTAGTCGGACAGCGAGACCTTGGTGCCGTCGGCGTCGAGAAGCGCGAAATCAGGTGCTTGCGTTCCGACGAGGAGTTTCTGGGTCATGGCGATCCTTTACATTCAACCGGTGTGCACCGGCGGTCATTTCAAACAACAGCGATCATTCAAAGAACGAAGTCAATGAAGTAGAACAGCGAAATCAGATGCTGTATTCCGCGGGTCCGCGCACTGTGGCATAAGGGCCTGGCACGAACTGGTAGCCGCCACCACGGACGGTGGCGACGGTGTGTCGGGCGGAGCCTAGCTTCCGCCGCACCCTTCCAACATAAACGTCGATCGACCGAAATGCCGCGCCGGGGAGGTCAAATGACTCCAGGAAGCGTTGCAATTCTTCACGACTGATGGCCCGTGAGCAGTTCACCACGAGGTAGCGGAGCAGCTTGTATTCCATGCCAGTAAAGGCCACGGGCTCGCCGTCCAGCAGCACTACTTCAGCGGCGAGGTCCACCGCAAGTTGGCTGCGGCGGCTCGCCAACGTTACGGGCTCGACGGCGGTGCCGCCGCCCGCTTCGGTGCGGTCGCCGCCGTCGGAAGCGGCATCCGAACGGGTCACCGAACGCGCCTCCGCGAGGGCATCGGCGAGCGAGAGAGAACCGTTGGTACCGGCGTCGGCGGCTTCCTGCGGAGTGCCGCCCCAGGAAGTGTCGCCGACGCCGGAGTGCTGTGCCCCGGTGGCGGGCCAGATGCGGACTTCCGCCTCCGGGGCAAGTTTCATGGCGCGGGCCAGCACAAGACGTGCTGCCCGCTCCCAGACTTCAGGATCGATCTCGTCGCCCTCGGCCGGGTTGACCCAGAGCGCCAGGCCGTGTGCGGTCATGCCGTTCCGGCGCGCGGCAGTTCCCCGCGACGGCGGCGGCCCGTAGGCATTGACTGCCATGGCGGTAGACCTAAACGTTGCCGCGGCGGAGCAGCTTGCCGCCGGGGTTCTGGCCGTCGATCGGTGTGCCGCGCAGGTAGGTCTTGCGGACGACGCCGGCCAAGGGACGGCCGTCGTACGGCGTGATCGGGTTCTTGTGCTTGAGCTTGGTGACGTCCACAACGAAGGCCTCGTCCGGGGCGAAGATGGAGAAGTCGGCGTCGTAGCCCAGGGCGAGCTGGCCCTTGTTGTGCAGGCGGGCCAGGGCGGCGGGCTTCTCGGCCATCCAGGAGACGACCTGTTCCAGCGGGATGCCACGGTGGCGGGCTTCGGTCCAGATCAGGGACAGGCCCAGCTGAAGCGAGGAAACGCCGCCCCATGCCACTGCGAAGTCGCCGTTTTCCAGGTCCTTGAGGTCCAGTGTGGAGGGGGAATGGTCCGAGACGATGCAGTCGATGGTGCCGTCCTGCAGGCCCTTCCAGAGGAGCTCGCGGTTGGAGGCCTCACGGATCGGCGGGCAGCACTTGTAGGCCGTGGCGCCGTCGGGGATTTCTTCGGCCATGAGCGTCAGGTAGTGCGGGCAGGTCTCAACGGTGAGGTTGACGCCGTCGCGCTTTGCCGAAGCGATCATGGGAAGCGCGTCGGAGGAGGAGAGGTGCAGGATGTGGGCGCGGGCGCCGGTCCAGCGGGCGCGTTCGATGACCTCGGCGATTGCCTTGTTCTCGGCGCCGCGGGGGCGGGATGCCAGGAAGGTCTCGTAGTGGTCGCCGCCGGGGTGAGGTGCGCGGTCGATCGCGTGGGAGTCCTCGGCGTGGACGATCATGAGGGAGTCGAAGGACTTGAGTTCCTTCATGTCCTCTTCCATCTCGTCCGCGTCCAGGTGCGGGAACTCGTCCACGCCGGAGTGCAGGAGGAAGCACTTGAAGCCGAAAACGCCTTCGTCGTGCAGCGGGCGGAGGTCGCCCTTGTTGCCCGGGATGGCACCTCCCCAGAATCCGACGTCCACGAATGCCTGGTCCTTGGCGACCACGCGCTTCTGCTCCAGGCCGTCCACGGTGGTGGTGGGCGGGATGCTGTTCAGTGGCATGTCGATGATGGTGGTCACGCCACCGGCTGCTGCGGCGCGGGTGGCGGAGGCGAAGCCTTCCCATTCTGTGCGGCCGGGTTCGTTGACGTGGACGTGGGTGTCCACCAGGCCGGGGATGAGGGTTTCGTCGTCTGCGAGTTCGATGACCTCGTTGCCCGTCAGGCCGTTGCCCAGGGGTTCGATGGCGACGATGACGCCGTCGCGGATGCCAACTTCGCGGGCTGCGAGGCCGGCGGTGGTCAGGATGCGCTGGCCCCGGATAACGAGGTCATAGGCGCCGATTGCTTCAGACATTGAGGTACTCCTTGTTTTCGGTCCGTTCCGCCAGGTACACGCCTATGTGCTTACCTAATTGTTCAAGCAACGGACCTGCTTCAGCGATACATTTTTGG
This sequence comes from Arthrobacter sp. D5-1, assembly GCF_017357425.1. Lineage (NCBI taxonomy): Bacteria > Bacillati > Actinomycetota > Actinomycetes > Micrococcales > Micrococcaceae > Arthrobacter > Arthrobacter sp. D5-1. Next base: position 4,097,703 of record NZ_CP014571.1, on the reverse strand, counting down.
ACATCTTTTTCCAGATCGGTCAGTGCATGGACCGTATGGAAGCCGGCATCCGTGAGTTGTTCCCGGCTCAGGGTACTCCGGCCGCAGACTGCGATCACGGGAACCCCGTTCCTTTGTGCCGCCCGTGAGACGCCCATGGGGGTCTTGCCGAGCAGACTTTGCTCGTCCAGGCTGCCTTCTCCAGTGATCACCAGGTCGGCGCCTTTGAGCCTGCGCTCGAGTTCAGTGAATTCAAGCACGACGTCGATACCCGGCCGCCGCTCAGCCTTCAGTGCCGCGATGGCAATGTAGCCAACGCCGCCTGCTGCTCCAGCGCCTTCTGCCTTGGCCGCGAACTTGGCATGCTGCCCGGTGGTTGCCGCGAGGACGTTGACGAAGTGGCTTGCTGCGGCGTCCAGTTCGGTGACGTCGTCCGGCGTCGCGCCTTTCTGGGGACCGAAGATGGCTGGGGCTCCGCTGGCCCCCAAAAGGGGATTGTCGACGTCGGACGCCAATACGAACTCCGTGGCCTCAACGCGGACGTCGAAGTTGGAGAAGTCGATGCTGTCGATTTCGGCGAGTGCCGCACCGCCGCCGGGGAGCTCGTTGCCGTTCTTGTCCAGGAAGACGGCCCCGAGGCCCTGGAGGACTCCTGCGCCGGCATCAGTGTTGGCGCTGCCGCCAACACCCAGGATGATCTTGCGGCAGCCGAGGTCCAGCGCGGCGCGGATCAGTTCGCCCGTGCCGATGCTGGTTGCTTGCTTGGCCGTCTGGGACGTGGGGCCGTCCGGGAGGAGGGCGAGACCGGAAGCTGCCGCCATTTCGATGACAGCTTCCTGGTCCCGCACTGCGAAGTCGGCCTTCACTGGCTCGCCGAGCGGGCCGGTGACGGTGGTGGTCCGGCGGGTGAAGCCGGAGCCGATGGCGGCGTCGATGGTTCCTTCGCCGCCGTCGGCCACCGGAATGCGTGTTGCTTCAATGCCTTGGCCGAACCCCGCCTGCAGGCCTGTTGCCAGGTGCTTGGCGACGTCGGGCGCGGACAGCGAGCCCTTGAATTTGTCCGGGGCGATGACAACACGCATTCCGGTGCCTCCCTTCTTTTACTGTTACTTACGCTTTGGTCAGGATCGCGGTGGGTGCGTCCGCCGCGGTTTCTGCCAGCTCTTCGAACTCGTTCACGCCGTTGATCTCAACGCCCATGGAGATGTTGGTGATCTTTTCCAGGATCACTTCAACAACCACGGGAACCTTGAACTCGCCCATCAGTGCCTTGGCCTTGTCGAAGGCGGCAGGCAGGTCGTTGGGGTCCTCAACGCGGATGGCCTTGACGCCCAAGCCCTCGGCAACCTTGATGTGGTCAACGCCGTAGCCGTTGGTTTCCGGGCTGTTGATGTTCTCGAAGGCCAGGGAAACGTTCTGCTCCATGTTGAAGCCGCGCTGGCTCTGACGGATCAGGCCCAGGTAGCTGTTGTTCACCACAACGTGGATGTACGGCAGGTTGAACTGTGCGCCCACGGCCAGTTCCTCGATCATGAACTGGAAGTCGTAGTCACCGGACAGGGCCACAACGGTGGCGTCCGGGGTGCCCCTGACTACACCGAGTGCTGCCGGAGCGGTCCAACCCAGCGGGCCGGCCTGGCCTGCGTTGATCCACTTGCGGGCACCGAACACGTGCAGCATCTGCGCGCCGGCGATCTGCGACAGTCCAATGGTGGACACGTAGGTGGTGTCGCGGCCGAAGGCCTTGTTCATCTCCTGGTACACGCGCTGCGGCTTGATGGGCACGTTGTCGAAGTTGGTCTTGCGGTGCAGGGAGCCCTTGCGCTCCTGGCACTCGGCAACCCAACCCGAGTAGTCCGGCAGGGTCTTGGCTGCCTGGCGTTCGCGGGCCAGCTCCAACAGACCGTCCAGCGCCGCACCGGCGTCGGACGCGATGCCCAAGTCCGGCGAGAAAACGCGACCGATCTGCGTCGGCTCGATGTCGATGTGCACGAACTTACGGCCAGCCGTGTAGGTGTCCAGGCCGCCGGTGTGACGATTGGCCCAACGGTTGCCGATACCGATCACGAAGTCGCTCTGCAGGAACGTCTCGTTGCCGTAGCGGTGCGAGGTCTGCAGGCCAACCATTCCGGCCATCAACTGGTGGTCGTCCGGGATGGCGCCCCAGCCCATCAGGGTGGGGATGACCGGAACGTTCAGGATCTCGGCCAGCTCAACCAGCTGGGCCGAAGCGCCGGCGTTGATGACGCCGCCACCGGCAACGATCAGAGGGTGCTTGGCTGCGGTCAGCAGGTCCAAGGCCTTTTCGAGCTGCTTGCGGGAAGCCTTGGGCTTCTCGATGGGCAGGGGCTCGTAGGCGTCGATGTCGAACTCGATCTCGGCCATCTGAACGTCGATGGGCAGATCCAGCAGGACCGGGCCCGGACGACCCGAGCGCATCAGCTGGAACGCCTTCTGGAAGGCGCCCGGAACCTGGCCCGGCTCCAGGATGGTCATGGCGAACTTGGTCAACGGCTTGGCGATGGACTCGATGTCCACAGCCTGGAAGTCTTCCTTGTGCAGCTTGGCAACGGGTGCCTGGCCGGTGATGCAGAGCATGGGGATGGAATCAGCCTGGGCTGCGTACAGTCCGGTGATCATGTCCGTGCCCGCGGGGCCCGACGTGCCGATGCAGATGCCGATGTTGCCATCAGCTGCGCGGCTGTAGCCGTCAGCCATGTGGCTGGCGCCTTCAACGTGGCGGGCCAGCGTGTGGCGGATGCCGCCGTGGGCACGCATTGCTGAGTAGAAGGGGTTGATCGCTGCGCCGGGCAGACCGAAAGCTTCGGTTGCGCCTTCCTTTTCCAGGATGGCTACGGCCGCATCAACGGTGCGCATCTTTGCCATGGTGTACTCCTTGTTTTTTGCCCTTTCGGGCGAAGTCTGTGGTGTTTTTGGGTGTGGTGAGGGAGCCGCCGTCGTTTAAGTACGACGGCGGGTTCCCTGCTTTTCGTTTCGGTCCGGCTTTTGCCGGGGTGCTTACTTCCGGCCGCTGAGCTGGAGGACCTGCTTGAAGAGGCCCGAGTGGTCGAGGCCGCCGTCGCCCTGGTTGACGGTTGCGGCGACGAGCTGGGCGACGAGTGCGCCGAGCGGGACAGCGACGTTGGCTTCGCGGGCTGCGGAGGTGACGATGCCGAGGTCCTTGTGGTGGAGGGCCAGGCGGAAGCCGGGGTCGAAGTTGCGGTCGAGCATCTTCTGACCCTTCTGGTCGAGGACCTTGGAGCCGGCCAAGCCGCCGCCCAGGACCTTCAGTGCTGCGTCGGTGTCTACGCCGTAGGCCTCGAGGAAGGCGATGGCCTCGCCGAGAACCTGGATGTTGACGGCTACGATCAGCTGGTTGGCTGCCTTGACGGTCTGGCCGGAACCGGACGGGCCGACGTGGACGATGGTCTTGCCCACTGCGTTGAGGACATCCTGTGCTGCCTCGAAGTCGGCAGCTTCGCCGCCGACCATGATGGACAGAACGGCGTCGATGGCGCCCTGTTCGCCACCGGATACGGGAGCGTCGAGCGGGCGGATGCCTGCTGCGACTGCGTCTTCGGAGAGGCGCTTGGCGACGTCCGGGCGGATACTGGATGCGTCGATCCAGAGGGTGCCCTTCTTCGCGTTGGCGAAGACGCCGTCCTTGCCGCTGACAACACCCTCAACATCGGGGGAGTCCGGGACCATGGTGATGACGACGTCGGCGTCCTTGACTGCGTCCGCGATGCTGGTGGCACCCTGGCCGCCTTCGGAGACGAGCTTGTCGATCTTGTCCTGGCTGCGGTTGAAGCCGGTGACCGTGTGGCCGGCCTTGACGAGGTTGATGGCCATGGGGAGGCCCATGATTCCGAGTCCGATGACTGCAACGTTGCTCATTGTGGTTCTCTTTCTGGGGAAGTCTGTGTGTGTTTTAACCCGGGTGTGTTACCCAACTAGGTGACAGTAAGTGTCGTATTGAGTGCTCAGTGGAGCGTTTGCTGTTACCTAGTTGGGTCTACGTGGCCTAGTTGGCGTTGGCGCGCTGACGGATGGCCCAGCTGAAGGCCGATTCCTGCGGTTCCTTGTACTCGAGGCCGATGTAGCCGTCGTAGCCGAGTTCGCGGCTGCGGGCGATCCATTCGCCGAGGGGGAGCGTGCCGGTTCCGGGAGCGCCACGGCCGGGGTTGTCGGCGATCTGGATGTGGCCGAAGTCCTTGGCGTGGTTCTCGATGACGGATTCGACGTCGTCGCCGTTGACTGCCAGGTGGTAGAAGTCGGCGAGGAGCTTGATGTTCTGTGCGCCGGATTCTGCCTTGACGCGGGCAATGACCTTGAGTGCGTCTTCGGCGGTGAGGAGCGGGTACTTGGGTGCGCCGCTGACCGGCTCGAGGAGGACGGTGCCGCCGATGCGGGCGACGCCTTCAGCTGCTGCGGCGAGGTTCTTGGCCGCGAGTTCGTCCTGCTCTTCAGGGGTGAACTCGTCCTGGCGGTTGCCGTAGAGGGCGTTGAAGGCCTTGCAACCGAGGCGCTCACCGATGCCTGCTACGACGTCGATGTTGTCCTTGAACTCGGAGCAACGTCCCTTCCAGGAAACCAGGCCACGGTCGCCGCCGGGCATGTTGCCGGCGTTAAAGTTCAGGCCCGTGAGCTGAACGCCGGCGTCCTTGATGGCAGTTTCAAACTCGGTTACTTGCGCGTCGGTGGGGACGGAGGTTTCGAAGGGCCACCAGAACTCGACGGCGTCAAAACCGGCTGCCTTCGCGGCGGCGGGGCGCTCGAGCAAGGGCAGCTCCGTCAGGAGGATGGAGCAGTTCACTGTGTACGTCATCGTAGGTCCTTCCGAGGAGGGGCTTTGATCTATCTTCCGTTGCTTGGCTGCTGCCTTGGTGCTTGGCTTCAGTTTCCGCTTTGTGGAATTTAGATTCTGCTTTATGAAAAGTTTAGGCAAGGTGGGGGTGGGAGTCAAGGGGGAGTTGGGGGTTTGGGATACCAAGGTCGCTAGGCAGTACTCCGGTCCGGATGAGGACAGTCGGGTCGCCTTACGGAGATTCCGAATCACTGGCTTCCAACTTGCGCACGGCCGCAGACCTCATCAGGGAAGGGACTGCTCGATAGAGCGCAATCGGTCGACGGGCTCAAGTCGCGTAGCGTAGGAGTGCGCGCCTTAGGCATCCTCGAGCCCAGTCTTGGGCCGCAAGGCAAGGCGAGCCTCCGCCGCTACGCTACCGTTTTCGATATGATTCATGCGTTGACGTATGTTGTGGCGCAGGAGTTTGATGGAATCAGAGAAAGTCGCGGATTGAGACTCACCTTCAAGACCCAAGGACTCCGACGGACATGTACAGATTCGCAGTTCGCCGTCGGGCAACTGGGAGTTGAGTTGGCGACTTCGCTGCAAGCCAGGCTGTCTGACCTGGATGCCGCTGAGTACCTTACGGATATTCCTTTAGGACTCGATTTAAGCAGCTCCGTTCTGAGCCGAATACCAATTCACGTTCTCCAGCAGCACTACTTGATTGCGCGAGCGGATCATGTCGAGATGCCCGATCCAGGTTCAGCGGATTCTCCATGGGAAAAAGTGAGTCGACTGCAGCTAACTGCTATTCAGGAGATTAAATGATGGCAACCGAGCAAACATTTATCCCCCGGTGGGCAAGTGCTCCGGGTGACACAATCCGGAATATCATTGATAGTCAGGGAGTAAGCCCGGCGCAGGTCGAATCCTCATGCGGGCTCAAAGAGGGCGAGCTTGAAGGACTACTCCAGGGGACAGTACACATCGATCAGCCTCTGGCAGAGTCTCTATCCAACTGTCTTGGTGGGAGCACAACGTTTTGGATCAGGCGCGAACAGAGATTCAGAGAGCAGGAAGCACTGGTCGAAGCAGACCGGTGGGTGGAGACGCTGCCGCTAAAGTCAATGAATCGCCTATCCTGGCTGGAAGTTCCCCGAGATTGGCAGGAACGTATAGAAGCATGCCTGAAGTTTTTTGGTACTGATACACTGGATGCTTGGCGCCAATCGTACTCTGATCAACTCCAAACAGTTAAGTTCAGAACTTCTACGAGCTTCCAGAACCAGGTCCCTTCTGTATCGACATGGCTTCGGGCGGGAGAGCTCGCAAACGTCGGATTCAACGGTGGCCCTTTGGATAGGGTCAGCCTATCGAACTCAATTCCTGATCTGCGAGAATTGACTCGATGCCCCGATCCTGAGATTTTTTTGCCGGCAATCCAAGCAATACTTCATCGCAGTGGTGTTTCCTGCATCGTTGTACCCACACCTGAAGGATGCGCGGCTAGTGGTGCCAGCCGTGTCCTGCAAGACGGTTCGGCTCTAATCCAACTCAGCGGAAGATTTCTGTCCGATGATCAGTTTTGGTTTTCACTATTCCACGAAATTGGCCATCTTTTGCTGCATAATGAAGCACCGCTGCATATAGATGGTGATCCAGGGGACTTTGAACAAGACGAAATGGAGAGGGAAGCTAATTCTTTTGCTGCGAACGTACTTTGGCCCTTCGCTGAGCGCTCTGATGCCGAACTTGGCGACAGGCCGTCGAGGCGCGACATAGTGCGTTTAGCGTCACGCCTTGGAACCAGCCCTGGTGTGGTTCTTGGTCAGCTTCAGAGTAGTGGCGTCCTGCATTACTCCGAATTTAACAATCTCAAACGGCGGTATGTTCGCGATGGTTCTTGCCTCCTGTTGAAGAGATAAACCACTTATAATACGAATTTCCTGAACTTTGCAGGACTCTTCTGCCAGTTACACACGGCGTCTTCGACTACATCTGGAGTAACGCCTACCACGGACGAGAATTGTGCAAGGAGATCTTCCAATTCCTGGGCCCGAGTTGATGCTCCCGGGCCGCCTGTGAGTAGGCGCGCTCCACGCAGGGGTCCTGTGGCACCCTTGAGGTATGAATGACCTGGTCGAAGATCGAAGAATCTCAGCCTAGACATCGTCATGAGGTAATCAAACTTCGCAATCCGGCCAAAGTCCATGACCACCGACATGGCCCGATACAAAGATTCGAAGGTTTCCGTTGGCGAGTGGCCAACTGAATGGTTTTCTATAAGTGCGCGGTGACTTCCGTGAGTCATTATCCATTCTACATAGCTCTCAAAGACGGATGCAGTACCACGTGCACTCTCATGACTGAGACTCGAATATTTTCTATGGTTTCCAAAACCGCGCCTTTGGTCCTTGCGCAGAAGCTCCTTCTGATTTTCGCCAAGCCAAATTCTAAACTCGGGCGTCGCGCCCGTGATCTCATCCCAAGACCAAAGTGGGTTACCGCCTAGGCGGCCATAGACTTCTCTTACGAAGCGCCATCCTGCGATCGGATGCTTGCCAAAGTGTACAAATTGGAAGACGAGCCAGCAAGCTTCATCCTCATTGCCCTGTCCCCAATGATATATGGCTGCTTTGAGTGGATCGAAAAGTTCGTCATGAGGATCTGTGACTGATTGCGAGAATTTTCGGTTAAGCAAGCGGTCAAAATGCTCATTTCTCCGTTCGCTATCTATCAGTTGATTGACAAGTACCTCGCGCTCCTGATCATCCTCGATACCTGGTAGTTGTGCAATATTTTTTTCGAATAGTCGTATGCGTTCACTGATCTTATCAAACCGTGGTTGGTAATATGGGCGCTCAGCCTTGCCGCTAGTTGACATTGTGACTCATTCCGTTGGTGCGCATGTCTATTCGATCTTGGATGATTGTGCGGAAGTAGGGACTGTCGAGGGCTTCCTTGATAGGTACCAAATCGCCAAGGCGTTTCTCAAGGATGAGTTTATGCGCATACAAGAGCAGGGATAGATCACGCCAATAGGGTTCGGGTGGGAGATCGATGCTATCAATCTCAACATGGGATGCTGTGCGAATCTCTTCCTCGGTTCGAATAAGGTGCCGTATCGCTGGCCAGGGGTCTCCAGCGGGCATTGAGGGCATGTCAACATTCAGGTGCCAACCTTCATCCTGATACTCACGAGCAGCACGGTAGTGCTTCTCGTATAGATGAAGGCTGCCTACTGAGTGGAAATATCTTCCAACTTTGACGCTCAAGGAGCGGGCAACTATTTCCTGGATCATAGTGAAAGCGAAAATATCGTGAGGAAGGCCCAGATAAAGATCGTTGGACCGCATGCTTGTCATTACGGTGAGGTGACCCTCACGTACCACAAACTGTATTGCCAAAGTACACGGCGCGTTGTCGGTGTCCTCATGGTCGAAGAGTTGAATCAGAGCATTCCGCGAATCAGGCTTCTGGCGTAGTGTTTGAATAACTCGATCGATTTGGTTCACACCATCGAAACTCATGAGCCTAGGGCCATAAGCCCCTGTAACGTGGCCGTCAATGGAAAGACCTGGGTCTTCGTAGTACCGAACGTAGTGGCTAATCTGGGTGGAGTCGTCGGATCCCGACAGGTACCAGAGCAATTCTCCTAGGGCACTGAAGATTTTTTCGCGGCGTTGGCTTCGGCTTACCCTGGCCCGCGGATTCTCAAGCTCGAGTAGTACACCAAATAGTTCTTTGGCCGGCCCCTTAGAGGGTCTTATTTCCAGGCCATCGTTCAGTACGAGTTCGTAGGCCTCCTGCATGAGGTCGTCAATCGTCTCGGCCAACAAATGATTCCGCAGTTCCCTCACCCCCCAAGTGTTTCCAGACAGTGTATGGTCTCTGTTGCTCTGTTACGTGCTTGATCGGGAAATTCCTTGCTATGTGTCGAGGCCCCCCTAGATGTTCCGCCCTTTTCCTGAGGGGCTATGCCATTTCACCTGCGGCTTTGCTGAGAAGCGCCACTAACGGGGCAGTGTCGTGGCTGCAAGGGCCCGCCTCATTGGCCTCTGAAGGACAACGGCTGGCTCGGCCGATAGGTCAGGACGACGTCAAATCGGCGGGAGTGTCTGTAGAGTCGGTGTCCCGCGACTTTGAGCAGAAGTCTGGCGGCCAGCAAAGCGAGCAAGGAAAAGCTCAGCGCCGCCATCCGCCAACCCGGTTTCGGGCCGCTTGCCTCAGGCCGGGACTTTGGCCATCATCGAAAGATGCGCGTTCTAACGCTCGCCAAGAATTTGGACTCTTTCGTGGTCAGTTTAGTCTTCCTACGGGCGGCGACGCTGCAACCCGACCCGCAGTAGCGCGTGCGGGGCAGAACCGAGGCGGCCGTGGCAGGGCCGCGCAGTTCGGCGTAATCGCACCAGACTGCGCGGCCTCGCAGGTTATCGCTGTAACTGATCAGGTAGCGGCCGTGGGCGATTCCCCATGGAAGCGCCCGAACTTGCGCAGATACAGGTACATTCCCACAAATGTTCCAAGCCCCAGGACAGGGCCCGCCCACAGTGCCATCGGAGTGCCCTGCAGGAGGATGGCGCCTAGCCCAAAAGTGCCAGCCAAGGCGGCGCCCCCTGGGTTTGCCGTTGCGAGCTTGCCTTGAATTTGGCGACCGAGCTGCCGGTAGCGGACTGCTTGCATGACGGCGAACAGAAGAAATGAGGCCACCATGATCAGTGGCCATGGCCAGGCCGCCATGGCTACGACGCTCAAGGTCAGTCCGTACATCCCGGACAAGCCCAGCCAGTAGTTCCGTTCAAGGCTGTCAGTCGTGGCGTTCATCAGCAGCCTCTGTTGAAGTCGATGAGGCTTCCTGCTGCGGTCATTACTGCTGAGCAGCCGATCATGGCCATGGGCCCGAAGAATCCCATAGCGCCACAGAACGCCATGTTCGTTCCCCACCAAGCCCAGAGAGCTGCCCAAGCGGACGGGCACTGAGGAAACATGGGCATCATTGCCGTGGACCCTTTGCCGCCACCAACCATCACAGGCTTAGCTTTGACGAGCTTGGCGACCTTCGTGTTGTTCGGGCCATCCGTCAGTTCAAGAGTCAGATACCCGGAATCTGTCAGCGATACGAGCGACTTGAGAGCGTCCGTGGGCATTGAAGCTGCCAAGAACTCTTGTTGCTGACGAGCGTCGAAACGACGGTCTGCCGACAAGTACTTCTTTAGCGCTTTCGAACTCTGGATCAGTTTTACGCGCTGGCGGAAGCCCGTTGGGTCCTGCAGACGCGCTTGCTCCAGACGGATCAGCGCCTCCTTCCGCTGGGCCTGAGTCGGTTCCAACAACGTAACACCCGTCCCGTCGAGTGAGACAGTGCGCGAAGCGGCAGCGTTTGCAGGGCCCACCGATGCTGAGAGTATTGCCAGGACGGCCACGATCATTGTGGTTATGCGAAATATGCTTTTCCTAGAACTTCTAAAAATATGCATGCGATCCCCAAATAGATTTTCCTCGGACAGTTTGTCCGACGGTTCTGCGCTATCTGCGCAGGGCTGGGCGCAGAAAGGAAAGAACGACGCGCGCTCTTTGTTCTGTGGTAACCCTGGACTGCGCTAGTACACGGCGAACCTAGCCCGAGAATTTCACCCCCTAGTGCCGAAAAGCCGAATCTAGGTGTGGATTTGGGGAAATTAGGTGGTGATTTGGGCGAAAATGAGTGTCCAGAAAGAGTGACTAGGTGTTCCACGCGTCGTCATCTAACAGAAGCGTGAGCTGCATCGCGCTGATGGGAGACTGTGGTCTGGGCACTTCAGGCACCACCCAATAGGTCGGTTCAAAGGGCCAAATGATTGATCATGTCGACAGCCATGAAGTGTATGGCCACCTGCCAAGAGCCTTTGCCATAAGAATCTCGCTAGAGTGGGCACCGCAGGGGCATGGCGGCAAGGATCACTGTCACTGCTCGCGGAAGGACAATGAATGGCTCGGCCGACAGTTCAGGACGTCGCCAAAACGGCAGGTGTGTCCGTAGGAACGGTGTCGCGCGTCTTGAACGGAAGCTTGGCTGTCAGTGAGGCGGCCAAGGAGAAGGTCAACACCGCCATCCGCCAGCTCAGCTATCGTCCTCTCGCTTCAGCAAGAGACCTTCGAAGAGACCGCACAATGCGCGTCCTCGCCTTGGCCAAGAATCTGGATTCCCTCGTGATCAGCGAAGTCTTCCGTGGTGTCGGCGATGCAGCCGCAGACTCCGGCTACGTCAGCCTCATCGCAGCTACCGACGGAGACCTCGACCGCGAACAGCAGCTCGTGGACATGCTGCGGAATGGCTCCGTGGACGGGCTGGTCATCTTTTCCCCAACGATGCCGGACGACGACGTAAACACCGTTGCCGCGCAAATGAGCGTCGTTCAGGTCTGTGAAATCGTCGACGCCGAGGCAGCCTTCGGAGTGTCCATCGATGACCGTCGGGCCGCCTACGACATCACGAAACATCTGATCGACACGGGTGCCAAGAGGCTGGCTATGCTCGCGCATAGGGGCGCCCGCTCGGGCCGGCTGCGCGAGGAAGGCTTCCGTCAGGCGCTCACTGAGTCGGGCTTGGCATCGGACCAGATTCTGCTCGGAGAGGGCAACTTCGGGTTCCACGCCGGTCGCAACCTCACAAAGAAGCTCCTGGAATCCAAAGACCTCCCGGACGCCGTCTTCTGCGGCACCGACGTAGTCGCTGCCGGGTGCGTTCGGGAACTCACGGATGCCGGAGTCCGCGTTCCACAAGACATCGCCGTGGCAGGTTTCGATGACTCTGCCCAGGCAGAAATGTGCGTCCCGGAGCTAACCACGGTCCGCCAGCCGGCCTATCAAATGGGCCGTGTAGCCTTCGCTGAACTCCTCGAACGAATGACAGTCGAGGGTTCACATCGCAAGGGGAGAACTTTCCTCCCGCACGAACTCGTCATCCGAGACTCCACGAAATAAAGAGGGTTGACAGCCTTCAGTGGTCCCTGTCACACTACTTTGGAATCGATTCCACGGCCGTAAGGCCGATTCTTTTGAACACATTTAGAATCGATTCCACGAAACAACAGAACCACCGGCAAAGAAGCCACCATCAGGACGCGGGACAGCCAAAACGCGCACTGAACGCCACCGCCCACAGCCACCAAAGGAGCCACTTGTGGACTTGAACCGACCTGCCTCTCCGCTCCAGAACAAAGCCGCAAAACGCACAGCCCTAGCCGCGACCGCAATAGCAGCGGCCCTCCTGCTCAGCGCGTGCGGCGGGGGAGCGGCACCCCAAGGTGCCGAGCAAGCGGCAGCTGCCGATCCGGCGTCGGGCGCTAATGCCAGCGGTGCCGTGAACATCTGCGGCGTCAAGGACGCAAGCGGCATCTACAAGGGCACGGCAGAGGCGTTCACCATGGCGAACGGCAAGGTCACGGCCAAGTACACCGAGATCGGTGCCACCACGGATGAGGCGCGCACGCAAATCGTGCAGCGGCTCGAAGGCAAGTCCACTGAGTGCGACCTCTTCGTCACGGACGTCATCTGGACCTCCGAGTTCGCCTCCCAGGGTTGGCTGCTGGACCAGACCAAACTGGTGGAGGCCAACAAGGACCGACTCATCCCCTCCACTGTGGAAACCACCAAGTACCAGGACAAGTACTGGGGCTCGCCGTTCTTCACCAACGCCGGGCTGATCTACTACCAGAAGGACAAGGTAGCCAAGCCCGAGTCCTGGCAGCAGCTCTACGCAGAAGCCGCCAAGGCTCCCGGCAACGGCTACGTCTACCAGGGCAAGCAGTACGAAGGCCTCACAGTGAACTTCCTCGAAATGCTCTACAGCGCAGGCGGCGAAGTCCTCAACGACCAGGGCGACGTAAAAATCGACTCCAAGGAAACCCGCGACGTCCTCAACTTCATGAGCGACGGACTCAAGAACGGCTCAGCCGACCGCGCAGTCCTCACCTACAACGAAGACCCGGCCCGCCTCGCCTACGAGTCCGGCGACTTTGGATACCAGCGCAACTGGCCGCACGTTTACCGCCTGCTCAACGCGACACCGCTGGCGTCCAGCTTCGCGGTCGCGCCGCTGCCCGCATGGGAAGGCGGCAAGGCCTCCGGCGTGCTGGGCGGCTGGAACCTCGCCATCTCGGCGCACTCCACCAACCAGGCCGGGGCTGTCGCATTCATCGACTTCGCCACCACCCCGGACTGGCAGAAGCACGTGGCCATGGACTACTCCCAGGCACCCGTAAACGAAGCTGCCTACTCTGACCCGGCGGTTCTCCAGAAGATGCCGTTCGCCACCGAACTCCTCGCCTCGGTGAAGGGTGCCAAGCCGCGCCCCATCTCGCCGGTCTACCCGCAGATCTCGCAGGCGATCTACAAGAACGTCTACGCCGTCCTTTCCGGCACCGCCTCCACCGAGGACGCCGTGCAGAAGATGGCCGAGGAAATCACTGCCGCCAAGGCGAGCTTCTGATCATGGTCACCAAAACGATCTCGCCAAGCCGCGGCCCAGCGAAGACAAGCGGCCGCGACCGCGCCGAGCGCAAGCTCGCGTTCCGCATGACCGCGCCGTCGCTGGTCATCATGGCGCTGGTTGCGGCGGTCCCCATCGGCTACGCAATCTGGCTCTCGCTGAACCAGTACAGCGTCCGCACCGCAGGCCTGTCCCGCTTCGTGGGCCTGGAAAACTACATCAACGCCCTGGCAAGCCAAGAGTGGTGGGCTGCGTTCGGCCAAACCTTCCTCTTCGCAGGCCTCTCGGTCAGCCTGGAACTCGTCCTCGGTACGGCCATGGCGCTCCTGCTCAACCTCGCGTTCAAGGGCCGCGCCGTCCTGCGCACCGTGGTTCTGCTGCCGTACGCGATCATCACCGTGGTCAGCGCCATCACCTGGCAAACGATGTTCCAGCCCAACATGGGCCTGGTCACCAACGTCCTTTCCACGCTGGGGCTGCCGGGCGGCGACGTCGTGTGGCTCGGTGAACACGGCTACGCGATGGCCGTGATCGTCATGGCCGACGTCTGGAAGACCACCCCGTTCGCGGCGCTCATCATCCTGGCCGGCCTGCAGGTCATCTCCGCCGAAACGTACGAGGCCGCGGAACTCGACGGCGCCAGCAAATGGCAGACCTTCGTCAACATCACCCTGCCGCTCCTGCGCCCGGCAATCGTCCTCGCCGCGATCTTCCGCACCATGGATGCCCTCCGCGTCTTCGACCTGCCGTTCGTCCTCACCCGCGGCGCCAACGGTACCGAATCCATGTCCATGCTCGCCTACACCCAGTTGCGCGAAAACCGGCTGGTGGGCGAAGGCTCGGCGCTTTCCATCCTGACCTTCCTCACCGTCATGGTGGTCTCGGTCATCTACGTCCGCTTCGCCGGCGGCAACATCCGCGACGTCGCGAAGGAGGAACAATGAGCACGCTGACTGCAGAACGCCCGACGGCGGAACTCGCCACGCGCCCCAAGGCGCCAAAGCGTCGGTTGCGTGGGGAATCGAAACTGCATCCCCTGGTCTGGGTGTTCGTGGTGGCTGTCATGGCTTTCTCGCTCATCCCGTTCTACTGGCTGGTCAACACCTCGCTCAAGAAGGGCGCGAGCCTGTCCCAAGGCGAGCTCTTCCCGAGCCAACCGACCCTCGAGAACTATCTGGTGGTCTTCCATAACCCCGAGTTCCTCCTGGCTTTGCGCAATTCGGTGATTATCGCCGTCGTGACTACAACCGTGGCGCTGGTGTTCGCGTCCTTCGCCGCGTATGCGCTGGCCCGGCTGAAGATGCGCCGCAAGGCGATGATCCTGACGCTGATCCTCTCGGTCACCACGTTCCCGGCCATCGCCATCGCGGCCCCAATGTTCTCCATCTGGCGCGAGATCGGGTTGTATGACACTCTGCTGGGCCTCATCATTCCGAAGCTGACGTTCGCGTTGCCGCTGGCGATCTACACGCTGACGTCCTTCTTCAAGGAGATCCCGCGTGAGCTGGAGGAATCCGCGTACATGGATGGCGCCACGCCGTTTGTGGCCTTCCGGAAGGTGATCCTGCCGCTCGCGGTCCCCGGCCTGGCGACGACGGCGATCCTGGTATTCATCTCGGTCTGGAATGAATTCCTCCTGGCCGTCACGCTGACCACCTCGCCCGAAGCCCGGCCGGTACCTGTCGCGATTGCGTTCTTCAGCGGCACCAGCGAGTTCGACCAACCCCTCGGCACCATCAGCGCCGCCTCGGTGATCATCACCGTCCCACTCGTGATCCTGGTGCTCGTGTGCCAGAAGCGCATCGTTTCCGGCATGACGGCCGGAGCGGTCAAGGGCTAGGCCCCGTCACGAAGTCCCCAAACCCCTCACAGACTCTAAGAAACCCCAGAAAGAACAGGAACAACGTGAGCATTCAGCAGCAGGCCCCGTCCGCAACCCTCAAAGTAGGAGTTGTGGGCATCGGTTGGGCCGGCCAGCAGCACCTCAAGGCGTACAGCAACATCGACGGCGTCGAAATTGTCGCCGTCGCGGGCATGGAAGCCGACCTCCTTGCCCAGCTGAAGGAGGAGTACAGCATTCCCCACGCGTTCGCCCGGTGGGAGGACATGATCGAGCTCGAAGGCCTCGACGCCGTCAGCGTCGCCGTGCCGACGTTCCTGCACGCACCGATCGCCATTGCGTCGCTCGAGCGCGGACTGCATGTGCTGAGCGAAAAGCCGTTGGCGCGTAACGCCGTCGAAGGTCAACAGATGGTGGACGCCGCCCGCAAGGCCGGCCGCGTGCTGGACGTCGCGTTCAACCACCGCCGCCGCGGCGACATCCAGGCGCTCAAGGAAGTGATCGACGCCGGGACGCTGGGTCGCCCGTACTACGCCAAGGCATCCTGGCTGCGCAGGCAGGGCATTCCGATGCTGGGCAGCTGGTTCACCAACCCGGAACTCGCCGGCGGCGGACCGCTTGCTGACATCGGCGTGCACGTCCTGGACTACTCGCTGCACCTCCTCGGCGAGCCCAAGGTGCTGGCCGTTTCCGCGTCGACCCACTCCGAACTTGGCCCGCGCGGCCTCGGCGGCAACGCCCGCTACACAGCTTCGAACTCGAGTCATAAGTTTGAAGTGGAAGACTTCGCTTCGGCGTTCATCCGGCTGGAAGGGGGCGGTACTTTGATCTTGGAAGCGGGCTGGGCCACCTACCGCGACGAGCGGGACCTGATGGACTTCACCGTTTACGGGACCGACGGCGGCGCGGACTTGCGCTCGGTCGGCGCCTCCGAGAACCCGGTGGCGGACGTTCATGTCTTCACCGAGAAGGACGGCGAAAACGCCGACTTCGAGGTGGTGGCCGAGCCCGGACGGGCCCACCAGGCCGTCGTCGACGACTTCATCGCCGCTGTGCGCGGCGGCGAGACTGTGTGGGGAAGCCATGACGGGTCCCTTGCCTTGAGCCGCGCCCTGGTGCTCGACGCTTGCTACAAATCCGCCCTTGAACAACGTGAAGTGGTGCTCTGAAATGTCTGATTCGAAATTGAAGATTGTCGTCTGGAACGAGGCCGTCCACGAGGCCCGCAACGAGCCCGCCACGATCGGCGAGATGTACCCCGAAGGGATCCATGGCGCCATCGCCGCCGGGCTCCGCGGCTTCTACCCGGACTCCGAAATCTCGACGGCGACACTCGCCGATCCCGAGCACGGACTTTCTGAAGAGGTGCTGGAGCAGACCGACGTGCTGCTGTGGTGGGGGCACATTGCGCATGGGGAGGTTGCTAATGAGGTAGTGGAGCGCGTGCAGCGCCACGTGCTCGGCGGCATGGGCTTGGTGGTGCTGCACTCGGGGCATTTCGCTAAGATCTTTACCCGGTTGCTGGGGACCACCTGCTCGCTGAAGTGGCGCAACGAGGGCGAACGTGAGCTCGTGTGGACGGTCAAGCCGTCTCACCCCATCGCGGCAGGTATCGAGAGCCCGATCGTGATTCCGCAGCAGGAAATGTACGGCGAACTGTTCGACATCCCAGAGCCCGATGACCTCATCTTCATCAGCTCCTTTGAAGGTGGCGAGGTGTTCCGCTCCGGCGTGACCTTCTCCCGTGGCAAGGGCCGGATCTTCTACTTCAGCCCCGGCGACCAGGAATACCCGGTGTACCACCAGCCGCAGATCCAGAAGGTGATCGCCAACGGTGTCGGCTGGGTTGCGCAGCCTGGCGTGTTCCGGGAGACGCCGGAGGTCTCCAATCCAGCGCGGGGGTGGTTCGAGGAAGCGTAGGACGCGAGGGCTTCCATTCATCTCGCTGGCTGCCGTCGAAGAGCCAGCAAGGAACAGGAGCATCGTGACGGCGGTTCCGTCTTTCGATGGACGTGCCCAGACCCCGGGGGATCGAGCGTCGGTATAACTATTCCGTCCCGGGGCCGGACGGTGTTTCTGGTAGTTGAGGGTCTTCCCGCTCTTGTATGAGACCCGCGGCGCTGCGTCTGCGGTCCTCCTTCACCGATGCGTTGAGGCGTTTCAGGCCTCGGACGCCTCGTACTATAACGATGAATAATGCGGTAACGAAGAGGAACGCCATGAGTGCCATGGCCCAGTAGGTACTCGGGTCGTAGGCACTGGGTCGGAATATGAGGAGGACAAGGAACGCCAACAGCATAAGAGCATAGGCAGTGAATGAGCCGGCAAATTGGGCGAAAGCGATATCCTCCGTGGCTCGGCTGGACCGGCTTTCTCTCATGCGAACACTTTTCCTATCCCTCGACTCCGAGCCAGTTTGGGCGCCCTGAAACCCATAATCCGACATCAATCAGTGGACATACAGGACTTTGCCCTGGTGCACCGGTCAGAACTTGATATCTGTAGGAATCCTTTGGAGCCAGGAGTGTTCCTAAGATCGAAATCGCTGGCCGCTTCCGTCGAGGAACGCCCTGCTCCACACTGGTTGTAACCGGCTCCTCTGGCAGCCGGAAATGCTTGGGGCGGGCCGAAACGAGGAAGACGATGCGGAAAGCGCGTGTAGCGGCCGTGCTGACGTGGATCTACGCTGCAGCATTCGGGATCCCGGCTATTCCAGTCGGCATCTACCTCCTAAAGAACGGGTACCTGCCGATGTTCATGGACCTGTTCCCGATGTACGCGGGTCCATGGGACGGCCTGCAAAGCTGGACCTTCGTGGCGCTGCTCATTGCTTTCCTTGGTGTAGTGCTGGTTGCGTCGTGGGCGGCTTGGCTGGCGTGGAGGGGGCGCAAGTCCGGGCTGGTTCTTGGGCTAGTCCTCCTGCCTGTGGAAGCAGTGTTCTGGATAGGCTTCGACCTGCCATTCCCTTGGTTGTTCGGCGTGGCCCGCGGCCTGTTGTACGCGCTCGCTTTAATGTCACTGCGACGACGTTCGGAGGGGCGGCTGGCTGGCGGCTAGTCGAGACTCGACCCGTCCGTCAGCACGAAGGGCTGATACGGACGCCGCGTCGTCAATCCCTGTGATCCGATAACCCAGCTGGTTGGCTAGGCGTTATGGAACAACGCTTTGTGCGCTACCAATCGAGTACACCTGATGCAAAAGGGCGACACCTTGGGATCTTCGCCCTGGCGAACCGATTGGCGAAGGAGGGCAGCCTCAGCACCGAAGATTGGGGCCGTTGGCGCAGTACCAACGAATTTTACGACGCGGCTTACGTAACGCCTGAGGCGTCGATCTACGCAGCCCCGGGCGCACAGGCTTGGTTCAAAGTGTCGGCCACTCACTTGTTGGAGAAAACGGATTTCTACATCGATCTTCTGCGCCGGCATGACGTCCCCTGCCGCGTGTTCTACTCAACCGATCCCGGCACCGTCATTTATGAAGACGACGTTCAAGTCGTCGTCGTCCCGTACGAAGTGGACAGCGAATCAAAAGGTCGTGATTCCGGGGAAGAGGAGCGAAAACCATGAAGCGGTATAGGGCGCCTACACCGCAGTCTTGCGGGCGGGTCTGACGGGAATTGCCAGTAGCTGGAACGGCGGGCTTGTTAGGGCGTGCAGCTGGATCTCTCATAGCGAGCGGTGGGGACCGGCTTGCGGGCGGTGCTCCGCTTGGTCCATGGCTGCGGATAGCGTATAGGCCTCCAGCTCAGTTCTGCCCTGCACGACTGCCGGTAGGCTGCACACAATGAGTAGCACACCAGAAGTGCCCCGGGAATCTTCCAACTACAGGCCCGGCGAGCCTCTCCGATCGTGGACTAGCGGCGAGCCGATCGCTCCGGTTGACGCAGAATTGATCATTCTTGCGTCAGAGTCACTTGCTTCCCTTCGCCGGCTCATCGACGGGGATAACCTTTCGGACGAAGACCTGATTGCATTCGGGAGGCTTAATTCCGATTGTGTATTGCGGTGGTACGAACCGATAGTGAGCCTCGTCCGGGAGCCCCAAATCGATCCTGAAGTGATCACACTTTTGAAGGCGTCGGTGCCTGGACTCGACTCCTAGAATCCTCGTCCCAGCGCAGCCCGGGATGTCCCGTTACTCGTCGAAGCGAGCGACGCTTGAGCATTTCGCATGCTCGGCCGAGTACCCGGTAGGGATCGGTTAACGGGCGCGTTCCGAGGGGAGACATTCGGTCGACAAAGGAGAGTCCAAAATAGTGCTCCGTGGGGTTTTTCGCGTACAACCGACGAACCTAAAGGGATCCTTCGACGAGGCGAAGAGGCAATTCCGCAAGGCTTTGGATGGTTCCCTCCCGCATCGAGCCTTCGCGGTTGAGATGTAAGGCTTGTAGCCCCGCGTTCCGGGCTCCTTCGACATCGACTCGGTAGTTGTCTCCGATATAAAGGGTCGCCGCCGGCGACACATTCATGCTTCTGCAGGGCTGTAAGAACGCCTCTTGTGCCGGTTTGGCGTGGTTTATGTGTTCGGAGCTGAATACCCGGTCGAGGAGGGGTTCGAGCCCGATTCTGTTGACCTTGGACGTTTGCTGGTCGTGGTTCCCGTTGGTGATGATGCCCACCGGCATGCCGATGGCCCGGAGGTTCTTCAATGCCGGCGCCGCGTCTGGAAAGGCCATCCAGGCGTCCTCGTAGTTCTCGAGGTATTTGTTGAATAGCTCATCGATTCGGGCGCTCGTTTGGGGAACTGAAAGCCCGGCTAACGGGAGGAACTGGCGGAGTCGCTCACGGCGCTGTTCCTGGAATGTGAGTTCGTTCGCGAGGAACCGGTTGTAAATGACTTCCTCGATTTGAAACCAGCAACGTGTAAGTTCGTTGGAACCCTCCGTTCCAAGATGTTGAAGAAAAGCATCCACACCGGCACGGGCGGATGACGGATGATCGAACAGAGTGTTGTCTAGATCGAACAGGACGGCTCGAATTTGCACCCGCCAAGCGTAGCCCGCTGTTCCTCATATTGCCGACGGACCTGTTCTGCCGCGCGATGGCCGGCACCAAGGGCCCCCAGTCATCACGTCCAGCCGGAGCGGCGGTGGCAGCCGGATACGGTGTTGCCGACCAGATCGCCGCGGCGTAGTCGAGCAACTCAATCGAAGTCCTGTCGGTCATTCACTGCTGCCCCACTAGTGAAGAAGAACGTAGAAAACAATCACCAGCGCGGGAAAGAGAGACTGACCGATGGCGCTGACCAGAAGGCGCTTCTCTGTGACCCAGAGCCAGAAACCAAGGAAGACGTGGCACGAGCAGCAGAAGATGATTATCGCCGACCCGCTGGCGGGACTGCTTGAGAAGTTCACCAGCCACAGGCCCACTGCGATGCCCAGGCCGAAGGTGATGTTGTAGGCGCCAACATTCATCGCCCACATCCGCACTGCGCGCACGTCTTCCGGCCTAATGAGGAAGATCCGGTGGAACCGTTGATCGCCATGGAAGAAGATCTCCAGGATGCCAACGCTTATCAGCGCCAGGCTGGTGGATCCGGCGAGTATCTGGCTCAGCACATTCATGCCGCGCTCCTAGGCCGATCTTGCAATCTCCGCTTCTTGCGTGCAGGTTACGCTTCAGGCGCCAAGACCTTCAAGGGGTTCTGCAAACGCTCTCAATCAACCGTGCCCACCCGCTTCCAGCCCGGCCCCAACTGCCGCAGCGAACGCATTCTTGCGTGCAGGTTACGCTTCAGGCGCCAAGACCTTCAAGGGGTTCTGCAAACGCTCTCAATCAACCGTGCCCACCCGCTTCCAGCCCGGCCCCAACTGCCGCAGCGAACGCATCCGTCTCCGCTGACCGTCGACTCTTCAGCCACAGCGCCGAGGTCCGCCATGCCAACGGATCACCAACCAAAGGACGCCACACTATCCCCGAAGGAAGAGGCGTCCACGGCTCCTCGTTGAAGTGCACCCCGCGGCCGGCCAGGATCAGCCCGTGCGTGAAGTGCTGATTCCGCGCATGAACAATAGCCGCAGGAAGATAGCCAAAATCCCGGCACGTGTGCAGAAACGAGTCGTACAGAGTGGGCGCCATGTGCCGCGGGAAGATGATCAACGGGCTCCCGGCAAGATCGCCAAGCCGCACAGACTCAAGCGCGGCCAGCGGGTGCGAAGCATTGAGCACCACACCTAGAGCCCGCGAATACAAAGCACCCGACTCGAAACCCACGCTGCTCAAAGGGTGACGCACCACGGCAACGTCCAGTTCGCCGTCGCGCAGTCGCTCAACCTGCTCAACGGTGGTGAGCTCGTGCAGGTTCAACAGAACATCAGGCGCAGACGCAGCAAACGTAGAAACCATCGTGGACAGGGCAACCGGGTTCGTGTCAGGCGGCACGGCCACCTGCAGGATTCCCGAAGCGCCAGGCCGGATCCGACGCATCGACTCCTGCGCCATAGCCACGTGATCCAGCACCCCACGCGCGTGCTCCAACAGCAAGGCTCCTGCTTCGGAGAGCTCCACACCGGTGCGTCGGCGGTGGAACAGCAGCACTCCGAGCTCCTTCTCCAGATCCTTGATCCGCTGCGAAAGTGGCGGCTGGGCCATATGCAGACGCTGCGCAGCACGGCCGAAATGAAGCTCTTCGGAGAGCACCACAAAGTACTTGAGATGGTGGAGGTCCATCGCCGCACCATATCAGTTTGATATCAAGGCGAGTAGATGTTGATGTTAGACGGGTCACATTCGCCGATGGTCAGATGGGAATCAAGAAGCCCCAACGAACCAAAGGAAACTCCCTAATGTCCCAGGATGTCCTCTTCGAACAGACCGGCCCCACCGCCATCATCACCCTCAACCGCCCGGACAAGCTCAACGCCTGGACCGAGGCCATGCGCAACGAACTCATCGACTATCTGGAAAGCCTCAAAGGCAACGACGAGGTCCGCACAGTCATCCTCACCGGCAGCGGCCGTGCTTTCTGCGCGGGGCAGGACCTCGCCGAGACCGCATCCATGAACCCCGAGGACCACGGGTCCGCCGAGGCCTGGATCGACGGCTTCGACCGCCTCTACCGCGCCGTGCGCAACCTCGACCAGATCACCATCGCCGCGGTCAACGGCGTCGCCGCCGGCTCCGGTTTCCAGTACTCGCTCCTCGCGGACCTGCGCGTCGGCGACTCCAAAGTCCGCATGGGCCAGCCCGAAGTCCTCTCCGGCATCCCCAGCATCACCGGCATCTGGGCCATGTGGAGCATCCTCGGCAAGTCCAAGACCTCCCAATTCGTCCTCACCGGCGAGCTGGTGGATGCTGCCGAGGCTCAGCGGCTCGGCCTCCTTAACTACTTGGCGGACGACGGCGGCGTGCTGGCTTACGCGAAGGACCTCGCCGCCCGCTTGAGCCTGCTTCCTCCGGGCGCGGTCCGCTTGACCAAGAACCGCCTGCGCAGCCTGGAAGACGACGACCTCAGCGACGCGATGGCAGAAGCCAAGCGTGTTCACCGCGAGGCATACGGCACCGGCGAACCGCAGCGCGAGATGGCCCGCTTCCTCGCCGGCCGCCGCTGAAGGGACGGGACACCAAAGTGAAAACAGCCACCCAAGACCGCTACATCGAACTACGGAACAGCCACCGCTGGGAGATTCCGGAGCTCTACAACATGGCCGTCGACGTCGCCGACCACCACCCAAGGGACAAGCGGGCACTCATCCTGGAGTCCGCCGTCGAAGGTCAACGAGAGGTGAGCTGGGGCGAAATCCAGGACCGTTCCCGCCAGATCGCGAGCACGCTGCAAAAGGCCGGCATCAAGAAAGGTGACCGCGTCGCCGTCTTGTTGCCCCAGCGCTCCGACACCCCGGCCGCGTACCTCGGTGTGCTGCGGACCGGTGCCATCCTGGTCACCATGTCCCTGCTCTGGGCCGCGGAGCCCATCCGCTTCCGGCTGGAAGACAGCGGCGCGTCGGTGATCATCGCCGAGGAGTCAGCGAAACACCTGTTCCAGGACTACGAGGGCACCTTCATCGACATCGACAGCCCGGCCATCAAAGAGGAACCCACAGAGTTCCAGGACGTCGAAACCGCAGCCGACGACCCCGCACTCATCTTCTACACCTCGGGAACTACCGGCCGCGCGAAGGGAATCGTGCACGCACACCGGACCCTGTTGGGCCACAACGAGTTCGAATACTGCCACCAGATCGGCGACGGCGACGTGTTTTACGGCGCGGGGGACTGGGCGTGGTCGCTCGCCAAGCTCATGGGCCCGCTGCGACTCGGTGCCACGCATTTGGTCTTCCGGCCCAGCGGCGGCTTCAACCCCGCAGCCCTCCTGGACAGCATGAGCCGCCACCGCGTCACCAGTGCCCTCGTCAATCCGACGTTCCTGCGCAAGATGCGCGAAGAGGTGCCCGACGCCGGTACTCGTTTCCCGCTGTCCCTGCGGACGGTTTGCTCGTCCAACGAGCCGCTGACGCCGGACCTGATCACCTGGTTCGAGTCGCAGTACGGGGTGACGCTGCTGGACTATTACGGTTCCACCGAGTCCTACCCGCTGCTGGGCAACTACCCCGATGTGCCAGTGAAGCCGGGGTCCATGGGCCGTCCACTTCCTGGATGGGACGTCCGGTTGCTGGACGAAAACGAGCAGGAAGTCCCGGTCGGCGAGACCGGCGAGATCTGCCTCCGTGCGCGCTCCAACCCGCAATTTCCCTTGGGATACTGGAACATGCCGGAGGCGTCCGCCACTGCATTCGGGGGCGGTTGGTACCACACCAAGGACCAGGCCTACACGGACGATGACGGCTATTTCTGGTTCCTGGGGAGGACCGACGACGTCATCAAAACGTCCGGATACCGCGTTGGACCCTATGAGCTGGAGGCAGTCATTCGCGAGCTCGATCCCGTCAGGGACGTGTCTGTGACAGGTGTGCCTGACGAGCTACGCGGCCAGTCCATCAAGGCATGGATCGAACTAATGCCCGGTCACGCTGGGGGAGCGGAACTGAGAGAAACCATCGTGGCGCATGTGAAGGAGAACTTCTCCCGCTTCGCCTACCCACGATTCATTGAATACGTCACCGCGCTCCCGAAGTCTGCCACCGGCAAAGTCCAGCGCGCCCAGCTCCGCGAACTCCCACACGTTGTAGCCTCTCCCCGCCCCGAAGGACAACAATCATGAATACGATGACCCAGAAAGTCGCTGACACCGAGTCCTCCCCCCGGCGCAGCCTGAAGCGCGTCGCCGCAGCGGCCGCCGTCGGAAATTTCGTCGAATGGTTCGACTCCGCGGCCTATGCGGTCATGTCCGTCACCATCGCGAAGCTCTTCTTCCCTGATTACTCCACGACGGCGTCACTTCTGGCCGTGTGGGCGATCTTCGCCGGCGGCTTCATCGCCAGGCCGCTGGGGGCGGCTTTCTTTGGACGCTACGGCGACCGGATTGGCCGTAACAAGATGCTCGGCCTGTGTGTGCTGATCATGAGTGCGGCGACGTTCTGCATCGGTATCCTGCCGACGTTCGCGGTGATCGGCGTGTGGGCTCCGATCCTGCTGTTCCTGTTCCGTGCGGTGCAGGGCTTCACAACGGGCGGCGAATACACGGGTTCCTCGGCCTTCATTGTTGAGTACGCCCCGGAAGGAAAGCGGGCAACGTACGCCAGCATCATCCCGGCCACCGTTGGGCTGGCCTCGGTTGCCGGCGCGTTGCTGGGTGCCGCCATTACTGCCACCTTGAGCACGGAAGACCTTCAAGCCTGGGGCTGGCGGATTCCGTTCCTGCTCGCGGCACCTCTTGGTTTGATTGGCCTGTATATCCGGTCCAAGGTGGACGACACTCCCGTGTTCCGCGGTTTGGAAAAGACTGGCGAAGTGGCAAAGCGGCCCCTGGGTGATGCCATCCGAATGTGCTCCCGCCAGATCTTCACGCTCTTCGGATACAGCATCACCAACGCCATCGCTTACTACCTGATGAGCAGCTACATGATCGCGTACATGACCTCAAGCCTTGGCTACTCCTCTGCCGAATCGATGATCACCAGCGTGATCACCATGCTGGTGTACACGGCAGTTTGTCCTCTGGCTGCGCGTGGGAGCGACCGCTTTGGTCGTAAGAAGATGCTGCTGGTGGCGTGCGTTGGCTTCGTGGTGATGACCATCCCCGCGTTCTCCATCATGCCGCTGGGTCTCGGCTTCGCGATCCTTGGAACGAGCGTCCTGGGTGCGTTGGTAGCCGTGATCGGAACCTCCAACGTTCCGGCGCTGGTGGAGATGTTCCCTTCCTCGGTCCGGGCCTCCGGCTCAGCTATTGGCTACACCCTGGCCTACGTGCTGTTCGGTGGAACTGCGCCCTTCGTGGCCACCGGCCTGGTGGCCGGCTTCGGAACCCCGCTGGCTCCGGCCTTCTACCTGATGGGCATGGCACTGGCATCCGGCGTGGTGGTGGTCTTGTTCTTCCGCGAGACGAAGGACCTGTCGCTGACTCGGACCACGGTTCTGTAGAGGCGTTCAGCTTGAAACTGGGTTGGGCTGGGCGCTCGTCAGCGCCCAGCCCAACCTCTTTTATTCCCGCTGAATATTGGCGTTTAGGCCAGCCCGAGGGCAAACTCCTCAACCCGTGTGAACACTTCAGCTTGGGCTTGTTGGGAGGCGCGCCAATCTCCAGGGATCTGCAAAGAGTGGTCGGCTCCGGGCACCTCAAAGAACGTTCCTGCACTCTCTGATTTACGACCGCCGTCCCACAGTTTGTCCTGCGAACCTCCGATGAACAGGTCGTCCTTTGACGATGCACCGATGGTGCTTCTGACCCGCTCATCGGTGAGCAGTGGTGTCAGCCAGATGCCGGGGATGCGAGCTTCCTCGGCCCACGGGATACACAAAGTGCTAAATGATTTGGCGACAATCAATCGCTGATCGGCGTCGGGGGCGGCAGCAAAAGCCTGCGTGGCAGCAGCGGCCGCAAATTCGTGAGGGGCAGCACTGGGCGAATCATCAGGAGTCCACCGGGCAGCCTGAACATGCCAGCCCAGGGCTCCCAGCATTTCACCAATCCAGAAGAGGACCGGGCCCTCCACTGGATATCCGGAACCGGGAAGCAGAACGGCGACCTTGGTTTTCTCGGGGTGATCAGTGGAGGCTTTTGCCCAGGTGAAAGATTCCATAAGGCATGGTACTGCGCGACTGGTTGGTGACAACCTAAAATCGATGGATGAATTAACTGGTCCGAACAGTGGCAGTCCCGTAGGGTCCTTGGATGGGGAAAAAATTATCCAAAACACTTCTGTCTTGTTTGATCCCGGCAGCCATCCTGGGGACCACCAGCTGTGCGATTCCGGGAGGGGTGAGCACGGCGCCGACTGATGCTCCGACCCCAAGCACGCCCCCGCAAGTGTGTCGCTCTGTGGAGGGAATCCCGGTGGTGACGGAGGACTGTGTGGTCGTGGATCCTGAAGCGGCCATGGCGGCGAACGAGCTGTACCGCCAGCGAAGAGTCCTGACGCCGGACATGCGGGAACATCTCAATTCCTATCTTGAACCCGCTCGAAAGGCACTTGAATCACTCAGCGAGCCCACCACCGCAACTGCAGTAGTGGAAGCGTTCGGCTCCGTTGGACTTACGGACGCGGTGCAGACGGATGACAACGGAAATGGTGTGCGGTTTGGGGCAGCGTCGCCGCAAGGCGGATGCCTCTTCGGATATGTGGCTTTCGACGGCAAGGTTGACATTTCTACCGGCGGCAGCATTATGGACGGCGGCTGCCTGGAGATGCCCGGGCACTGAGCCCCATCTCTTGGGATCCGGCCCTGTTTCTTCCACCACCTAGGCCACCCCCAACCACCACCTAGACGCTCCCAAATAACCCCTAATTTCGGCCGATTCACCACCTAGTTTCCGCTTTCCGCCCTGTGGCCCTTCGGCCCGCCCATAGTGTCCTTCTCATAACGAGCACCCGGAAATGATGCCGGGACTGCTCCGGAGAAGAGTGCACAACTATTGGGGGTTGGGTCATTGAAGCTGAGTCAGCAACAGAGCATTGCCGCCGCTGTGGATCAGTGGATCACCGGCATTCCGGGGCGTATCCCGGGCCACGTCATTTTTGTCGAGAATCCTGACCACACCGGCTACGCGAAGACGCTGGCCGGCGAGGACTCCACCATCCTGGTCCTCAACGGGGACAACACGGACCCGGGCATCGTGCCCGTCACGGGATCCTTCGACGTCGCAGGAGAAGAACTCCTGGTGGACGGCAGGCTGAGTCTGGAAATCCAGGACTATGTGGCAATCCCGTTCGTGAATCTTGTGGGTGTGACGGTAGTCAGGATCACCACCAAAGAGGACTGGCAGGCCTTCTTCGACGACGCCGAGGAAGCCTGCCGAACAGGCCACTTCGTCCAGCAACTTACCGAGGTCAATGCGGTGCTGGCTGAGCGGGGACTGCTGAGCGGGGCGCCAAAGGACAATCTCCTTCTGGCCAGGCTCCACATCACGTGGGGTGGATCCGTTCTCAGCGGACCCTACGGAACCAAGATCGGCACGGTTGGGGACGCTCTCGCTGACCTGCGGATCAGGTCCATCGCCCTCCGGCCGGAGTCCGCCGTTGCCGCGGCCTACTACCCCTGGGACATCTACGAGTCGCTGGCCGCCAAACCGTGGATTGCCCGCTACCTGGCCGCGTTGGACGCCTGGAAGTTCGTAGCCCGCGAGGACCGTGCCGCCACCAGGCTGGTGGGATTCGGAGCCAGCCTCTACGGCGCAGCGCTGAGGGACGGTTTGCCGTCAGCGCATGCTCCCTTCATCCTGAAGCGGGGGAATGACCATACCCTTCTGGACGCCCAGACCGGGCGTCTCTTCAAGATCGGTCCGGACGCCGCCGCCATTATCGAAGCCGTTTCCAACCTTCGCGACGTCAGGGTGGCTGCCATCGCAGCGGCGCCGGCCATCAAAGTTTCAGCTGCGCTCGCCGAGGAAGCCGCCCATGCTGTCCTGGACCGGTTTGGGCAACTCGGTATCGACATTGTTGGTGCACGCTGATGACCGTTGTGCCGATCCTTCCCACCCCCAGGACACAACTCCCGCTGTGGGTCCCACTCGTCTCCCAGCACGACTTCGCAGGGGAAAGCCATACAGCCGTCAGTGCCAACGGAGTCCATGTCACCTTCGACGACGGACGGCAACGCCTCTGCGCCAAGAGCGGGCTCTGGAACACCAACCTGGGCTACGGAAACGGGAACATCGCTGGGGCCGTAGCCAAGGAACTCCACAAGGCGTCCTACCTTCCGCTCTTTCGCACGGCTCACCGCGCGGCCATTGAAGCTTCCAAAGCCTTGTTGAACCTGCCGTCCCACAGCTTCCACCGCGTCCTCTTCTCTACCTCCGGAGGCGCTGCCAACGATGCCGTGATGAAGCTGGCACGCCAGTACTTCGTCCTGGACGGGCAGCCTGAACGGAAACTTGTCGTCGGGCTGAAGGGCAGTTATCACGGGCTGACGTATGGAAGCCAGGCCCTGAGCGGCGATGAACTGGGACAAGTCGTGTACGGAGTAGACCGGCGGAGTATCCGGCACATCAGCTTTGACGACGACGGTGCGGAACTGGCGCAGCTCATGCGCAGAGAAGGCCCCAGGATTGCAGCGGTCATCATGGAGCCCGTCCTTGGATCAGGCGCGGAAGCGGTCCCTGACGCTTTCATCGAAGCGGTCATCAAATACCGGGACCGGCACGGCTTTCTCGTGGTGGCCGACGAGGTAGCCACCGGCTTCGGGAGGGTAAATGGCTGGTTCGCCTCCGACGCGTGGCCTCAGCAACCAGACGTCATCGTTACGTCCAAGGGACTGACCAACGGCACCAGCGCCTGCGCCGCCCTCCTGATCGCACAGCGGGTGACAGAAGCTTTCGATAAGAACGAATCCGTCTTCGTTCACGGGGAAACACAGGCAGGCACCCCGGCAACGTGCGCGGCGATCATCAGCACCATCGCCGAGATGAAAAGACTGGACCACAACACCCTGACCAAGCAGGTGGCCTCTGGCCTCAGCGACCTCATCGAGGACCTGCAAAACACTCGAGGCATAGGCAATTCCACGGGCCGCGGCTGCATAAGGGCCATCAAAATGCTGTCCCGCAACGGAACACCCCTTTCATCAAACGGCGTCCTTGCCGTAGTACGGCGCATCCACGACGCCGGGGCAATCGTGCAAGCCGGGCCGGGACGAATCCAACTCCTGCCCGCACTCATCTATACGGAGGAGAACTTCGAGGAACTGCGCCAGGCCATCCGCACTGGCCTGGCCGCTGCCGAAAAAGATGGGGTCTTCGCATGATCGCGGACCACATGTGGCGGACCCGCTGTGTCATCCTCGACGACGGCACGGCCTCCAAGTACATCGGCGGCCTGACCCGCGGACGGACGGGATTGGTGGTGGACAGCCACCTGGGAGGACACCGGGACAAGCTGTTGGCCGGCCACCTCAACGGTGCACCGGTCCTGGACCTGCACGCGACGCCAGTGACCGTGGAAACCGTCCGGACGGTGGGTAGCTTCATCCGCGAAAACGGACTTCAGACCGTTGCGGGGCTCGGCGGAGGCTCAGTCCTGGACGCGGTCAAGCTCGCCGCGCTGTTCACTGCGGATCCGAGCCTGGCCATCTTCGCCGAACGCCATGCCAAACGCTCAGGCCTCCTGGTCCTCCCGCCGGTGACCAACCCCAAGGAACGTCCCAAGACCATTCTGATGCCGTCCACCGTGGGGACCGGCGCCGAAGTCAGCGCCGTAGCGTGCCTGGACACCGCCGTCGGACGCCGTTTGATTGTCTCGCGGCACCTGACAGGTGACGCTGCACTGCTCGACGCCGGACACCTCGCCACCCTGTCCAAACGGCTGGTTTACGAGGGGCTGCTTGAAGCGTTCCTGCGCGTGGCCGGGACCATGATTGGCAGCCACCACAGCATCTTCGACGACGACGGCCATGCACTCATCCAACGGATAGTGCAGCTGGGGCAGCAACTGTCCTGCCAGGATGCTCCGGAGCTGAGGCTGGCCGCCGCCCGCCTGAGCATGGAAACGCACACCGGCTGGGCACTGATGGGGCGCAACCCTTACGGCGCCAAGCACTGGTACGTGGCGAACGAGCTCTCCTACGTCACGGGCGCGCGGAAAATGACGGCAACGGCCTCGGTGATTGGCCCCATCTGGAGGGAAATCGGTGAGGGCGCCGCAGGGTGGGGCGATTCCACACGGCTCAAGCACCTCTGGAACATGGTGACGGCAACGGAACCTTCACTGGATCCCGATCCTGGGCGGGGTATTGACGAGTTGATGTGGCAGTGGGGCGTCACGGGGCTCCCATCCATCACCGAGGAAATCCTGGTCCGCACCACAGACGCCTGCATCCGCAACTGGGGCGGCGGGCTTCCGATGCTTCGAGGCATCGACGCCGCACAGATCCAGCACATCCTCAGCGCCGCTGCGGGAGGATCCCACATCTTGCCAGGCCCCACGGGCAATCTACCAGAGGCAGGGGAGAGGGGGTGAACACATGAACAGCACCAACACGCTCGAGAGCCTGGACCTCCACATCCAGGAGCTGGAGCCCATGGACGTTCCGGATGACTGGGACGAACGAATCAAGGGCATTTCAGCGGGACTGGCATTGGTAGGAATTGCCGTCGCCATCACCTGATCTCCCGCCTGTCCGCCACCACAGCAGCAGCGAAGGGAGGTGAACGCGAATGCAAAAACAGCTCAACATCTACATCCAGGAGATCGAGTCGCTGGACACCCCCGACTTCCAGAACTGGTTCATCGGGGTCTCCCAGGGAGTCGCCATCGGCATCATCGCCGTCAGCATCACGTAGTGCCCGTCTGCAGCATTCACAACAACAAGGAAGGAGGAACCAATGATCGCAAACTCGACGCTCCAGCTGTCCATCGAAGAGCTGGAGAACCTCGACACCCCGGACGATACGCCGTGGTACATCCGGGTTGGTGACGTCATCATCATCGCCGGCATCGTCGTCGGAATCGCCGCCACATAGCCGGTGCACGCGGGTGGTGCCACGTTCCGTCCCACCCGCGTGCATCCCCGGACCACTCTCAACCTCCCGGAGAACACGAGCTGATGAACACCGCAAAAGATAAGACCGCCGACGCCGTTCTGCGGATCCTGGGCCATGTGGATCCGCCGGAGGATCTGTACAGCGTTTCAGGTTCCCGCCTCTATGACCTTGTCACCGCCAACGACCTGACGGAACTGCCCGAGATCCTCACCGCGGCGCGCAAAACCGCGGGGCCCATCCTTGAGTTGGCTGCCGGTTCCGGACGGATTACCCGTCCCCTCCTCACTTTGGGACGTCCGCTGACCGCGGTCGACTCTTCCCGGGAAATGCTGGCCTTGCTCAAGACCAAGGTGGAAATGCAGGCCTTCAACCCGCGCAGTGTGGCGGTGGACATGGTGGAGGCTGACATGTCCGGCTTTGAGCTCGGCGACGGATACGGCTGCGTGGTTCTCGGTGCCAGTTCCATCACCCTCCTTGACCCGGTTGGCAGGCGTGCGTTGTTCCGCAGGGTCCGCGGCTGTCTGGCGCCGGAGGGTCGTTTCCTTCTCACGGTCCTGAACGCGGACAGCCACCATGCGTCAGAAGACAACGACGGCGGCACAACAGTTTCGCCGTTGGGCAAGGACTCATTCCTCATCACCACGGAAAGCCGCGACCCAGCCAACGGTGCCCGCCACGTCACCATGATCCACGTCAGTTTCGGTGAGGGCGGCACGTACCGGTCTTCGGCGTACGCCAGCGACATCGCGTTCGTCAGCAACAGCCTCATCGAAGAGGAAATCACTGCTGAGGGCTTGACCATCCTGGAACGCAGGCCGGTCCGCATCGCCACACGCACCCCTGGCCTGGACGACATTGAGTTGTGGGTGTGCGGCGTATGAGCATCGATCCTGTACGGACCCTCGATCCGTCGCTGGGCCTGGTGTCGGAATCGGGGGTGTACGTGCCCAACGAGGTTGGGCTGTGGCGAACCGCCGGTGTGTTGGCACATGGGCGGGCATCGCAAGCAGGGTTCGCCTCCGCCGTCGGCGCTTTTGATGTGAGGAAACGCGACTCAATCACCCGGGGTGCGGGAGAAGCTGTGGAACGGTTTGCGCTGGCTCCCGCGCCCGCGGATTCCGAGCACCTTCTTGTCCGGACAGGGGGTGCGGACCCGCGGATCGACTTCATCTCGGCGGCGCTTGGGAGACCATCAGCGCTCGCCTACGAATTTCCTTGGTACCGGGCCACCAACCTGCTCACCGGAAAGGCCTCGCATGTTCCGGCGCCGGTAGTGGATTACTGCCCCGGACACATGGAGGCGAATCCGTGGGACCGCTTCTTCGATCCGTCTCCCAATGGTGCAGCATCGGGTCCATCGGAGGTCTTTGCGCAGATTGCGGGCATCGGGGAAGTGCTGGAACGGGATGCGTTCCTGGCCGCATGGCACCAGCGGACACCCTTGTTCAGCTTCGATGTGGCGTCCCTGCCCGACGCTGTGCGGTCCACCCAGGAGGTGCGGAGCTTCCTGTTGCTCCTTGACGCGGCGAGGTCTGCCGGCGTCGAACCGTTGTTGGCTTTCATCCCGCAGCAGGGCAGCCCGCTGGTTACGGCGGTGTGCGTGATTGCCGACGAGGCGCACTTTGGTGCGGTAGGGCTCAAAGCGGCCGCCCATCCTGTGTCCGCGTTGCGTGGAGCACTTCAGGAAGGCCTCCAAATCCGGGAGCTGTTTCAAACCCGTTCCCGTCCGCGGTCTCCCGAGGCGGTGACGGATGACGATTCCCGGGCCGACTTCTGGACGACGCCGGCCCCCATTGGCGGGTTGCTCCGGTGGGTCCAGTCCTTCCAGCCGGTGGGTCTCCCCGACATCCAACCCACGCCGGACGTTGAAACCTTGGTGCGATACCTCGCGGAAAGGGACATCCAAACACACTGGGTGAGCCTCACCCACAGGCTGCCCGAAGCGATCCAGGACATGGGTTGGGTGGCCGGAAAAGCGATCTGCCCCGGCACAGTCCCCCTCACCATGGACGAAACCAAACGACTGTTTCTGCCCGGCCATATCTCAACCCCGCACCCGCTGATATGAGCAGGCTCAAAGTG
Source organism: Arthrobacter sp. D5-1 (assembly GCF_017357425.1). Classification (NCBI taxonomy): domain Bacteria; kingdom Bacillati; phylum Actinomycetota; class Actinomycetes; order Micrococcales; family Micrococcaceae; genus Arthrobacter; species Arthrobacter sp. D5-1. Next base: position 4,064,505 of record NZ_CP014571.1, on the reverse strand, counting down.
CGCGCAGACCGGGCGGTCGAGTGGCCCGTGCAGCTTTCCCCGTCGGGGTCCATCGATGCCCCGCTTGCGGCTGCCGGGCCCTGGATCGTGGCCATTAACGGTGTGCCGAAAGCCAGAGTCTCCGCCGACGTCGCGAACGTCCTCAAAGCTGTGGACGGGAAGAAGGACGCGGCCCAAGTGGCGCATCTTCTCGGATCTCCGTGGACAGCCCAGGATGTCGCGGGGATCGTCGGCCAGTTGGCGCACACAGGAATATTCGACGGCGGTGCGGCGCCCGTTGCGGTACGACGGGTCCAGTTCAGGCCGCCACTGACAGTGCAGTTCACCCTGTTCAATCCCGCGCCCTTGCTGCAGTTCTTCCGACCCATGGTGGCGGCCATGGCGCGGCCCGGCATGGCTGGGGTGGCCCTGCTTCTTCTTCTCGGCGGATTGGTGGGCGCTTTCATTGCGGGGCCCAGCATGTGGCGGGTCCTGGCTACACCACTGCCGGTGGAGGCCTACCTGTACGTCGTGGCGGCGATGTTCGTGTCCACGCTTCTGCACGAACTGGGCCACGGCATGGCACTCACGTACTTTGGCGGGACACCGCGTCGCCTTGGGATCATGCTGTTCTATCTTTCGCCTGCGTTCTTCTGCGATGTGACGGATGGGTGGCGGCTGAGCTCCAGAAAGCAACGCGTCCTGGTTGCCTTGGCAGGGCCTTTGGTCCACGTTGCTCTGGGCAGCATGGTTCTGGCCGGCCAAGCGCTGCTTCCTGAGTCATCGGTGAAGGATGCCGCTGTCCTTTATGGCGTCATTTGCTACGCCGTGGCCGTGCTCAACTTGTTCCCCTTCATCAAGCTGGACGGCTATGTGGCCCTGATGTCTGCGGTGGACATTCCACACCTCCGGAAAAAGTCCTTGGATTCCTTGGCCGATGTCGTCAGCTTCCGGGTCCTCGGATCCCGACGCGCACTGGGCCCCGGCGGCCTGCTTCCATGGTTTGGGCTCGCCAGTTTTGTTGCCGGAATAGCCTTCATGCTGATCGGTTACCAACGCTTGGTGCCGATTTTCCTTCAGCTGGGCTTTGTGGGCCACTTGGTGGTCCTCGCGGTCCTGTGCCTGCTGCTTGTCTTGGCACTCAGGGGTGTAATCCGGTTCTTCCAGGCTGCGGCCGCCAAGGGGAGTCCGAGTTGGCGTCGGCTCTTGGTGGTGACGCTGGGGCTGGCGACCATCGGCGTGCTCCTGGCGATCATCCCTGTCAGGGCGGTAACCATTGCTGGCTACACCTACCAAGGTGGTCAGCTGAAGATCGTAATGCCGGTCCAAGGCCCGTCCCAGGCACTATCCCCGGGAGACGCAGTCACGCTGCAATCGCAGGGAATGATCCTTCACGAAAACCTGGGACGGGCAACCATCGGTGACCAACCGCCGTCGAACTCCATGGCACCGCTGGACACCTTGGTCCCCGTAGCCCTCGCAGGCGACACCCTGCCGGTGATTGCCTTCTCCGGCCGCTTGGAATCAGGAACGAACCTTTCGTCCTCCGGGCGGGCCGAAGTAGCCAGCCACCACGAGACGAGCTTGGGGGAATGGCTCTGGGAGTCCATCACCAGTTCGCCCCTGTGGCCATGGCAAGCAGGACCAACTGCAGACTCCACGAAAGGGCAGCCATGACAATTCACGCCAGTTTTGAGCAGTTCAGCAAGAAGAGGGGCGGACGTTTCGCCGTCGAGGGGCTGACATTCGATGTTCCCGCGGGGAAGGTGGTGGGACTGATCGGCCCTAACGGAGCAGGGAAAAGTACCGCGCTCGCCGGCCTCACAGGTCTGGTGGAGGCGACGTCCGGCCGCGCAACTGTGTTCGGTGTGGACTACCGATCCCTGCGCAGGCCCGCCGGCAGGGTGGGTGTGAACTTGGACGGGATGGACGTTGAGCCTGGGCTGACGGGGCGTCGGCACCTGCAGATCTGCCAGCTCGCCGCCGGAGCAGACAGCGACAACGTGGAGCGGGCACTGGAGCAGGTGGATCTGGCGGTCGAAGCCAACAAAAAGGTCCGGGACTACTCGTTGGGCATGAAGCAACGCCTGGGGATTGCCTCCGCGTTGGTTGGTAATCCCCAGTTACTTGTCCTCGACGAGCCCGCCAACGGACTGGACCCCGAGGGCATTCAATGGCTGCGACGCTTCTTGCGCGAATTCGCCGCCGCTGGTGGCAGTGCGCTGGTTTCGAGCCACCAACTGATGGAATTGGAGCAAGTGGCGGACCAGGTTGTCATCCTCAAACAGAAGGTCCTTTTCAGCGGAACCCTCGGGGAAGCCAAAGCTCTTGGCGGGGGCAGCCTTGAAGCTGCGTACTTCAAGATCCTGGCAGGTGCCTAATGACCGGTGGCGCTGTGGCGGCAGTGACAAGCGGGATCCGATCGGAGCTCCTCAGGTACGTCAGCGGATATTCCAGCCTGGGTATCGTGGCGTTCAGTGCGCTGGTGCCGTGGTTCGTGGCCAACTTCCTTGGATGGCCGGACAGCTCGGGTGGTCTGTCGGTTTCGGACAACATCAGGATCTTCTGGTCAGTGGCCGCAAGTATTGCGCCGGTAGCCACGTTCGCAGGAAGCTATCTGGTCACCCGCGAAGCCTATTACGGGACGCTCCGCCGCTCTGTGGTGGCAGCCGGAATGACGAATGTGCTGGTGAGTAAATACGTTGCCGCGGTGATGGTGGGACTCGGCTCCGTCGTCACAGGCATCGTGGTGTGGGGCGGAACCGTAGTCTTCTCGCTGCCACAGGATGTTGCCTCGCAGCTCGTGGCCCCGGAATCGCTGGGACTGTTGCCGGGGGTGCTGGTGGCCTCGGCTCTCGCTGCTGTCTGGGGATGCTCGCTTGGGTGGATCTTTCAGCACTACTACGCGACGACGATCCTCACGTTGGTGATCCCACTCGCCGTCGAACTGCCGCTGCTCGCGAACGCCCCGGATGTGGCCCGTTGGCTTCCGTCCGGCGCTTTGGCGGGGCTCGCTTCTGTTCCCTTTGAGGGCCTGCTCGAACCCAGTGCGGCGTTTTGCGTATCTCTGGGATGGCTGCTGTTCGCAGGCTTTGGCGCCGTGTGGTCCCTTCGCCGGAAGGAGCTTTGACGTGGTGTCCGCTTTTCTCTCGGACCTGCGCCGTCCCTGGCTGTGGAAGGGCTCGGGTGTTGGCGCCGCGTTGGTGCTGGGCTTCATGGCCTTGGTTTCTGTTGCCGCAGCGCTTGGACCCGGTCCGTCCATGGAGGGCTTCGACGAGTCTTTGGTGGATGCAGGCCTGACGCTCACGCTCACTGCGGCCGCGGTGGTGGGCTCCTTCGCTTTCACCGCCGATTACCGCACTGGTTGTTTCAGCCGCCGGGTCCTGCTGTTTCGGCGGATCCCGGCGTTTCTGGGCCGGGCAGCCACTACATCATTGGGCGCGCTGATCAGCGGCGCAGTAGTTGGCCTGACCTTTGTCCTATCCGGGAAACTGGTGGATGAATCGTGGCACGTGAGCTTGACCGTTGTACCGGCCTTCGCGGGGCTTGCCGCCATGGGATCGGTGTGGGGGTTCGCTGCAGGTTCCCTCATCCGCAACCACCTGGTGAGCCTGTTCGCCGTACCCCTTTCCCTTCTGCTCCCGGAGATGCTGATAGGCCCGGATACCACTTTCTTCCCGGTCCTCGCCGCCGACTGGGCACACCAATCAGCTGTCAACATACCGGCTTGGGGCTCTTTTATGGGAGCAGCGGGCTGGCTTGTAGTTGTCACAGCACTAGCCTTCGGAGTTTTCCTGAAGCGCGACCTCGCCTGACTGTTCAACCCCTTCCTAAGGAGTACAACGATGAATCGCAAACCCTTGTTATGGCTGCTGCTGGCCTTGGTGCTCGCCGCCTATGCTGTCTCGATCTTCGTCTCCAACCCAGGGCAATCGCCGTGGTCCATGATCACCGGAATCATCATGTCGGCCGCATCGGTAGTCATGGTGTGGAGATACAGCTGGGAGATCAGGAACAACCGCCCGTCGTGACCGAGCCGGATGAAGCCCGCCTCGTCGGCGGCCCAAGCGGGGCGTCTCGGAGGCGGGCTTGCAGGCGACGGTTGGAGGCCTTCCAACTGGCTTCAGACGAAGGAGTTATCTGGCGGGTTTGACCGGTTTTACCACTAGCGCCGAACCACCACCGCGCCTGGTCGGCTCGGCAGCTGCGGTCATCTGTCCGTCCTTGCCAAATTCGATGGCCGTCGCTGCCCCGATCTCCGCCGCCGACGTAAAGGCATCACCCGCCGGAACCAGGTCATGGCCCAACGACTCCAGTGCAGGACCATAGGCGTCAATGAAGGCGGGCTCGGAACTGACAGTCGCTCCATTTCGAGGTGCAGCCCGTGGCGCAGCAAGGGCCTCGGAGACTGTCATCCCCAGATCGACGCGGTTCAGGATGGTCTGCAGCACCGTGGTGATAATGGTCGATCCACCGGGGGATCCCAGTGCCAGGAACGGCTTCTGGTCCTTCAAAATGATGGTGGGCGACATTGAGGAACGCGGCCTCTTGTTCGGTTCAATCCGATTGGGATCCTTCGGATCGTAGACCGTGCTGAAGTCAGTCAGCTCATTGTTCAGGAGGAAACCCCGGCCAGGAACAACAATTCCCGAACCGCCGGTCTGCTCGATCGTCAGCGTGTACTCCACCACGTTGCCCCACTTGTCGGCGACCGTCAGGTTCGTCGTGGAGATGTTCTCCGTATCCGTCTCCTTGGCGAGGGGCGCCACGGCAGCCGGGCACGCGCCGTCGTACGTTTCTATATTGCCGGGGGCGACAGGCTTGGGAGCGGCCGCCGTCGGATCGATTTCGCAGGAGCGTTCCTTGGCGAACACATCGTTCAGCAAAGTACCGGTGGGGACATTCACGAAGGCGGGATCACCCACATAGGCGCCGCGGTCCGCGAAGGCCAAGGAGCTGGCCTCGAAGTAGTGGTGCAGGGCATCGGCCGGTTTCATGCCCTTGAGGTCGTAGTTTTCCAGGATGTTCAGCGCCTCGCCCACCGTGGTGCCGCCGCTGCTGGAGGGAGCCATGCCGTAGACGTCATAGCCGCGGTACTCCACTTTGGTGGCGTCCTGGTCCAGCGCCTTGTAGTTGGCAAGATCCTGGGTGGTCATGAACCCCACCGGGACGGGAAGCTTGGTTTCCGCGGTCTTCGGCGGCGCCTGCACGGTCTTGGCGATCTCCTCTGCGAGCGGACCTCCGTAGAAGGCGTCGGTGCCCTCCTTGGCGAGCAGCCGGTAGGTCGCGGCGAGGTCGTGGTTCTGGAAGACACTTCCGACGGCGGGAGCGTCACCGCCGGGCAGGAACAGGTCCCGGGTTGGAGTGAACGCATCGAAGCGGACCTTGTTGTCCAGGGTCTGCTGGCGGAACGTCTCATCCACGACAAAACCGCGGTTGGCTACCTTGATGGCGGGCTTCAAGGCTTCACCCAAGTCCAGGGTTCCCCAGCGTTCCAGCGCGCGCTCCCAGGTGGCAGGAGTGCCGGGGACGCCGACGGAGACGCCGCTGGTGACCAGATCGGGCGTGAACTTGTAGGGCTGCTTGGTGGCAGGGTCAATGAAAGCGTCGTTGGGCATGCCGGCCGGAGCGGTTTCACGGCCGTCGATGGTGCCCACTTGTTTGGTCTTTGCGTCGTAGAACACGAAGTAGCCGCCGCCTCCAATGCCGGCGCTGTAGGGCTCGGTAACGCCGAGGGTGGCTGCAGCTGCAACCGCGGCATCTGCTGCGTTGCCGCCCCTCTTCAGTACTTCAATGGCGGCCGCGGATGCCTCGGGATCCACGGTGCTCACGGCACCTCCGTAGCCGGTGGCCGTTGCGTTCTTATCGGTTGCGCGGGGATCGGCGAAGGCGGGACTGGCCATCGCCCCGCTCGTCGCCGTTAGGGCCAAGGCTGCCGTCACAGCAGCCAGTTGACGTCTCACATGTGTCATGGTTCCTCCCAGAGTTGTTCCAGACGGTGATGTGGGTGGACGGTCCGGTCACCCTACCCCGTGGCTCTGCCAGGGGACAACGGTTGTCATTCGGGTGGGTTTGGGGGTAAGGCGGGGCTCGAGGGAACCTATTCGTCGGCTCCCTTTACACGGAGATCACCGATGATGGCTGCGGGGGTTCGGAGAACGGGGCAGGCCCAAACGCCTTGGTCGCCCACCAGTTGAGCGGCCATGGGGTGATTGTTGGGATGCCAAGGACACTGGGGCCAATTGCTGTTGGTGGGGCCGTTTTCTTCGATAACCCATTCCTGGACCTGGTCCGCTAGTGATACCAACTGCTCGGCCCGTGGTAGGTCGCGCCTGACCGACACGCCTTGTCCCGATGAGTCGCGGACGCTGTAAATCATCGCCGAGAGTGCCCGCGGGTCGTCGTTCCAAGCAAGATCTTCGATGCGTGGCTCCTCAAGACCGCTGGACCTCACATCCTGCAGAACGTGCCTGATGATCTCTACAATCTTTGCTGTCATAGCAGCCTCTCTGGCTGGAACCACTACGTCGACCTGGAACCACTAAGTCGACGCAACGGTACACCGGATATCAAGACCCAATCTCGCTGGACTTGTAGGCTCGGTATTCAGTCTGGGTTGTAAGTGTCCTGGAAACGTCATGAGGGAAGTAGGTTGATGGCCGCCGCCCTTGAATTCGTCAGGTACCAATCAACGAAAGTGAATACGCGCGGAATCCACGTCGGGATCTTTGGCCTGGCTAACGGACTGGCGAAGGACGGAAAGCTAAGCGAAGAAGACCATCGTTGGTGGCAGACCGCGAATGCTTGGTACGACGCCGCTTACCCTGACCCGAATCTCATGGATCCCACAGTTTATGACCGCACCATCAATCTCCACGCCCAAGCGTGGTTCAAGACGAGTGCCGTGCATTTACTGGACAGGGTCCCCGGCTATCTGGCGTTGTTGAATCGCCACGGGGTGCAATGGGAAGAACTTCGTTCATCAACGCCAGGACGTGTCCTCTACGAAGACGACGTTCAGGTGGTGGTGGTACCGACTCGCTGAGTATGTACCGTAGAGCCATGGCAATCAACTTTGACGTGCGTCGTGCCGAGCCTGCGGATGCGCTCGACATGGCAAAAGTACATGTGGATACCTGGCGCGAAACCTACCGGGGCTTGATGAGCGACTCGGAGCTGGACGATCCCGGTCTCCTGGAGTGGCGGGAGAAATTCTGGACCGCAGCGCTGACTGATCCCCGCTATGAAAAGAACAACGTCGCCGTCGCTTTGCATGACAACAGGTTGATCGGCATTGCCATGTCAGGCCCCTCATCTGATCTTCCTGAGGAGCCGCAGGAGTTGTACGTCCTTTACGCGTATGCATCGTCCCACGGCTCGGGCGTGGGAGCGGCGCTTCTCGACGCAGTGATCAGCCCTTCCGCACCTGCTGTGCTGTGGGTGGCCGACCCTAATCCGCGAGCCCAAGCCTTCTACCGGAAGAACGGATTCATTGCCGACGGAGCGGTGAAGGTCGAAGACGGCGTAAGGGACATCCGGATGGTCCGCACCTTTCAGACAAACTAGCCCGATGCCAAGGAGTTCCGACGAGCAATAACGAACCGGGCGCCAACACCCGTCAGGCCTATGACCAAGGCCAGCAGAATCGTGGGCAGCGCGGCTCCGTCGGGACCTAGGCCCCGCCCGAATACATCGCGTCCCATCGAGAGCATCGCCGGGATGTCTCCTGCCAGTACACGTGTGCCGAGGACGGATTGGACGGCGGTGAAAAGCGCCGGGAGCAGCCACAGGAAGAGGATGTTGAGCACCCAGGCAACCGCTCGACGGGCGGGCCGGAGGCCGCACCACGCCAGCGCGCAACCCACCAGGACGGCAGGAACCCATCGGGCAACAGTAGGTACGGCGGTGGGAACGCTGAGGAAGCCCACCGCGCTCACCACCCACACCACGGCCCACGACGTGACCGGGATGGCCATAAGCCCGAATCCGATGGTGGCCTTTACGGTTGAAGACGAAGCGATAAGTAACAACGCGACCAGCGCTGCCAGTAGGCAACCGATGACGCCGGCCAGAAGACCTCCGAAGTAGAGCCCGGGCAGGCTTCCGGGCAAGAGCCCCTCCCTGAGTACCACGAATGACTGGATGGTGGCGGCGACGTGAACCACGAGGACTCCGGATAGGGCGCACCACGTGACGAGTCGACGGCGGGCGGGTGACCAGATGCGAACTGTAAGCCCGGCAACAGCCCCACCAACCGTGAGGAGGGCCAGGATGGTGGTCGCCTCATATTGACTCAGAGGCAGCAGGGCCGTCGGCATCAGATCTGGCATCACCTGCGTAGCCCACAGGTTCTGAAGAGGCAGAGTAGCACCAGTAATCCACCACGGTGCGAGTCCAAGAACGCCAGCCAGGAGTCCGATCAACCACCCCCGCAGCGCGTCCCGGGCGGCCGTGTTCGATGGCTTCCCGGACGGGACAGAGTGCTGTGCAGTTTGCTCGGGGTGGCTCACGAGGCTCCTCGTTTGAGTCTGACTGGAGTGCCCGAGCCTATAGGCGGAGGGCCAACCGCCAATACTACACCGAGTGGACTAAATCCGAAGGTTCAAACAACCAGCCGCAGCGGCCGCTTCCCCAACTGAACGGTGATCTCCTGCCCCCAAGATGCCGTCAGCCGGTCATCTTCCATGCCGTCGCCGAACACCACCAGCTGATCGGATGCCACGGTAATCCGCAGCACCTCGACGGCTTCGAGTACGCCTTCGGTGAGTGAGGCGCCCGTGACGGGGGAGGGCCATGCTTCGCGGACGAACCACGCGAGCCGCGGATCGGTCGGAGCCGGGAGTACACGCCCACCGCGTTCCAGGGCGATCGACGCGCACCAGCCGGTGGCGCCGGTGCCCGTGGAAACAATAAGGCCCGACGACGACTGCCGCTCGGTTTGCCCGCCGGGCTGGGTGAAACTGGGCGCCGTCACGGTGTACTTTGCCGACTGGTGTGAGGCGTGCCCGATGAAAACTTCGTTGAGCGCCGAAAGCTGCTGCCCGTCGTCGAGCGTTGCCGTCAGTGTGGTGAGGTCCTGGCAGTGCAGCCGCCCAACGTCGCCAGTGGCCAGGAGTGCAGCGGCCGCGGCCGGTGTGTGACGGACCAGGACTCCGGGGTTGGCGCCGGGCTCCGGGTCGATGCCGATGACCGGCTGCCCGTTCAGGTACTTGGCAACATTTGCCACCAGGCCGTCCTGCCCCACCACGGCGATGATGTCTTCCGCCGTGAGCAGGAAGCGGCTGAGGTCTGCGCGTTCCACTTCGGCCTGCCGCCAGTCGGAAGGCACGGCAGAACGGACTGTGGCCAAGGCTGCGGTGAGGTGATCGTGACGCTCCTGCACGTCCTGGATGCTGCGGCCGCGGGTGCTGAGGAAGAACTCGGCCTGGCCGCGGGTGGCGTGCCGGTCCAGGAGTTCCTGGAGTTCGGTCCGCCGGTGGACGATGACGATGCGCGGGGTGGCCATGACGATCCTTACTTGGTGAGCTCAGTTGTGGCTGGTTCCTTGAACAGCCCGGCAAGTGCTCCACTGAGCAGGTCCGGAGTGATGGTCAGGTTCCCGATGTTCGGCAGGCTTCCGGCAGCGTCCTTCAGGGCCAGAGCCAAAAGCGTGGCCTGTTCCATATTGCGGTAAACCTCCATAGTGGCGGCTTCGCGGGCGGCGGCTGCTTCGCCCACCAGGCGGATTTGGTTTGCCTCGGCTGCTGCGCCAATTCCTTGCCGTTCAGCAGAACCCTGCGCCTCAATCAATCCAGCGGCGGCCTTCTCTTCTGCGGCGCGGCGGGCGTTCGTGCCTTCTTGGGCCACCAGGTTCTCGCGGCGTACGGCGAGTTCGATCTGGCTGGCCATCTCGTTCTCGGAGATGGTGCGTTCGCGTTCGACGGCGACTGCCCGCCTCTCGTAAACAGCGCGGTCCGCTTCGGCTTGAAGTTGCTCCCGGACCGGAGTCTGCAGGGCGCGTTCGACGTCGGCTTCGGGCCGGACGGCCAACACCTGAACGCCGAGGATTTCGATGCCCGTGGATTGCAGTCTGGCATCTGCCCGCAGGGCCTCCGTGAGGACCAGTCGGAGTTGGCTGACGCCGCGTTCGAGCGCCTCGGCGAGGGTGGTGGTGGCGATCTGGTCGATCGCGTGGCTTTGGCACAGCTGGCCGATGATCGTGGAGACCTGCTCACGTCCGGTGGACGGCGCCTTGCCCGCGGTTTGCAGTCCGAAGTCGAGCCGGGTGGAGACGGCCACGGGGTCGATGAATCGGTAGGTCACGTTGGCCTGAACACTGACGTCCTGGTGGTCGCGGGTGATGGCGTGGAAAAGGGTGGGCAGTTCCTGGTCGTCCACGGGAACCTCGCTCAGCACAGAGTTCGCAGGGCGGAAGAAGAAAGCCTGGCCCACGCCTTGGTGTTTGACGGCGCCCTTTTGAAGGTGGACGACGTAGCCGGTGGGGCTGCCGAGGAAGTGGCTGAGCCAGGGGTAGCGCTTGATGGTGGCCATGATGTTCTCGCTTTCAGTTATTCTCGTCAACTTGACGATAACTACACCCTAGGGCGTACTCAGCTTTATTGTCAACATGACGATAACTTCCTATGCTTGATACATGCCTGCATCCCATTTCGCGCCCGAGCGCTTCCCGGTGACGGTCGACGTCGTCGCCCTTACTGTGCGCAACGGTGAGCTGAATATCCTGCTCATTACCCGACTCATCGAGCCCTTCAAAGGAAAGCTGGCCCTCCCGGGTGGCTTCGTTCTGGCGGGCGAGGACCTGCTCGAAGCGGCGGGTCGGGAACTGGCGGAGGAGACCGGCGTCGAGCATCTTCCCGGGCACCTGGAGCAACTGGGCAGTTATGGCCCCAGGGGGCGCGACCCCCGCGGCGACGTCCTGACCGTCGCGCACCTGCTGCTCGCGCCCGACTTTCCGGTGTTGTCGGCGGGCAGCGACGCTGAACAGGCGGCTTGGTATCCGGTGCGGGAGGTCCTTGATGGGAGGCTCGAGCTGGCCTTTGACCATGCGCGCATCCTCGACGACGCTTTGGAGCGGGCCAAGTCGAAGCTGGAATACTCGCCGCTGGGTGCTGCCTTCTGTGGCGACGAATTCACCATCGCCCAGCTTCGCGCCGTTTACGAGGCCGTGTGGGGGACCCGCTTGGACCCGCGGAACTTCCACCGAAAAGCGACCGGGACACCCGGTTTCCTTGAGGACACCGGGCGAATGACAGCGGGCGACGCCGGTCGGCCGGCTGCGCTGTTCAGGCTCGCCCCCGCTGCGCGTCCGACGGCGGGCCAACCCGCCCGCGCGGTGCTGAACCCGCCGCTGATGCGGCCGAGGGAGTAAAGCGGGTGACACTGAACTGGGCAGTCCCGATTCGCCCAGAGTTCAGGACGTTGAAGAGCCAGCGAGAATGAACCTTCACGCACACTTCCACGGACAATCACATCGGCTCTGTGACGGACAGGGGTTTCTTGTGCCGATGAGGGGACGTGAGGTGGCAAGGCGGAGTTAGGGACTGATGGCGTATTCCGTGAAGTGGCCACAGGGTTTAAACCCGAGACGGCGGTACACGGGTTCTCCGTCCTCGGAGGCCTGCAATACTGCGGTTTCGTATCCGGCTTCGCGCGCGGTGTCGAGTGCGGCCACGGTGATTGCGCTGCCGTAACCCCGCCGGCGGTCGGAGGCGAGCGTGGCAATGTTGTAAATCCCGGCGACGCTCGAATGCAAGAACACTTCGGCCGAACAGACGGGGCGACCGTTTATGTATCCGACCAGGTAGCGAGCGGGACAATCGGTGGCGAGGGCAGAGTCTGCGGCCTCGGCAAAGAATTGCTGGACCGTGGCTGCTGGCGGGCTCCAGTTTGCAGCGAGGATCGCGGCGTAATCGGCGAGCTGTTCCTGGGTGGTCACCTGACGGATTGTCAGGTCTTCTACTCGCGTCTCAGGGAGATCGCCGTGCAGGCCCTTCCACATGCCTGTCTCTGTCTCTGACGCCTCGAGGCCGGCGTTCTCAAGGTATTCGGCAAGATTGCCAGGAGTCGAGGCCGGGCCTACCCACCAGGAGAACGGGCGGCCGGTGGATTCCAGGGTTCGGACCGTCTCCGCGGTGCGGGTTTGCGCTGTGTCCTGAGCAAATTGGGCTGCGGCGACGATGTTGAAGGTGTCGTCGGCCAGGCCGCTATCGGCGATCAGGAGATCGGCTGTTTTCGCGACGGAGGCACCGAGGCGGTTACGGTGCAAGTGACTGGCATGCTCAGCTAGATTCTGTTCCATCGCGTGCTGCAGATCGGATTCAGAGCCAAGCGGAAAATTCGCGGCTTCCATGATGATCCATTCAAGCATGCTTCCTCAAGGGTGCCGGGCGTTGACCCCACTCAACGTCTCCGAAGCCTGCTGGCGGGCCGGGCCCAAAGCCAGCGAAGTGTGACACGGTAGTCTGCCGATCAGACCCCCAGACGGCTCGTCGAACGTCCGCAGGCCGATCCCCTACGGGCGCTGCTGTGGCGCGTAGCAACCAAAAACGCCGCTACTAGCATTCGCCAACCACCACCCCCTAGTGAAAGAGAACGTAGAAGACGATTGCCAGCGCCGGGAAGAGCGCCTGGCCGATGGCGCTGACCAGAAGGCGCTTCTCTGTGACCCACAGCCAGAAACCAAGGAAGACGTGGCACGAGCAGCAGAAGATAACTATGGCCGACCCGCTGGCGGGATTGCCTGAGAAGTTCACCAGCCACAGGCCCACTGCGATGCCCAAGCCGAAGGTGATGTTGTAGGCGCCAACATTCATCGCCCACATCCGCACGGCGCGCACGTCTTCCGGCCTAATCAGGAAGATCCGGTGGAACCGTTGATCGCCATGGAAGAAGATCTCCAGGATGCCAACGCTTATCAGCGCCAGGCTGGTGGATCCGGCGAGTATCTGGCTCAGCACATTCATGCCGCGCTCCTAGGCCAATCTTGCAATCTCCGCTTCTTGCGTGCAGGTTACGCTTCAGGCGCGAAGACCTTCAAGGGCTGGTTTGCAAACGCAGTCCACTACCCATGCCCGCCCGCCTCCAGCCCGGCCGCAACAGCCCGCCTTGAACGCAACCGTCTCCGCTGACCTACGGCTCCTCAACCACAGCGCCGACGTCCGCCAAGCCAAAGGATCGCTGACCAGCGGCCGCCACACGATCGGCTTACGGGCGCTCAATCGGCAGCCGAGAAATTTTCAATCCAAGAGCTGCGCGACAGGGATATCCAAAGTTGGCTGATGCCCCTCGCTCCGTTGCGCAATATGCAGGACTTGTCTCGATACTAGGCAGGTTCGGGCTGCGGCTCTGGGTAAACTCGCAGTCAACGGAAGGAGCCTCGCATGACAAAGCGGAAAATTCACGGCATCTGGGTGTTGTACCTCATGCCGATCTTCCTGCTCTTCGGCTTGGTCATGTGGCTAATGCAAGATGTCCTGAATTGGTTCTGAGCGTCCGATAGTGGATCGGGACCACAGCGGGTGCTGGCGCGCTGGGAGTCTACGTGCAATGCCCGGTGGAGGATCCCTCACCGGACGCTTTGGTGCCCGTTCGGCCGCCGGCTTCATTCCCCGCAGACAGGTATGGTGCTCGCATGGCACAAATTATCGTTTACGGGCATCGAGGGACACTTGGCCCTCGGCGGGCGACGTTGAAGACTGCGATTCACGGTGCTGTCATGGCCGCTTTGGAGTATCCGGCAGACAAGTGCTTTCAGCGCTTTATCCTGCTGGACGATGAGGACTTCGTTCATCCTGAGGATCGCGGTGCCGACTACACAATTATTGAGATCTCCATGTTTCAGGGGCGCTCTGATGATGCCAAACGTGCGTTGATCGCAGAGCTTTTCCATCGCATCGAGGCGGAAGCCGGGATCGCGCCGCACAGTCTTGAGATCACGATTACCGAGACTCCCAAGGTGAACTGGGGCATCAGAGGATTGAACGCCGCTGACCTCGCTCTTGGCTACAAAGTAGAGGTCTGACCGGCAGCATCGTGAACGATAACGGATGGCTCACCGTGCCCTTTTTTGTTCGGCAAGCGTCCCTCACCGGGCCAAGCTCAAACCGGTTTGGCTGCCTCGCAAGACACATGCCTTATAGAATTCGGCCGTGATTGAAACACTTGCCGCCCAGGTCGCGTCCTATCTTGACGATCCAGACATATTGCTGTTGCCGGATCACCCAGAGAAAGAGTTGAGAGCAAACACTTGGGCGTACTCTGTGGCTCCTTTGCCCCGTTCTTCTGCCGGAGATCTTGCTGCCGCGCTCGATGAAGTCGTCAATGGACTGCGGAACCGATTCAAAGCGGCTCCACATCGTGGAACTTTTTACGCTTGGTATGACGAGCAGGCTGGCCAACTGCGTTGTTCACTCACCTCGCAAAGCCGGTTGCCCTTTGGAGGCAGAATCCGTACGACCAATGATTCAGCCCTAGTCATAGACCGGATACTCTCAGACCAGACTCCTGGATTCATCAGCTCGATAGGCTGCGAGAAGTCCCCTTTTCCGCCCCTTCCAAGGAGGAGACCGAGAATGACGAGCTACTCGTATGGGCTGTCCTTCTATGAATAGCCGGCGGAACGGTGCGCAAGCCGATCCCTAACCGGACTCGGGTCGCTGCCTGGACGATTGGAACCAATTGCACACGAGGAACGTAGGGTAGGACCACCCCAGCGCATGCGTGGAATGATGCCAGAATGACACACGAGGGAACCTTAGTTGGAACGGTCCGATCGTTGTACCGCTATCCCATCAAGTCGACCGCCGGTGAGGCGCTGCGCATAGCCAGAGTGACGGCGGGTGGACTGCAGCACGATCGTAAGTGGGCCGTGTACACCGATGATGGAGGCATCGCCAGCGGAAAACGTACCCGGCGTTTTCGTCCCGTCCTTGGGCTCATGCAATGGTCCTCCCGAATAGAAGACGGTCACGACATCCCAATACTGGTAAGCCCGGAGGGCATTCAATATCACGCCGATGACCCTGCGGCCCCGCAGGCGCTGTCCGAGGTGTTGGGCCAGCAGTTGAGATTGCGCCGAGAAACAACAATCAAGCACCACGACGAGACACCACTGCATCTGGTGACGACGTCATCTCTGGCAGCGATTGCCGTACTATCGGGACAACCGGTGGACGAGCGCCGGTTCCGCGCCAACATCATCATCGACACCGGAACCGAACCTGTCTTCCAAGAAGACAATTGGATTGGTGCTGAATTGGTCATTGGTGACCAGGTACGTGTGCGTCTGGGCCAAGGTATGCCCCGATGCCTAATGATCGACCAGTCGCAACGAGGCGTCGCCGTCGAACAGAAAATCCTCAAACTGCTCGGCACGCACCACAATACGAATCTAGGATTGCAGGCACACACCAGTCGTCCTGGAAAGGTTCGCATTGGTGACAGAGTCATCCTCCGTCGTCCGGAGGTACCGGCAGCCTCAACTTCGCTGGCTCAAGGCACCTACAAAGTGCGAACGAGCTGCTGAGCGCCCGGCAAAGGATCCCTCATCGTGCTGGGGTACCAGTTTGAAGTGTTCTGTGCTGTGCTTAGAGCTGTTCAATAGCTCAACGGGGGCCAGCTATGCACTCAATTCGGAACCTCGCGCCAGCGGTGTTGGCTGTTTTAGTGGGAGCCACTGGTTGCACCCCGACACAATCGGATCCGGTCCCGGATACCGCCAGCCCTCGGCTTCACCTTTCCTCTACGCTGACCTGCGGAGATGCATGGGAAGGTAGTCCTCCACCCGCACCCGAAGCTCCGACGGCCGAAGGCGTTTCCTCGCTTGCCTGGGAGGGCAGTCCTACCAACTATTCCTGGCCCATCCGAGACGAGATGAACGGATATTCCTACACGAGCGGTGGAGGCACGGAATTTGGAGCTTGGAAAACCCCGATAACTGTGGCAGCGGGATCTGGGGAACGGACCATCACCATCGATACCCCAGCAGACGCGTCACTCATTGTTGCTTCCGCAACAGAATGGGAAACCGGCGAAGCGCTCCGACAAGAAGACCTCGACCTACCGAGTTCTTATACGGTCATTGCATGTCAGGACCGGCCTACGCAGTTCCCGGGGATGACCTTGGTCCAAGGGCCAGCCTGTGTGGTTATCAGAGTGACCCAGACTGCAACCGGGAAATTCTCCACAGTTTCTGTGCCCATGTATGGGGGCACCTGCTCCTAGCCACGTTAGGGGCGGCGTCCGGTGAAGGATCCCTCACCGGACATTGCGACTGGTGATGGACACTGCGGGCGACAGAGCTTTCACAGCGTTGCTAGATTGAGTCTGTGAAACATAAGGACTGCCATGACCCCATCTAACGAGCGCTTGCGTCAGCTACAGATGTTGGCCGTCGTCGTCCTGATGAGTGGCGGCTTCCTTGTCGGGGTGCTCTGCGTACTAACGTTGGGGGCTTCGCTAGTGCAGCCGCTCTCAGCCGAATCATATGTCTTCTGGACCGCTCTGCTAGCTGGCTGCTTAGCCGCCATTGCAGTTTCTTTTGTCCTCCGATGGCGGTACAAACAATCTGTCCACGACGAACAATGAACATCTGCGTTGGATGTGCGGCACTTTCACAACGCTAATTGACGCGCCGTGCGTCCCGGAATGGGATCCTTTAACGGACGTAGGTACTCAGTCGAATCTGATCCCTTACCGGGCAGCCTGGACGAGGAATGAGACACGCGACAGCACGGCGTCTTCGGGCATCAATGGGTAGTGAGCTTTGAGTCCGCGTGCGTGCTCAGCGCCGAGATCCTGCAACCTTGTCTGCTCGACAGAGATGATCTCTCCGTCCACATGCGCAAACTCGGAGTGGTCCTCGAAAACAAACGTCGCCGGTCCCGCCGTTACTGGTTCATCCCAGCGAATAGTTGTGGTCTTCTCGCCCGACAGTACGGCGTCGTGATACCGCTTATTAAACCGGAAAATACGGCGCCCCCGGGCGTCCGCGTAGAAGTAAGTGTCGGGCAGAAGCTTCCGAACAGGCCGAACAACGGGCCCCGATTCCGAGGGCACAGCGACGAGGATGTCTGGATGATGATCGAGTAGAACTTGCCGGCATCGACCGCATGGAGGGATCAGGCCACGCCCTCGGTCACCAGCAGCGGCGATGGTCAGAAGCTGCACGGCTCCCGCAGTGGCCGCGACTCCCAGGGCAACGAGTTCGGCGCACGGGCCGCCGTTGAAGTGGTAGACATTCACTGCTTGGTGAATACGTCCATCTACATCCATCACTGCTGCAGCAACGGTGTGATTGTCGTTGTCTCCGAGACTTCGCGCCAAGGCTTCCGCAGCATCAATGACACGGCGCTCAGTTTCAAGTGGTTCCACAACGGACCACGCTAACAGGCGCTGCCCCTTGTCCTATATATGGATCCTCAGCGGACGCTTTTGAAAGCCGATTTCAGAGGCTTTGCCCCACGGCCGGCATAGGCTGGCGTATGACTTCGGCAGAGTTCATGGCAGTAGTAAGGGCAACAAGCGCGGTGCGGATTGAACCCGAGAACGCGATAGTCACCAAGCTTTCAGATCCCGAAGGCGACATCGAAGTGGTGATCTACAGCCAGTACGAGGACACGCCTTCCGTGAAGGGCATCCCAAGCGATCTCATCTTCAGACTCCGAGGGATCAGTAGAGACCTCGATTCAGGGGCTAAGAAGTTGGCAGACAGGGCATCGACGTGCGCGGCGATAGCATCCTTTGCCGCTAACGCGGCCATCGATGAACTCCAGCTCGAGCTCGTCTTCGATTGCTCCCGACAGTCTGACCGGAGACCTTTCATGCAGAACTTGCTCCCTCTGCCGGGGCCTCCACGCTCTTCGAGGGTGTTGGGCACTGAGGCGTTCGTTTCGGTCCTAGGGGCGGTCTCATCGCATCCGGACGCCGAGCGGATGTCGCGGGCGTTGGCGCAGTACGAGATCGCATTGCGTCATGCTGTCCCGGGGCACGAAATCATGGCACTGGCTCATTTGTGGATCGTGGCGGAAACCCTCACCCCGATCTTCCGTGAGCGTGAAATCGTCCGAGCGGGAGGAAGAGACGCGCTCCTTCAGGCCTGGGGCATAGTCATCCAGAAACTGGACTCATCAGTGCGAGAGCGATGTGTGCTTGAAGGAAACCATGACCTATATTCGCAGGCGAGGCAGGCCAGCGATGGTTTCGAACACGGGTACCTCGAGATCTCGAAGATCAGAGCACTCTCATCTTCGCGCCTCGGAGAGCTCTGGGCTTCCATACGCCGAGCGATCCTGAACGCCCTGTGTCAATGGCCAGTTGTTTCTGCCCATGGACGGCCACTAAAAGTGCCCGCTGGTGGCCAGTAAAACTGCCCGGTGATGGCCAACAGATCTGCCCACTGATTGGTTCGGCGGGATTGGCCATCGTGGGGTTGATCAGTTCAGTCGGGTTACTCCTTTCCCGGCGAGGGCCTGGGTGAGGCGGACGGAATCGCCGCTGGTCTGACAGACGTGGGCGTGGTGCAGCAGCCGGTCAACGGTGGCGGTTGCGAGGGTTTTGGGCATGAGCTCGTCGAATCCGGCGGGGTGGAGGTTGGAGCTGATCGCGATGGACCGTTTTTCGTAGGCTGCGTCCACGACCCGGTAGAGACCTTCGGCGGCGTCCGTGGCCACCGGCAACAGGCCAATATCGTCAATGACCACGAGCTCCGCGCGGAGAATCCTGGCCACGGCCCGGGTGACGCTGTCGTCGGTTCGGTGGGCGCGGATCAGGACGCCGAGGTCTTCGAGCCTGAACCAGGCGACCCGCATTCCGGCTTCAACGGCCTGCTGGCCGAGGGCTTCGAGGAAGAACGTCTTCCCGGTCCCGGAGGGCCCGCAGACGACGAGGTTTTCCCTGCGGGTGATCCATTCCAGGGTCCGGAGGGCCTGCTGGGTCGGGGCAGGGATGGAGGACGCTGCAGGGTCCCACGCCTCGAAGGTCTTCCCGGTCGGGAAGCCTGCTGCTTTGCGGCGGGAAGCGAGCATGGACCGGGCCCGACCGGCGGCTTCCTCGGTGAAGAGTGCTTTGATGACCTCGGTTGGTTCCCACCGCTGGGCGCGGGCGGTCGCGATCAGGTCCGGTGCCAGTGCACGGGCGTGGGGCATTTTCAGGGACCGCATAAGGGCTTCCAGGTCCGCCGGCAACGGCGGAGCGGCGGTGTTGGCTGTGGTGACGGGGCTCATCGGGCCTCCTCCGGCGTGATTTTGGTCGTGGTGTTGGTTGTGGTGTTCAGGGTCGGGTTGCCGATCGCGGCCCACGCGCCGGTTCCCTGAGTCAGGGAGGTGGCTTCGTTGGCCGCGTGGGTGGTCGTGCGGCGGATGTTGGCGTTCAGGATCGAGGCGAGGTCCTGGTGCGCGAACCGGCCATGTAGTGCGGCGTCGCCCAGGGCCCGGTCGACCTGGTCGGTGCCGGCGATTTTGGCCAGCGTGACGGCTTCTGCCATTTTCACGTTGATCCGTGCGGTCCCGGCCGCGGCGGCCTCCATCAGCCAGGTCCTGGCGCCTTCGCCGATGGCCAGGAACGCTGCCTCGTCCGCGCTGCGGGCCCTGACCTCGTAATCGCCGGGGACCCTGGTCCGGGTTCCCGGGAAGTGTTCGTCGTTGATGGCGGGACTGCCGGGCCGGGCCCGATCATGGCGGGCGACTTCGACGGGCCCTGCAGTGCCGTGGTGGACGATGATGACCTGCTCGCCGGGCCCGGTCCCGTGGGTGCGGACGAACACCCGGGCTCCGAGCAGGTGGGCCGGGACGGAGTACTGGGCGTTTTCGAAGGTGACCATTGGGGTGTTCTCCGGAACCATGCGGGCGAGTCCGAAGGCGACCGTGTGGGCGGTGTCCGGGATACGGTGCAGCCGCGGGGCTTCCTCGGCGAGCATGGCTGCGGGTTTGCGCCGCGTCGTCCGGTGCTCACGGTGATTGACCTCGTCCATGAACGCCGTGCAGGCGGCCTCGAGCTCGGCGAAGGTGGCGTATTCGTCGCGGAGGTTGGTGTCTTTGGGCACGAGGTCGGCCTTGGCGAGCTTCACGGACGCTTCCACCCCGCCTTTGGTGGCCGGGTCCGCGGGCTGGCAGGTCAGCACGGTCACCCCGTAGTGCCGGGCGAAGTCCAGGGTCTGCTGGTTCCGCACCGGGACCCCGGCAACGTGGGAGGTGGTCACGGTCTTCTCGTTGTCCGTGAGGACATAGGTCGGTGCTCCGCCGAGGATCCGGAAGCACCGGTCCAGGGCCGCGAACACGCTCGGCGCCGTCCTGTCCTTGAGCGGGATCACGATGCGGAAGCGTGAGAACGCCAGCCACGCCACGAACAGGATCGTCTTCACCCCGCCGATCCGTGGCCCGTCGCCGAAGTCGTACTGCAACCACATCCCAGGTTCAGTGATCCACGGCCGATGGACGCGGGTGTGGCCCAGCCGCCACGCGTCCTTGACCTGCGCAATCGCCCGGCGGGTGGAGCGCTCCGAACCCGCATAGCCCAGAGCGAGGAGCTTCTCGTGGGCCTTGTCAGCGCGGATCCGGCCCTTGGAGGCTTCCACCCATTCTTCGATCTTGGGCAGGAACGGGTCGGTGACCCGGCCCCGTGCCGTCGGTTCCCCGATCGGCCGGCCTGCGTCCCGGGCGGTCACGTGTTTGGCAACAGTGTGGTGCGAGCAGCCCGTGAGCTCCGCAGTGGCGCGCAACGATCCGGTCAGGTCGTAGGCAGCAAGAATTTCCATGATTTCTCCGTCAGACTTCATACAGGGCCTCTTCCTGGTTCGCTTGGTGCGCTTAGACACCGTCATCAAACCCCAGGGAGAGGCTCCCACCGCTTAAGACGCGGTCGGTTCAGTAAGGAAGTGGGCAGATCTCATGGCCACCATCGGGCAGTTTTACTGGCCGTCAGTGGGCACTTTCGTGGCCGCCTATGGGCAGTTTTTCATGGCCGCTAACAGCCCTGGAAATCGATGATCCGTTGGGTGACCGAAATGGGTCCTCGCAACCCTCGCCACTGCCATGCATTAGAACCGGAAGACGTGTGCAGGCCGAGCTGGTCGCGAGCGAAGCAGATCTGGCGGCCGGCCCTTTGGAATACCCGATGCTTTCTCTCACGTCGGAAATCCAAGAAGTAAGACACCATCCCGGTGGTCGTTGCGACATCGACTACAAGGATGAATACAGATTTCACGTGGCAGCCGGGGCCAGCTTTGAAAATATTCAGGTGGAGATCGTCGCGCCCGATCCAGGTAACCAATAGCCCGACCAACTCAGTTCAGGCCGGTTACGGACAGTCCGTAAGCCGGTCGATCACCGTGCACTTGAAACCAGGTCGGGGCTGATGACTCTAGGTGACGTGAAATCCGAGTTATCCACCACGAACGTGGCGCGTTCCCATGGCCGTGCCGCGGCGAAGTAGAGGCGCTGTCCTCCTACGTATCGGCGCATCGTTGGGTGCTCGGGGTCCGGGTTGCTGCCGTTCCGAACTGCCATTCGTGCCGCGGTTTCGGTGAAAGGAACGTCCAGGAATACGGAAGCATCCCAATAGGAGGCCAGTTCATCGCGGTGCAGGAACATGCCTTCCACAAAGACGAGTGCATCTGATGGGGCGAGCATGACATCCACTTGCGCGGTTTGGTCAGTCACCGCATTGTAGGAGGCCGGTGAGTACCAGCCGGTCCCTTTTGGGCCGAGCGGTCTGAGTAACTGGTCTTGCAGGGCAGCGTAGTTGTACGTGTCCTTCCAGAACCCTTCCGGTGAGGCACGGCCCTTGGCATGCCGGACGGCCGAGGGGTTTAGAAAGTCGTCGGCGTGAATGACGGTCACAAAGCGATTCCGGATCTCGGATACCAGGTTTGCGGCGAAGGATGTCTTGCCGCTGCCGTCTACACCGTCGATTGCGACGAGCCGGCGCCCTGGCCCGGTGACGTCGAGAATATTGCTTGCCAGCGATCGCATGAACTTCTTCATATCGTCATCTTCACAGAAGTACCCTGCGCAGCGCCCGTATGCCGGTGGCTCTCCGGACGGTTCAAAGCGCCCGGTAAGGGATCCTTCACCGGGCACTCTATGTGAACGTGGGACCCTGGGATTTCTCGCTTTGCCCCAACGCTGTCGGGGCCGTTAGATTGCGTATCGGAAGCAAAGTGTTCCATGCAGACAGCAAGGGTTCAGCGGTGACAGGATGGAAAGAAAACTGATGAGCGAGACACTTCTGACCGCCGAGGAGTTGCCCGTCGGTTTCGAGTATCCATCGGACTTCATCCGGTTTGTGGCCATGGAAATTATTTATCTTGAGCCGTGGTTCGTTCTGACTGGTGAGCGGTTGCGGACGCACTACCAGGGGCTGAAGGGCCGTTATCCAGACCGCAGAGTCGTGCCGCTCGCCCGGCGAGAGGACAACGATGACGTGGCGTGCTGGGATCTCTCAACGGGCAAGATCTCGATCGTGCATGACTTCGCCGACCCAGGATGGGAATCACGCGGGAACCGAGGATTTCCTGATTTCGCAGCATGGCTTCATTCAGCCATCGACGACATGCTTGAATTTCGCTGACCGCCCGCCCAATCGCTTAGGAAGTAACTGCAGAAAGCACGAGGCATATGACCGACTACCCGAAGCTCAGCCGGGCTGTATCGCATGCTTTGCGCCACGAGCCGTGGCTTTACGAACTGGAGCTGGACGAGGAAGGGTGGACGTCTGTGGAGGACCTTCTTCAGGCGCTCAGGCGAGAGTCCCCCGATTGGGTGAACCTTGAATTCACCGATCTCGAGGGTATGCTCCTGTCCTCGCCTAAACGGCGTCATGAACTCCGTGGTGACCGCATTCGAGCTTTCTACGGTCACAGTGTCCCTGCCCGAATAGTGAAGCCACAAGAAAGTCCACCTCAAAAACTGTTTCATGGGACGTCCAGGGAAAGCCTCGGAGCTATTCAGTCAGAGGGCTTGCAACCCATGCGACGCCAGTACGTCCACCTATCCGAGGACGTCGAAATGGCCAAGCAGGTAGGACAACGAAAGGACACTGACCCGGTTCTCCTTCTCATTGACAGCGCGGCCGCACACGGAGAGCACGTCAGCTTTTACCAAGGTGGCGAAAAAGTATGGCTGGCAGACAGCGTTCCCGCCAGGTTTATCTCGGTCCTTCCTGAAGATGAGTGAGTTCATCCGAGGCTTTCGTGATGTCGCAGGCGAAAAAGGAGCCAGAAGAAGCTGGTCACCGGCTGGATACATTGACGCGTGGAATTCTTTCGTGGTGGAGTGCGAAGAAGGCTACCAGTGGAGCATCTACGAGTACGAGAATGCACTCGAAGTCAGGGATGTCATCGGCAGGGTCATCTCTGCTCCGGAACTCGGTTCGTACCCTGAACTGCGGATTTTCGCGGAAGCTGTTGCCGAGATTGACGAACGTTTCGCCTCGCTCCTGCACGCCGGGCCATCCGTCTTACCAGAGCCTGCATTCTGGTGGCACCGCAATTTGCCCGGTCACGCTGGCCCGGATCTGGCCGCAGACGTCCAAACGCATTACGCGGTCCAACTCCGACGGGTAGAGCCCTAGCGGCCTTTACGTGCATAAGGCGCGCTACTCCAACGTCTTGGCTCCGGGCTGTTCCACTGTGAATCGCACGATCCGGTCGCCTTTAGCCCTCCAGTGGCGGGCAGCACGCCTGTAAGCCGGTGGCTCTTCGAACATCTCAAGCGTCCGTACTGGCTGCCCCTCCGAGACACTGCCTCCATACGGCAACCTGCGCTGACTCCCTAGCGCACGGAGCCCCCAAAGGCGCGGTGCCCGGTGAGGGATCCCTCACAGGCGAGCCGGCACCGGGTGGCGGCTGGGCAGCGTGGTCAGTTTCCTCCAGCTTTTGAGAGGACATGGCAGCAGGTCAATGACGCACCCCGCGGAGTGGACCCTTACGGCGTCAATGGCCATCACAAAGGCCTGGGACTTGTGGACGAACCGTCCTACAGGGACGATAACGGGCAGTTCGTGGCGGGGCGGGGCCGTCCAAGGAGGTGGCATGAACCGGGGCATCCGTGGACGAGGAGGCGGTTCCGGAATCGAAAAGTCCTGAAAGAAGGTCACTGTCGTTCCTATAGTTTCGCGGGCTGCGACCGACCAGCCGAACAGCGCTGTGCGCCGTCTTGGATCCCCCAATCCGTCCATACCAGGCCCAGTCTAACCCCGGACTACAGGGCTAAAGATCGCGCTGGCGCGGCTGTCCGAGCTGCCCGTATGCCTATCCTTCACCGGGCAGTCTGCAGTCTCTGGCTTCTCCGTTCCTTGGGAGTCGTGACGCTTCGGAAGACTTGGTTCAGTGACCCAAGCGTCGGTTGACCCAGAGGAAGGACATTCGCGAGGCTATGATGTCGGCATACGACAGCCTGAGGGGGCAGCGCCATCAAGACCGGAACTTTCTCATTTCTAGCAATCCTCTTCACTGCCGGAATCCTTCTGACCGGATGTTCCTACGCACCCGGCCTGAAAATCCTAGAGAGTACGGCAGCATCAACCAACGAGCTTCCTCCTGCCGTCACTCTGTCGGATATCGAGTTGGACAAAGTTGTGCTCGCTGCAGAGGCTGGCGGTAAGAAGTATTTTCTGGGGCGAAGCACCGACGGTAAGAACACATGTCTAATTGCCGTTCCTGCAGATCCGACGCTGTGGAATTCCGGTTGCAGCGACGCCACAGAAGGCGAATTGCTTAGGACGTCTGGACCGGATCAAGTAACGGCGATCCTCGTAGC
Organism: Arthrobacter sp. D5-1; assembly: GCF_017357425.1. NCBI lineage: Bacteria > Bacillati > Actinomycetota > Actinomycetes > Micrococcales > Micrococcaceae > Arthrobacter > Arthrobacter sp. D5-1. The sequence continues at coordinate 4,039,774 of NZ_CP014571.1, read as the reverse complement.
AGATGGGTATAACACTACCGAGCTGGAGTCCTCTGGATGGGCAAAGATCCAAGGCAACATCCTCGTACCCACGAGCAAAACTGAAGCACCATCCTGATGCCCCCGCATGGCTCTGAGGGATCCGGCCGGCGCCGATTAGGGATCCTTCAGCGGACTGTAAGGACTTAACGGGGTTGAGGGACACTTCTACGTTTGTGGGAATCTCCGACGCTGCGCATTGCGACGGATGAGGTAGACAGTGAAGAGCACGACGGACAACACGGCAAGCGCGACTGCGCGCCAGCCGAAATCCTGCGCGTTGGTAACGTCACCTCTGCTCTCAATTTCCTGGAACAGGATTAAGGTCAATCCTGCCGTTAGTAGCGCCAACACTCCGCTGGCGATCGAGCCATAAAACAGCATCTTCAGCCAATTGCGCTGTTGGCTCATACTGCGATGAATCGTATCCATCTCGAATCAACCTCCTCTCGACATCATGCAGATGACCCTACCTCTGCTGCCAGCCAGACGATCCTGCCCGGCAAAGGATCCCGAAACGGGCAGTCGAGCACAAGCATCTGCTACGCAGTTACCCGCGGCCGGACTATGAAACTGGCCGCCCGCACGATTACTTCTAATGTTCGCGAACTAGAACGTGGCGGCGGCGTTTGCTTTCTTGGAAAGCGTCACGCAACTCACGCTCCACTACCTCGTTCAAATTGGCCGACACCTTGCAGCCAGCTCCGTCTCCGGCGCCGTAGCCTTGACCAGCATCTGGGGTGCAACGAAGCTCAGGTGGTACTTGGCGATCAACGCTCACGCAAAGCTCGTGTTGGTGACCTCTCTTGCAGCTGAAGATAACGCGAACTCGTCGATCCGGTGCGCTCATTGTTGCCCCTATAGATTCAACCGGCCCTTTGCACGGTATTAGGAAGGTATCGCCAGGCCCTGACATTTTGGAGGGCTAATGGCGCATAAGTGGTGGAGCAGTAGTGCGCGCGTAAGCCTATCCATTACCGGACGGCTGCCTTCTTAAGCCTGGTCGAGCGTAATGTCCCGTGAGTTGGGTCGTTTGCTTGTGCCAAGCGCCCATTTCCAGCCAGGAAGGAGGACCGCGTTCCTGAAGAAGTCTTCGGGTGAAGTGTCGAAGGACCACAGGCTGCCGCTACCAAGTGCCGTGGTGTCGGGTGTTGGATCCCAGTAAAGGGTGCACGACAGCTGCCATGTCGAACCGTCGTCGCCGGCCTCAATGAACTGACGCGAGAGGTCCACGCTGAATTCCTGTGTGCCACGCGACCCGTTGGTTCCGAATTGGGCCAGAACGCCGTCGCCATCCTCGTCGACGGGAGCGCAGTCGCTGGCTGGGATGGCCGCGAACGACTGGAAGGCCTTCACCACCGCTCCCGGGGTTAAGGTGTCGCTGCGTTCGCCTGTCTCTATTTCCGCGAGCATCTGCTCTAATCGGTCCTTGGCTTCTCGGATGAGCATGCCCTGATTATCCACGAGGAAACCGTCACGGCCAGAGACTGCGCCAAAAGATACCTCAACCGAATAAGGCAACTCATCGCGAGCCATCGTTGAGGCCCAGACGAACCGGTGCCCGTAAACCGGTCCTCCACCGGCCACTCTTCACTCCTGAGAAGCTCCGAGCCAATTCCCCGTAACTCCCTGGGGCCTCGGATTCCCGTAAGACCCGCCCGCAAAATTGCCCGGTGAAGGGCCCTAAACGCTACACGTCCACGTTGAATGTAGAGGTGCTCTTCGAGCTGGCCCTCTACCGTGTATGTTCATCGAAACTGTTGCCACGATGGTGGTAAACCACCTGCCGTTATCTGTCCTTCAGCCTGCCGGCGTGGGCGAGGACGGACGCGGCTGTGGACTCCGGGTCCGGCGTGGAGATCAGCCAGGTGCGGCCGGGGGTCTCCAAGACGATTGCCGGGCCGCCGACCAGCAGCCCCCACGTCCGCTGGCCCAAGTACCGGACGCCGAAGCCTTCGGTCATTGAACTGGACGGCGCCGGGGAGGCATCGACGACGTCCTTCAGCGGGATCGCCCTCGAATAGAACGGCCGGCATCTGACGGTCAGGCTCTGCTCCGTGGCTTCAACGGTCACCCTGATGCGGAGTACCGAAACTGTCAGGAGCGCAATGACCGCCACCAGCCCTGCGCTGATCAGCAGTACACCGCTGGGAATGGAGGTCACAACGATGAATATGCACAGCATGCCCACCACGCTTGCGATGACCTTCTGGGAGCCGCGACTGATCCGGGCCTCTGAAATCAGCGTTGATGTCCCGTTCACAGTTCACGCACCAGTGCCCGCGCGCGGGATAGAAAGTGCTCGCGCACTTCAGGATCCGGGGCAACGGTGTCGAAGACTCCCGCGAGCATCACCGCAGCGTCAAGAGTGTAGATGGGCCAGGACAGGCTTCCGACGTCGATGCTCCCGCCACCTTTGGAGTAGCCGTCCAGGAAGGCCGTATAGTCGATGCCGTTTTCCCTGATGACGGAGTACTCACTGATCCTTGCGATCTCCAGATCTGGAGGTGCTGCGAGGGTGTTGCTCCAGTCGAAGATCGCAAGCGGCTGACCGCTGCGGACCCTGACGTTTTGGCGTCGAAGGTCCATATGCATAAGGCGGGGCTCGCTGGAGTTGCGTTCGAGCGTTGCCTGCAGTGTTGCTGAGGGAGGCAGGTTGGGGAGCGAATGGCGGATCCGAAGACGCGAGTATCGTTCCTCCAGCCGGTCTACGAGCCGGGCATCCCAAGGCCTTCCTGCTTGGGCAACCAAAGGAAGGCCGGGAACTGGCAGACGGTGCATAGAGGCGATAACTGATCCAAGTGCCGAGCAATCCAGATCGGAACCGTCGTCGTCTACGACTTCCAGAATTAGTACGGGGAAGCCGTCTTGCATCACAAGATCAATGGCGGCGGCGCTGGGGATGCCGTTGTCCGAAGCCCAGTGCGCCAACATCATTTCCTGACGTTGTAGGGTCTCGGCTGAGACATCCCTGTTGTTCGCCGTGTTGAATTCACTCGAACGGGGAATCCGGTAGCCCTCACGAACTAAGCCACCGGCGGCTTCATAAAAGAGGAACTCGGTCCCGGCTCCTCCCAACGACACCGAACCCGCACCCCGGCGGGCGGCGACTGCAAAGGCGATGTCCGCCGTCGTGCGTTCAGCGGCCTGACTCAAGGATGCCCTTGACCCAGAGTGGAGGCGTTATCGGGTGATTGAGTCATAGGGGTTCCCCGCCGTATCCGAATCCACCGGTCAACAAAAACGGCGAGGGCGGCCACAACACCACCCAATGCCAAAGATGGGAGCGGACCCAACGTCGATAAAAGAACGGCGTAGGTCCCGAATCCGAACACGAAGATCAGCAGGCTACGTCTGGTTTTAACGCTCATCAATTCCCCCCAAGGAACGCCGTAGTTGGCATGGGGCGAGCCTATCCGTCGTGAGCCGGGGAGCAAGTCAAGCCGTGGCTTGGTGGGGTCGGGGGACCGCAGCTTCCCCGCCGGCGGCGATCACCCGGTTCAGCTGGGCAAACACCTGCTCCGGATTCCCGCCTGCGTCGACCACCTCAAAGTCGTCAAACTCGGGCAGCGAACGGTATGCGGCGCGGAAAGCCTCAAGGTCAGCCAGTGTTTCGTTGTCAGTCCCGCGTGCCGTGACCCGTTGGTGGGCGAGACGGGGGTCGACGTCGAAATGGACTGAGAGGTCCGGCGCTGGGAGCTTTCCCAGCAGCCACGGAAGCAGCCGGCCGCGGCCTAAACCATTGGCCTGACGCAGTGCGAGCTGGCAGTGCAGGTGACGGTCCATCACCACCAGGCCGTCGAACTTGTGGGCGCGCGCATGGTTGAGAAGCACGTTGAACAACCTGACGCCGGTTTCAATGACGTCGGCTGGCCGCGGTGGCAATTTCCAGCCAAACCGCTCGGACACCAGCGACATACGGCGCCGGGCGGCGTGGTTGCTGAGCAGCAGCGCATTCCGCCCCTCGGCGCGGGCAGAATCGACCAAGGCGCGGGCCGCCGTCGTTTTTCCCGAACCGTCAATTCCAGTCAGAACAATGAGCATGAGGCCTCCCCTCGTCTCCTTACCAACGAAGGGAGGTGCCGTCTTGTGCCGTGATGCGGCGTGAGTCAGCCCACAGGCCGCCACGTGAACCGGGGCTGCTCGCGGTCCAGGAACGCTTTGATGCCGATCTCCATGTCCGGGCTGTCCGGCATCGCCGCCCACGCCTCCGCCCACTCCTGGTCAATTACCGCCAGGCCGGAACTGGCGTCAGTCAAGTTCATCAGCCGCTTCATCGAATGCATGGAGAACTGCGAACGGCTCCGGAGCGTATTGATCAGTGCTGCGCACTTCTCCTCAAAGAACTCGGAAGGCACGACGTCGGCCACCAGGCCGAGCGCGCGGGCTTCAGTGGCGCTGAACGTCTGTCCGGTGAGGAGGATGTACTTGGCGTTGGCGTGACCCACCAGGCGGACAAGCCGTTCGATGCCCGGTCGCGGGTAGATGATACCGATCTTGGCCGGCGTCAGTCCGATGACTGCCCGTTCGTTGGCGATGATGAAGTCGCAGGCGGAGGCGATCTGCCAGCCGCCACCCATGCAGGCGCCATCGACCAGCGCCACCGCGGGCTTGGCGAGGGAAGCGATGGCAGAGTCTGCGGCGCTGAGGTGATCTACCGTGGAACCGTCCTCTTGCAGATCGATCAGGACGGAAGCGAGTTCGCTGATGGCGGCCCCGGCACAGAACGTGTTCCCAGCGCCGCGCAGCACCACCACGGCAACGTCAGGATCGGCGTCCAACTGCGGCATCAGTTCCTGGATCTCCAGGCACATGGCCCGGGTCAGGGCATTCCGCTGCGCAAGGTTGCAGATTTCCACGGTTGCCACGCCGGCAGATATCGCGACGACGATGCCGCCGGCACGGGAAACCTCGGGACGGGCAGTGTCTGCCGGGGATACTACGGTCATCGCTGCGCTCCCAAAGTTTCCGGAACCAGGACGGAAGCCGGCACGCAGACGAGGCGGCCCTCTCGCTCAAGCCGGGTGACGTCGTCGTGCGTCATTCCACGCTCCATGAGTATTTGGGCGGTGTGCTCGCCGAGCAGCGGCGGGGGAGCCAGGATTTTGCTGGCCTCTCCGTCCAGGCTGAGCGGGCCGCGGAGCAGGGGGAGTTCGGACCCATCACGACGCCTGCTGTGCTGGACGAGTCCCAGGGCGGCGACCTGGTCCGAGGCCAGTGCCTGGGTGTAGTTGTAGATGGGGCCGCACGGGATCCCGGCCGCGCTGATCAGCGGAACCCATTCGGCTGCCGGCTTCGCGGACAGGGCAGCTTCAATGAGCTCCGTCAACTGATCCCTGTTGGCCGAGCGGTCCGCGCCGGTGACGAAACGGGGATCCTCCACGGCGGTGGGCATCTCGAGCAGTCCACAGAACGCGCGCCATTGTTTGTCGCTTCCCACGGCGATGTTGATGGATTCCGTGGCTGTGGCGAACATGCCGTAGGGGGCGATGACCGGGTGGTCGTTGCCCTGCGGCGTTGGTGCTTCACCGAGACTGAGCGCCTTCTGCCCTTGGAACGCGGACAGATTCAGGGCCGTCTCCAGCAGGGAGGTGGACACGCGGCCGGGGCGCTCGCCATTCCGGGACCCCAGGAGCGCTGACACAATTCCGAAGGCGCAGATCATCCCGGAGGTGATGTCCACGATCGGTATGCCGACCCGGTAGGCCTCGCCGGGGCCGGAACCTGGGCCAGGCCCCGTGACGGACATCAGCCCTGACATTCCCTGGATGACCTGGTCCAGTCCGGCGTCGTCCTTGAGCGGGCCGGTGTTGCCGAACCCGGTGACGGATCCCACCACGAGTCCCGGGTTCAGCTCTTCAAGCCGGGATGCTGTGAAGCCCATTTTTTCCAAAGTGCCGGGCTTGAAGTTTTCCACCAGGACATCCGCATCGGCAATTAAACCGGAGAGGATTTCACGACCTTCCACTGAATAGAAGTCCAAGCACACGGAGGCTTTGTTGCGGTTGACGGAGTCGAAATAGAGGCTGTGACCATCCTGGAATGGCGGCCATTGGCGGGCTGTGTCGCCACCATTGACGCTTTCGACTTTGATGATCCGGGCGCCCATGTCGGCAAGGAGTGCGGTGCAATAGGGGCCGGCGAGGGCCCGGCTGAGGTCGATCACGGTGATTCCGCGGAGTGGTTTGAGCATGATTGCTGTCCTAACTTTGAGACGGTTTTAGAGGCTGGAGGGCAGCACCAGGGCGCCAACCAGCAAGAGCGGCCCGGCCACCACCATGGACAAGCCCCAACGGGTGAGGAACCTGGTGATGCGGGGGCGTTCATCGGCGTCGACGGTGGCCACGAACGTGGCGCCGACGGTAGAGAACGGAGAGACGTCAACAATGGACGAACACACGGCAAGGGTGGCGATAACCGCCCATCCGGCGACGTCCCCGGAGGCCACCAGCGGGAGTGCCAGCGGAACCAGCGCAGCGAGCATCCCGGTGGTGGAGGCGAAGGCGGAAATGAGGGCACCGATAGCGCAGATCACCAGCGCGGCCAGCAAGGGAGTCCCGACGGCGCCGGCTGCTTCGCCGAGCAACGCGACGGCTCCCATGGTCTGAAGCACTCCGACGAACGTGATGATCCCGCCTACCAGCAGGACGGTGGACCAGTCGATTTTGGCTACGGCCGATTTCCCGGACTGTGGGTCGCACAGCGTGAGGACCGAGGCGAACGCGAAGCACAGGACACCGATGTCCGGGCTTGCGCCGAGGACGGACATCAGGATGACGGTGGCAACCAATCCGGCCATGCAGAGCACGGTGATGATCTGGTTGCGGTCCAGCCGCGAAGGCTGCGGCGCGGGGGCCAGTTCGTCGAGGACCTGAACGGCCTGTTCGGCGGCCTTCTTGCCCCGTGCAATGGTGCCTTCGCGTTCAAAAGGGTGCGACGGCGTCGGGCGGCTTGCGCTGAAGCGCGGCAGGTTGGTGCCGAAACCGTCAGCCGTGCGGGTGTTGAGCAGCTTGAAACCGCCGAAGAGCACGTAGGCGGCCCCCAGCAGCAGGATGTTGGTGCCCAGGGCCACGCCAAAAAGGACCAGGGGATCCAGATCGATTCCGGCTGCCCTCGCGGTGCCGTAGGTGACGATGCCGAACAGGCTGGTGGGTGCGAATCCGCCCGCGCTGAGCCCCGATCCGATGGCCAACCCCATGAGCATGCGGTCGATGCCGTACCGCTTGGCCAGGGGCATTCCGATGGGTGCCATGACCAGTCCGGCCAGGGGTGAGCCCATGGCAGAGATGCCGATGGTGAGGGCGAAGAAAGCCAAGGGAAGGAAGAAGGCGCGGTCACCCACTTTGGTGATGGCCATTTCGATGATGCGGTCGATGGTCCCGTTGGCCTGCGCGATCGCAAAGAAATAGGTCACGCCAACCAGCAGGACAAGGATTCCGATGGGAAAGCCTGCCACCACCTTCTCGATGGTCATCCCGGCCATCCACACACCCACGCCGGCGGCCGCTGCGAACATGAGCACTCCAATGTGCACTTTGCGCAGGGTGGCCAGGACGAAGACGCCTACAAAGATGGCGAGGGCCAGTATCTGTAATTCCATAAGCCCGTTCTCCAATCAAACTACGTCGGTTCACTGGATGAACCATCGGTTCATTTTGGGAAGTCGCCTGTAATGTAGGGCACTGGAGTTAGTCGGTCAAGCGGGAGGGTTGCATGAGCACGCAAAGCGTCGTCACGGCCATCAGGGTGCTGGAAGCAGTCTCGGACAACCAGCCCGCAGGCTTGTCCGAGCTCAGCCGCGAGGTGGACGTGCCCAAGGCCACCGTGCTCCGTATGCTCAGGACGTTGGCCGAACTGGGCTGGGTGGCGCAGTCCGAGGTCCAGGCCGGCAAGTGGGTTTTGACCAACCATGCCTTCGCTGTGGCAAGCCGTGGCAGCAGCGGATCAGTGATCCGTGACGCGGCAATGGGCCCCTTGAACGCGCTGCAGCTGGACACGACGGAAACGGTTCACTTGGCGGTCCCGGACCGCGGCTACATGCTCATCATCGAGCGACTCGACACCCCGCACGTCCTGAGGGCTTTCCTCCCGCTGGGTTCGCGCCTGCCGATGCACGCCTCCTCTACAGGAATGGCCTACTTATCGGCTGCTGACGAGGCCTTCGTTGACGATTACCTGGCTGGCCCGCTGGAAGCGCTGACGCCGCAGACCGTGGTGGATCCCACACGGCTTCGCGAGATGATCGCGGACACACGTGCCCGTGGGTACTCCATCAACGAACAAGGCCTCAGTACGGGGATCACTTCCATCGGCGTGCCGCTGCTGGGGCCGGGCGGTGTCGCTGCCGGATCCATCTCCATCTCGGGGCCTTCCAGCAGGATAGTCCCCGCCAAATACCAGGAATACGGTGAGGCGGCCACCGGCACCGCGCGTGAGATCAGCAGGGCTTTGGGGGCGTTCTCCGCCAAGGGCTACTAAGTTTCCTGTCAAAATACTTCGCCGCAACTCAAAGCGCGCCTATCATGATGCTGTGGACGTGCTTCTTTGGAGTATTGGTTTCGTTTGAACCCGATTCCGGAGGGTACTAAAGCGATATGGAGAACTATTTCTTCGATCGGTGCCCGTTGGCATGGGTGGCGCCCCTTATCGGGGTACCAGCGGACGCCTTCCTGAATAGACAAAATTTATTGAAGGGATGCGTAGCTCAATGAACACACTTTTAATAATCGCCGGCGTAATCGCGATCATCCTGCTCCTCGTGGGCGGATTCAACCAAGCCCTCAGCTTCCTGCTGTGGGTTGGAATCATCCTCTTGGTGCTGGCCCTTCTGGGCTGGGTTCTTGGCCGTGGCCGGTCGCGCGTATGACAACTGATCCAAGCGAAGTTGCCGGTTTTGCCCAGGTCCGCGATGGAACCACCACCCCCGGCCATCCCATTCCCAGGGATCCGGGGATGCCTGAATCCAGCGGGCAGGTACCTGTAGGTGACGCCTCGTCGGAAAGTCCGGACGACGCCGTCGATGCTGGCCCCAGCGAGTCAGCCAACCCGCCAGGGCCGGCAGAAGAGAAGGACGAAGGAACCACGGACAACCGTGGTCTGACCACCGAAACCAATCCTACGGATTGATCGGAGCAGCGCGGCCGCGGGCGGGGAGGTTTCCTGTCCGCGGCCGCGTTCTTGGTGACCCCTGGCGGGTGTTTGCCACTAATTCCTGAAAAGTCGTCAGTTTAGCGATTGGCGGAAGAAAATGCGCATCGGTTCAATCATCGGGCTGATCGTTGTAGTTTGGCTCGTCATCGGCGCAATTGCGGCCGGCCAGCGGGGTTATTTCAGCGCCCCGCCTGCGCAGTGCTCGCAGTTTGCAACCATAGCTTTGAATATCGTCGCCGGCCCCCTGAATTACACGGGCCTGGACCCTCAGGGCGGGTGTGAGGTGCCGCAGCCGTCCTGACATGACGCGAGGCCGCACCATACAACGTTTGTCAACAAATTGCTAAGATTACTGACGATTTTGGTCTCGACATGGACATGACACTAAGTACCCTTATAGGTTCGAAGTGTTCCATCAACACGTTCCACCGCTCAGGGAAAGGACAGGTCATATGGACAAGCAGAATGCCACACCGGAAGAGGAAGTGGGAGGCTACGGCACTCCTACGGCAGAGCAGGAAGCCGGCGGAGGCCAGGCACAGCCCCGCGTGGAAGAGGACATCGAAGAGGCCGGCCTCGGAGAAGGTACCGGCGCGCCGAACCTCAGCCACCTGGATCCGGAGGATTCAGACAGTGCAGGCGAGCCCGGAGCCGGCCGCTTCGGAGGAACCGAAGAGCAGGCCCACGCCGAGCAGTCCACCGTGCCCGACGGCAACGATGACAGCCTGCCGGATGGCAGTGGCAACGACCTTCCCGAGGAAGAGTCGCCCAACGACGATGACGAAGAAAGTTTCGACGCCGGCTAAGAGCTTTGGCTGGCGCGCTTTAGACAGGCGCGCCACTGGTTAAGCAGCCAGCTGGCTGGCGCGCCACCAGCAGTACAGCACGAGCACCCGAGACGCGATCGAAGGAGCAACCTTATGGCTACGGTCAACAAGTCAATCGATGTAGATGTCCCCGTATCTGTCGCCTACAACCAGTGGACGCAGTTCGAGACCTTCCCGGAGTTCATGAACGGTGTGGAGTCGGTGCAACAGATCGATGACACAGCACTCCATTTCGCGACGAACGTGGGCGGCGTGAAGCGCGAGTACAACGCCCAAATCATTGAGCAGGTCCCGGACGCGCTTGTCAGTTGGGCAAGCGTCGATGGACCCCGCAATGCAGGCACGGTCAGCTTCGAACCGCTCGCAGAGGCCCGCACCCGAGTGACCGTGGCGATCGATTGGGAGCCCGAAAGCCTCGCGGAAAAGGCGGGATCGGCGCTGCACGTCGATGAACTGCGCGTGGGTGCCGACTTGGACAAGTTCAAGAAGTTCATTGAGGCGCAGGGGCATGAAACCGGGGCCTGGCGCGGCACGGTATCCGGCGGCGATGTGGATGATACGGGGCAGACGCCCGGAGTCCGTCCCTAGCGCGAAGCCCGGGACTGGCTCACACTGGATACAGCACCAATAGATAGCTCCAACGAGGGCCGGCCACCGTTACGGGCCGGCCCTCCGGCGTACGCACCATCAACGGCAGAGGGAGTCCTGACAGCCATGGCAGTGTCCAGCACCGTGGAGTCCGAGCGGAAGTTCGATGCCGACGCATCGACTCCGCTGCCCGAACTGCACACTATCGACGGGGTGGGGGCAGTGGGTAAACCGGCAAGTTACAGCCTGGAGGCCATCTACTTCGATACCCGCCACCTCGCCCTGGCTGCCCGCGGAATAACGTTGCGGCGCCGCACCGGTGGACCCGACGCCGGCTGGCACCTCAAACTGCCCCTTAGTCCCGGGAAGCGGACGGAGATTCACGCACCGCTGGGCACCGCTGACACGGTCCCGGTGGAACTCATGGATCGCGTGCTCGCTTACACGCGGGGCCATGCAGTGGCCGCAGTGGCCACACTCACCACAGAACGCACCAGCTACGCGCTGTACGGACACGGCGGCGAACGTTTGGCCGACTTCGTTGACGACTATGTACGGGCCCAGGTTTCCCTTGGTGAGCCCCGCGGGTCGGAGTGGCGGGAGTGGGAAGTCGAGCTGACCGCGCAGGACGGCGCCGACGATGCGCTCCTGGAAAGCCTCGTGGGACAGCTCTCAGACGCAGGAGCGAAGCCCAGCAACCGAACCTCCAAGCTGGCTACTGCCGTGGGTGATTCATGGCCGGATCTCAAAGGAAACGGCCGCAACCAGGCCTATGACAAGGGCTCGGCAATGGCCCCGGTACTCACCTATCTCCAGGACCAAGAGGCCGACCTCCTGCTTCAGGATGCCCACGTGCGGTTGGGACGGGATGACTCAGTCCATCAAATGCGGTCAGTGATCCGCCGTGTCCGATCGGTTTTGCACTCATACCGCCAGCTCTTTGAGCCTGCCCCGGTGAAGGAACTTGAGCGCGAGCTGAAGTCGTTGGCCAAGACTTTGGGCCGGTACCGTGACACGGAGGTCCTGCACGCACGCTTGAGGACGCACCTTGACGAGCTGCCGTCGAACCTCGTACTGGGCCCGCTGCACGACGAACTGGACCAGCGCATGGCTGTCAGGGCGGACACCGCAATGGGAGCTGTCAAGAACCGCCTGAACAGCCCCCGGTATTTTAAGTTCTTGGACGCACTCGAGGCGTTCATCGAAGCCCCACCGGTAACGCCGCAAGGGGAGGCGAAGGCCCGGAAAACCACGGCGAAGCTCGTCAACAAAGCCGCCAAGCACCTCGGCAAACGCCATGACGCCGCGGTGGCTGCCGCCGTCGGGCCCCGGCGTGACACAGCGTTTCACGAAGTCCGGAAGGCCGCCAAGAAGCTGCGGTTTGCCGCCGCGGCCGTTGAAGGTGTCCACGGCAAGCGGGCCGTGAAGCTGGGGGATGCAGCCCACAAAATCCAAACGATCCTCGGTGACCACCAGGACAGCGTGGTGGCCCGCGCGGAGCTGCTGAAGCTGGGTTCTGCGCCCGGCATCAGCAGCGCTGCGTTTACTTATGGCCTCCTGCACGCCATGGAACGCAGTGCCGCCGACGCCACGGAAGAGCAATATCTTCGTCACAGCAAGAAGGCGCTGAAGCTCAGGCTCCAGAAATAGGAACCTACTTCTTGAGGAACGTCAGCAACGCGTCGTTGATTTCGGCGCCGTGCGTCCAGAGCAGGCCGTGCGGTGCCCCCTCGATTTCCAAGTAGTCAGCGCTGGGCAGTGCGTCCTTGAAACGCCGTCCGGTGACGTCGATGGGCAAGATGTTGTCAGCCGTGCCGTGGACGATTAGGGCCGGGACGTCGATCTTGGGGATGTCGGCCCGGAAATCCGTGAGCCATGTGGGCTGCGCGGCCACCGAGGCAAAGGCCCCGGACTTGCTGGCCAGATTCCAGCTGGCGTCCACGGCTTCCTGGCTGAGCCGGTCCGTGCCCAGGAAGGTATCGCTGTTGTAAAAGTTCTTGAAGAAGTCGGTGAAGAACGCGTAGCGGTCTGCGGTGACGGCGGCGGCAAGGCCGTCGAACACGTCCTGCGGCACGCCGTCGGGGTTGTCATCGGTCTTCAAGAGGAAGGGTTCCAGCGAACCGAGGAAGACTGCCTTGGCAACACGGGCCGAGCCATACGTGCTGATGTAGCGCGCCACCTCGCCGGTGCCCATGGAGAAGCCCACCAGGACGGCGTCGTTCAGGTCCAAGGTGTCCAGGACGGTCTTGAGGTCTGCGGCAAAGGTGTCGTAGTCATAGCCTTCAGTGGGCTGGCTGGATTTTCCGAAACCCCGGCGATCGTACGTAATGACGCGATAACCGGCCTCGAGCAAGGCAGCGGTCTGCTTCTCCCAGGACGAACCATCCAACGGGTAGCCGTGGATCAAAACCACAGCCTGGCCGGTCCCATGGTCCTCGTAGTAAAGCTCAATCTCAGTGCTGTTTTCGTTTCCGACGGTGATGTAAGCCAAAACTCAAGTCCCTTCGATGCGGTTCAACACGAACGTTTCCAGCCTACTGTTCTGTTGGTGCGCCGGCACGGGCCCTGTCGTGGAGTTGACGCGCCGCCGCCACGGCGTCCATGTTGTCCTCCGCCCACTCCTTCATGTCGAAGATGATCGGGAGGAGCGAACGGCCGCGTGCAGTGAGCTCATAATCCGTTCGGACCGGAACCGACGCGGTGACCTCCCGGTCAATCAGGCCGTCGCGCTCCAGGGAGCGGAGTGTGGAGGTCAGCATTTTCTGGCTCGCCCCCGGGATCAGTCGGCGCAGCTCACTGTGGCGTTGCGGCCCTTCTTCCAAGGCGAGCAGGACAAGTGTCACCCATTTGCTGCTGATCGCCTCCAGCAATTGGCGTGCCGGGCAGAGTTCCAAGGAAGCGTTGTAGTGGTGTTGCGCTTTCCGACGGTTCTGTTCAGCCGTGAGTGTCATGACCTCATCATTGCAGGAACGTGGAGGTGCCCTGGGCACAATAAAGTGCGTTCTTACGCTGCGTGACACCCCCGGGTGAGGATCGATGAGGGGCCAAAGGGTCCCCTGCCTGAAAGGAAAAGCATGCCCTCCATCCTCCACATCAACGCCTCACCCCGTTATGCCGCCAGCGATTCGCTGCGGTTGGCCCGCCATTTCATTGACTCGGTTCAGGCTGCGGCTTCGGAGACGTTCGAGCTGGAAACCCTGAACCTGTTCGACGACGGCGCGTTGCCGGCTTTCGGACGGACAGCTGCGGCTGCCAAGATGGCTGTCTTCACCGGCCAGGACCAGACTCCGGATCAAATTGCGGCGTGGGAGTCCGCCCGCGCCGTATTTGAGCAGTTCGCCTCGGCCGATGCGTACGTTTTCAATATTCCGTTGTGGAACTCCGGTGTGCCCTACGCCCTGAAGCAATGGATCGACATCGTCACCCAACCCGGGTGGAGCTTCGGGTTCGACGCCGAAACGGGCTACACCGGCCTCATGGAGGGCAAGCATGCGCTGGCCATCCACACCAGCGGGGTCTATTCTCCCGGGGTTTCGCCGGCTTTCGGCTCCGATTTCGGCAGCACCTACTTTGCCGATTGGCTGAGCTTTGTGGGCATTGCGGATGCCACGCACGTTCGCTTCGCACCCACCGTCCTCAACGCAGACGTAGAGGGAACCCGCCGTGTTGCCGAGAATGAACTCACCGACGCCGCGCTCCTGTTCGCGGGCAAGCTCGGTGCTGCGGCAAAGCTGCAGCTGGCGAACGACTAGGAAACGACGACGACCCCGTCAGGCAGGTTACTTCCCGGAGTTCGCTGCGGCTGAAGCGGCCGCAGCGGCAGCCGCTTCAGCCGCAGCTGCTGCTTCCGAGGCCGCAGTATTGGCGGAGCCCACGGCACCCTCAGCTGCAGCGATGGCGTCGTTCATGATCTGCTGATCCACTTCAGTCTTATCGACAACCATTTTGATCGTCTTGGCGTCCGTCTCGGAGCCTGCTGAAGGGTCCGTCGATACGGCTGCTACTTGCTGACCCGGCTCGAGCGTGGTCCAAGGAGTTCCATCAGGTCCCACGATCGAGATGGTCAGCCCGGCCGATGCCAAAGCAGCTTTGGCATCGGCGAATGGCTTCCCTGCGATGTCCGGAACGGTGGTGAGGTTCGTTGCAGGGCTGGAGGCCGCGGTTTCAGAGGGTTTGGCCTGCGTGGCTTCCGACGTACCGCCGGAGCATCCTGCCAGCGCTGCGCCGATCACCAATGCCAGCGCCAATGCTGCGGTCTTCTTCATATGTCATACCCCCAAAATAGTCCGCTGGCCGGCTCATGGTTTGCCAACCCCACGTGGTGCAATACCAGCGGTAACTTTAGCGCTATTTCTCTAGTTGCCCGCAGCAACCAGACGTAAACTGGCCTTCGGTTCACATCGCCTGGCTCGGAGATCCCATGCTGTGGAAGGTACTTGTTCGCTTCCTGCGGCCGCATCAGCGGTTGCTGATCGCCGTCGTCGTCTTCCAATTGGCCCAGTCCATCGCATCCCTGTACCTTCCGACGCTGAACGCCGACATCATCGACAACGGGGTCGCCACCGGGGATACCGACTACATCCTGCGCATGGGCGGGCTGATGCTGTTGATCACCCTCCTGCAGATCGCGTGTGCCGTGGTTGCGGTCTACTTCGGCGCGAAGGCTGCCATGGGGATGGGCCGTGACCTCCGCGACGCGGTTTTCAGCAGGGTGGGGGAGTTCTCTGAGCAGGAGGTCACCAGGTTCGGGGCGCCGTCGTTGATCACGCGGTCCACCAACGACGTCCAACAGGTGCAGCAATTGGTCTTGATGTCCTGCACGCTGATGGTCGCGGCGCCCATGCTGAGCATTGGCGGAGTGATCATGGCCGTGCGCCAGGACGCCCAGCTGTCCTGGCTGATCGCAGTGAGCGTGCCGGTGCTGTTGCTGGCTGTTGGGTTGATTGTGACCCGGATGGTGCCGTTGTTCCGCAAGATGCAGGTCCGGATCGACGCCGTGAACCGTGTCCTCCGCGAGCAGCTCACCGGTATCCGTGTGGTGCGGGCGTTCGTCCGCGAAGACTTGGAAACCGCCAGGTTCGGTAAAGCGAACGACGACGTCACTGACGTCGCGCTGCGGGCCGGGCGTTTGATGGCACTCATGTTCCCGGTGGTCATGTTGGTCATGAATGTTTCGTCCGTGGCGGTGATCTGGTTCGGGTCCTTCAGGATCGAGGACGGTTCCATGCAGGTGGGCACGCTGATTGCGTTCCTGAGCTACCTGATGCAGATTCTTATGTCGGTCATGATGGCCACGTTCATGGCTGTGATGATCCCGCGTGCGTCCGTCTCCGCCGACCGGATCGGCGAGGTGCTGGAGACCGACTCAAGTGTCCAGCCGCCGTCGAACCCCGTCATCGGCGGCATCCGCCGCGGCGAGTTGGAAATGCGCGACGTCGGATTCGCCTACCCGGGTGCCGAGCAGCCAGTGCTGGGCGGGGTCACGTTTACAGCCTTGGCCGGGCAGACAACAGCGATCATCGGCAGCACGGGTGCTGGGAAAACCACGCTGGTGAACCTGATGCCACGTCTCTTCGACGCCACCAGCGGGTTCGTTCTGATGGACGGCGTGGACGTCCGTGAACTCCATCCTGACCTGCTGTGGGGCCACATCGGGCTGGTACCGCAGCGGCCTTACCTGTTCTCCGGGACGGTCCGCAGCAACCTCCAGTACGGCAAGCCCGATGCCACCGAGGAGGAGCTGTGGCAGGCGCTCTCCGTTGCCCAGGCCCGGGACTTTGTGGAGGACATGGAAGGTGGCCTGGATGCTGCCATCTCTCAGGGTGGCACCAACGTCTCCGGCGGGCAGCGGCAGAGGCTCGCAATCGCCCGGGCCCTGGTGAAGCGGCCGGAGCTCTACATCTTTGACGATTCCTTCTCCTCCCTGGACACCGCCACCGATGCCCGGCTCCGGCAGGCCCTCAAGCGCCACACCAACGGCGCCACGCTGGTGATCGTCGCCCAGCGGGTCTCCAGCATCGCCGACGCGGACCAGATCCTGGTGCTCGATGACGGCAGGATCGTTGGGCGCGGAACGCACGAAGAATTGTTGGAGACGTCCGAAACGTACAAGGAAATCGTGTCCTCCCAGCTCGCGGCGGAGGAGGCGGCATGAGCGCTGTATCAGCCGGGCCGCGCGGTCCCCAAAGGCCGGCGATGGGTCCTGGTCGAGGTGGGCCGTTCGCGGGGATGAACATCCCTGCTGAGAAGGCGTCCAACTTCTCTGGCTCAGCCCGGCGTTTGCTGGGGACGCTGAGGCCGGAGCGGTTCTGGCTGATCCTGGTGCTGGTGTTCGCCGTGGTCAGTGTTGCGTTGTCTGTGATCGGACCCAGGCTGCTCGGCGAAGGCACCAACCTGATCTTCGCCGGTGTCGTCTCCCAACAGTTGCCCGCAGGTGTCTCCAAAGCCGACGTCATTGCGGGGCTGCGCGCTGCGGGTGATGACAGCAAGGCGGACATGCTCGGCGCCATGACCCTGACGCCCGGCGTCGGAATCGACTTCCCAGCGCTGGCCTCTGTCCTGCTGTGGGCGCTGGCGTTGTATGTCCTGGCCTCAGCGTTCGGGTGGATGCAGGCGTACGTTCTCAACGGCGTCGTGCAGCGGACCGTTTACCGACTCCGCGAGCGGATCGAAGCGAAAATCCACCGGCTGCCCCTGCGCTATTTCGACTCCATCCAACGCGGTGAGCTGCTGAGCAGGGTGACCAACGACGTCGACAATATCTCCCAAAGCCTCCAGCAATCCATCAGCCAGGTGGTGTCCTCCCTCCTGACGGTGCTGGGTGTTTTGGTGATGATGTTCCTGCTCTCGCCGCTGCTTGCTTTGATTGCGCTGGTGACCATCCCGCTCACCCTCGGAACAACGCTCCTGATTGCCA
Source organism: Arthrobacter sp. D5-1 (assembly GCF_017357425.1). Taxonomy (NCBI): domain Bacteria; kingdom Bacillati; phylum Actinomycetota; class Actinomycetes; order Micrococcales; family Micrococcaceae; genus Arthrobacter; species Arthrobacter sp. D5-1. The sequence goes on along the minus strand of NZ_CP014571.1, from coordinate 4,022,275 downwards.
AGCGCTCGCAGAAGCTGTTCGTGGCGCAGTGGAAGAACACCGGCGAACTCAACGGCCAGATCGAGGAAAGCTACACCGGGCATGCACTGGTGAAGGTGTTCGGACGGCAGAACGAGGTGCAGGAGAAGTTCCGCGCGAAGAACAGCGAGCTGTACCAGGCGAGCTTCGGGGCGCAGTTCGTGAGCGGGCTGATCATGCCGGCCATGACGTTCATCGGCAACCTGGTCTACGTGGGGATTGCCGTGGTGGGCGGCCTGCAGGTGGCCTCCGGTTCCATGCAGTTGGGTGATGTGCAGGCTTTTATCCAGTACTCGCGGCAGTTCACCATGCCGTTGGCGCAGCTCGGATCCATGGCCAACATGCTGCAATCCGGTGTTGCCTCCGCGGAGCGCGTTTTCGATCTGCTCGATGAGGAGGAAGAGTCAGCCGAACCTGATCCTGTTCCACAGTCCGGTCCGGCGCGCGGACGGCTGGTGTTCGAGAACGTATCCTTCCGCTACTCGCCCGACAAGCCCCTGATCACGGACCTCAGTTTGGTGGCTGAGCCGGGGCAGAGCATCGCGATTGTAGGGCCTACGGGCGCGGGCAAGACCACCTTGGTGAACTTGATGATGCGCTTCTACGAGTTGGACTCAGGACGGATAACGCTCGACGGCGTGGATGTCGCCTCGATCCCGCGGCACGAGTTGCGCTCGCGGATGGGCATGGTCCTCCAGGACACGTGGCTTTTTGGTGGGACCATCCGCGACAACATTGCCTACGGACGGCCTTCTGCTTCCGAGGACGAGATTATTGAAGCCGCGCAGGCAACGTATGTGGACCGGTTCGTGCGGTCCCTGCCCGAAGGCTACGACACCTTGTTGGACGACGAAGGCGGCAACGTTTCGGCTGGTGAGAAGCAACTGCTGACCATCGCCCGGGCGTTCCTGTCCCATCCGTCCGTACTGATTCTGGACGAGGCCACCAGCTCTGTGGATACCCGGACCGAGGTATTGGTGCAGAAAGCCATGAACGCCCTGCGCTCGGACCGGACCAGCTTTGTGATCGCCCATCGGCTCTCCACCATCCGCGACGCCGACCTCATTCTGGTGATGGAAGCCGGGCAGATCGTGGAGCAGGGGACCCACTCGGAGCTGCTGGCTGCGGGTGGGGCTTACTCCCGGCTGTACGAGGCGCAGTTCGCGGCTCCGGTGGCTTTTGAGCCCTAAGTGCGGCGGCTTGGTTGTTCGCCAACAGGGACATTGGAGGAAACAACGGTCCTACCCGCGCCGGCGGGCCACAGCGTAGGAAGGTTCGCGGAGTCGCCTCGTCCAGTCGTAGGTACCGGCTGTGGGCAGGGGATTGAGGACCGGATCAAATCGCTCTGTGGTGTCTTCGCCCAAACCGTCGGCAAGCGTGAGCGTCAGGGTTCCCCACCTGGTCCACGCACCGAGAGGGGTGGCGTGATGCAGTTCCAGTGTCCAGGATTCGTTACCAAGGATCGAACGGAAAGTACCAGGTTCCATAGGTAGCTTGGCTGGCCCGTCGATGGTTCGTGCTGCTATCAGAACAGGTCCTGTCTCTGACTTGTACGGCATCATGCTCGAAAAAACGGCCAATGCGGCGTCCCGTCGAAGCCGGAGAATGAAACGGCCAACGCCGGTCGGTCCAGTCGTGGCGAGGAGCGTGTCCGCCAGTTTGTCCTGCTCTGTAAAGCGCACTGCAAGCCCGATGATGTCAGGGAGGGCATACGGGAGCCCGATTGATCGCGAGAGCCGGGCCTCCACCTCGCTGGTGCCGGCGGTGTCCAACCATGGGATGCCGGACGGCAGGCGAGCACCGGTGTCCCTTTCCAAGGTTCCGACCAAGCGGATGCCCTGTGGATGGATCGGCCGGTGCGGTCGCGCTGCTTTGATCGCCCGGAATACCTCAGCAAACGCGAACCCTGCAATGGCTTGGATCTTGCTGCTCAATGTCTCCACATGATCACCCTATGCGGGTGCTACGGCGAATGACAGGCTCCTGCCTTTCATGGGCACGGCAAGCTACGAGCATCACGGCAATCTGGAGGGCCTCAGCACGTTGGCGTCCCCTGCCTTGTTGGGGTCCAAGAGCACCGGACTGACCAAGACAGCCGGCCCTCGATGCAGCAAGCCGCCGGCAACCACCTGGCATCGGACGCCGCCGCGCCCCCGCATCGCTTTGTGGGCCCCTGGAGCGAGCATTTCGTCCATCCAAGCACACGGGTGGGCTGGGCGGCCGGCCTTCAACCGCACCACATCTCCACCGGACTCAAGGGTGAACTCATGGCCAAGCAGTGGAGCCAGCTCGACTCCCCGCACCATCACGTTCCGTCGGGTCAGCAGGGGATCGAGGGGACCGGCTCCGAGTTCCGCGGCGATCGATTCAAGAGCCTCTACGGCAAAAACCGTCACAGCAGCGTCCATGTGCGCTGCCTTGCCAAAGAACCTGTCGCCAACAATTCCTTTGCCAGTCACCAGTTCCGCTTGGTCGGCGTCAGTGGTGGTGACATCGGCGGCGCCCTCCCGGGCACGGCCAAAGTAGGCGTGCGCCGGCGACACTAAAAGGTGAAGCACCTCGACGTCGTACCTGTACTCGGTGGTCATCCCTCAACGCTAATCCCCTGACGGAAGTATTGCCTCTAAAAGTAAAGGGTGCTTTACTTCCCTCATGAGTAAAGCTTCCTTTACATCAAGGCGGACGCCGGTCCATCACTACGTCCTTGCTGTCATCCTCGGCGCCATCCTGACCATCGCGGTCGCACTGTTGGTGGGAGCGTCAAACCCGGGCGACTTTTGGCCTGCGGCAGGGATCGGCGCCCTGTGTGCCGCCTACCCAGCCATGTCTCTCGGAACCAGGGTCTTCGTTTCACGCCACACCGTCACCCGTGATCAGCATGGCGAGCAGAGTGTGGAGCTCCAGTGGATGCGGCAGGCCGGTGCCGGAGCGTTCCTCGACGTGCTGGTTGCCACCATCGTTGCTGCCGTGGTCCTGGCGGTTGGCCGGTTTCAGATCGAAGCACTCCCGGTCTTGCTCGGGCTTGTGGCGCTGAGCGCCTTGGATGCCGGCCTGCGCTACCTTGCCGTTCGGCACCGTGCGCTGAAGTGAAGAACAACATCGCGGAGCGCCGGGCCGGGCGACGATGGACACAAGCTGACCTCGCTGCTGCCCTGGGGGTGTCCAGGCAGACGGTCATTTCCATCGAGCGGGAAAAGTTTGACCCCTCGCTGCCCTTGGCGTTCCTCATTGCCAGGACGTTCGACTGCGCCATCGAGGACATTTTCACTACCGATTAAAGCGCTGTGGCCTACGCCGCAGCGCTTTGGCCGCCTCCCGGATACTGTGGCACGGTGAACTTTGCTGAGGCTGCCGACGGCACCGAACTCGCCTGGGCGTCAAAAGGCGAAGGCGAGCCAATGCTGTTGATCGCCGGACAGGCAACCTCCATGGATGGCTGGGGCCCGACGGCGGAGCTTCTGTCCCGCTCTTACCGTGTCATCAGCTTCGATCACCGCGGGATTGGGCGGAGCGGGAAGGGCGACGCTGAGCGCTACACCACGAGGCTGCTTGCCGAAGATGCTGCTGTGGTCCTCAAAGCCGCCGGCGCGGATTCAGCACATGTGTACGGCCACTCGATGGGCGGGCGTATTGGCCAATGGCTGGCCATTGATCACCCCCAGAAAGTTCGTACGCTGATCCTCGCAGCCACGAGCGGTGGCATTTGGCCGGATGCCAGCGCCCAGCCGAAAAAGGCTGCCCTGGAAGCCTTGGTCAGTGGGGACATGTCCCGATTGGAAGAGCTCTTCTTCGAGGCTGAGTGGGTCCGCGCACATCCCGAAGCGACCCACACATTCTTCAATTCCCGCTCATCGGCGTGGGCTAAAGCCCGGCACTTCAGGGCCAGCCGCGAGCATGATGCCTGGAGCAGTCTCAATGCCATCCAAGCCCCCACCCTGATCCTTCACGGCACCAGGGATGCGTTGACCCCCTTGCCCAATGCACTCCTGCTTCGCGAGCACATTCGCGGCTCGGTACTGGTGCGTGTCCCCGGAGCTGGACACGGCCTTCATCTGGATCACCCGGAGACGGTTGACTGGATCCGGCAATTTATCGCCCGAAAGGCCAGCTAACGCGCAGGAACCCTCAATACCTCGAGCGCTGCCACAAGGTACGGGATCGGATCCGGATCTGACCCCGCCGCCCATTGCATCCATGCCTCAAAGGTGGTGGCAAGGTACGCGGCGCTCAAGTAGCGTGCCGCGGAGTCGGAAAGACCGTTCTCCACAAGGAAGGCGAGCGTCCTTTCGCGCTGTGGTGCCAGGGACTCGTAGCTGCGGCTGGTCAGTTCGGCGTGCTCGGCGATCAACCGGAGCCGTCCGCGGGTCACGGCCAGATCGGGAATGACCCCGACCCCGGCGGCCGCCGCCTCACGCAGCCCGGCCAGCACATCGCCGTCGGGCTTTCCGTGCTGGTGGAACGATCCGAAGGCGAGCGTTGACGCTTCGACCACGGGTTCGGTGCCACCCCAGACCAGGTCCGCCTTGCTGGCGAAGTAACGGTAGAGGCTCTTGCGGCCGATACCGGCAGCGCGGGCGATGTCTTCCATGGAGGTGTTCTCATACCCGTGCTCGGCGAACAGGTCCAAGGCGAGTCCGGCCACGGCGTCGGCGTCGATGGTGGCGGGGCGACCGCTGGCGCGTGCCGGTTTGGCATCTTCCGAAATCATCCCTCCAGTATTCACTCTTACATAATGACACAGAGTGTCATAAGCTGGGGTGGACCACTCTGCAACCATCGGAAGGACATCATGGGCAACGACGCTTCATGGCAGGAGGCCATCACCTCTGGCCGTTTCGCCGGTCAGACCATCATTGTCACGGGAGCGGCCTCGGGTATTGGCCAAGCCACCGCTTTGCGCATCGCCAAAGAAGGCGGCAAGGTCATTGCGGCCGACATCAGCAAGGACCGCCTGGAGGCCCTGGCGGAGGAAAACAGCGGTCTGGACCTGGTGCCCGTAGCTGGCGACATCTCCACGGAAGAGACCGTGGCCGCGGTTCTGGCAGCCGCCGGCGGGCGGGTGGATGCTTTGGCCAATGTCGCCGGCATCATGGACAACTTCGCCCCCATCCATGAGGTGGACGATGATCTCTGGGAACGGGTCTTCCGCATCAACGTCACCTCTCTCATGCGCCTGACCCGTGCAGTGGTGCCACTCATGCTGGAGGCCGGAACCGGATCGGTAGTGAATGTCGCGTCCGAGGCAGGGCTGCGTGGTTCTGCTGCCGGTGCGGCCTACACGGCATCCAAGCACGCCGTGGTTGGCCTTACCAAGAACTCGGCAGTGATGTACGGACCCAAGGGATTGCGCTTTAACGCCGTGGCTCCTGGCCCCACCATCACGAACATTGTGGCCAACTGGGGATCGCAGCTCGCTGCCGAACGGCTTGGCCCTTTGATGCAGGCAACGATTCCAACCCCCGCCACGGCAGCCCAACTGGCTGCGTCCATCACGTTCCTGCTGAGTGACGACGGCACCAATATCAACGGCGCCATTTTGCATCCGACGGCGGGTGGTCGGCTCTATAGGGTTTTAGCGCCAAGGTGCCGGACCAGCGCGTCCACAATAGGCAGTTGCCCTTTGACGAGTTTGGTCCGGGCCTCGGATTCTTCGAACCAGCGGGCGTCGTCGATCTCCGGGAAATCCTTCATGACACCCGACCCCTTGGGCCACTCCATGGGAAAGGTGTTGCTGATGATCTGCTCCGGCTGGAAGTCATTGGCTTCTGCCGTGAAGGCAGTGATGAGCTTTCCTGAGGGCTGCCGGAAAACGCCCAACAGCTCGTAGGCGGCGGCCGGCGGGGGTGAGCCTATTTCCTCTGCGAATTCGCGTTTCGCAGCTGCCAAAGGGTCTTCATCTTCAGGGAATTCGCCTTTGGGAATGGACCAGGCGTGGTGATCCTTTCGCGCCCAAAAAGGACCGCCCATGTGGGCGATCCACAGCTGCAATTCGCCGCTGCTCACGGTTCGGTAGAGAAGAATTCCGGCACTGCGGATAGGCATGTGTCTTCCTGAAGGACGTGCTGCGTAACGGGCTGTCTTATGAGGTACGGATCTGTCCAGAGTACTGCGGGGGCGTTAACCCCGTTATCCAATTGATGTTGAAACAGTCATATTCAATGCCTAATTCGCTTCCGGCAGCGTCCCTGCTCATTGATAATCGAGGAGTTGCACGTTCCTCGGGGGTGGAACGTGACTGCGGCTTTCGGCAATTGCCGGAGGCGTTTCTGGGCGCATCAGCAGGAGGACACAGCTATGGCATCGTCAATGAGGCTCCTTCCTACCGGGGGAAGAAAAGTAATGGGTTTGGCCGTCGTCATGGCGGTAGGTTTATCACTGTTCACGGGTATCAGCCCCTCACACGCCGCGGACACCACGCCCATGGCTGAGGACCCTGGACCGGTGGGCAGCTTTGCTTGGAAAGGGTTCAACTGGCAGAAGCGTTTTTGGGGCGGGGCGCCCATGTACAACGCAAGCTGGGATGCCAACAACGTCAGCAATCCTGATTCTGACGGGTACGTGAAACTCTCCATCTCCAACCCCACCGGATCCGCTCCGAAGGGCGCGGAATTCCAGTCCACACGCGAAGGCTTCGGCTACGGCACGTACAGCACCACGGTGGAGAAGGACGTCAGCGCGCTGCAGAAGGAAGTGGTGTGGGGCTGCCTCTTCACCTACGATCCCGCAGCGGAACCGGGATACACGGAGATCGACCTCTGTGAGGCATCGGCCTGGGGTGGCGGGGCTGCCTACGGTGAAGACTGGCCTGTCACCCAAGGTCACGGGTACTGGTTCGATGCAACGAAGCCTCCAGGCCAGGGCAACAACACCGTCACCTTCGACGTCACGAACGCTCCTATCCTCACCCATCGAATGGTCTGGGAACCGGGCAAGCTGACCTTTGAGACCTTCGCTGGGGAAGGCTACAGCGGAACGCTGCTGAAAAAGACCATCCTGCAAGGATCCACGGTTCCGCTTCCGGCCAAAGAACAAATCCACTTCAACCTGTGGGTGACCGGGGGCGGAGGCGGCGATGCTGCCCATGTCGGTCCTGAAACGGTCACTATCCGTGATTTCTCCTTCGTGCCGGGCATTCCGTTGACGGCTCCCACTCCAACGGTGAATGGCACAGCGGCTGTGGGGTCAACGCTGACAGCCAACCCCGGAACCTGGACCACTGGAACTGCCCTGACCTACCAGTGGTACAGGAACGGTGCGGCGATCTCCGGTGCGACGACCGCCACCCGTGTTCTTGCGGCTGCCGACCAAGGTACCAAACTGACAGTGAGGGTCACAGGAACCAAGTCCGGGTACGCAACAACCACCAAGGAATCAGCGCCCACAGCCACAGTGGTTGCGGGGACTCTGGTGGCACCCACACCAACCATCACCGGGACGCTGAGCGTGGGCTCCACACTGACAGCAAACCCAGGTACCTGGACGTCCGGAACCACGCTGACGTACCAGTGGTACCGCTCGGGTATTGCGATCACCGGTGCCACCGCCAAGACCTACACCCTTGTAAGCGCTGACCAGGCGGACACCATGAGGGTCAGGGTCACCGGCACCAAGGCCGGCTACACAACGGTGGCCAAGTTCTCGGCGGTTTCGGCTCCGGTCACCTGATCTCCGGGCTACACAATCAGGGGCGATTTAAATGACAAACCCGCAGTTGTGTCGCGCTGGGGGGTAAGCGACACAACTGCGGGACTGCCAGGCCTGGTTAGTTCTTCTGCGCCTTGACGGGGACGATCCTCTTGACGGCGAGGCCGAGTGCCAGCATGGCGAAAGCAGCCAGTGCGAACCAGAAGAGATCGCCCGCTCCGGTCACTGCAAGTGCTCCTGAGCCCATTCCGGCTGCGGTGGCTCCTGCGAGGGGGGCTGCTGGATTGTTGTACATGAGTCGATTACCAAACTTTCTTTCTGTTGAGTGCTGCATCCAGGTACGCCTTGGCGTGAACGGCCTGGAGGAACATATCTATGACGGTTTCGTACATGGTTGCGGCCAGCAACATGTACCTCCAGCCCCGGAAACGCAGGGTTACGATGCGCTCCAGGACGAAGATTGCGGTAACAGCTATCCAGAAGGGGTGGAGGTTCAGGCCCGCTCCGGTGATGAAGGCGAAGATGATGGAGCTGAAGTAGGCCAGTGTCACCATGACACCGATCATGGACAGGAATTGGCGTCCCCAGTACGGCCTGGTGATTTTGGTCCACCCGTACTGCACACAGTTCTCAACTGCGCCGCGCTTCCAGCGAAGCCGCTGTGCCCAGAGTTCACGCCATGTGGGCATGACCTCGGTGACCAGAGTGCAGTTGGAAGGAGATGCGATGCGGTAGCCGAGGGTCAACAGTGCAAAGGAGAGTTCGTTGTCCTCGGTCAGAACCGAGGTGTCATAGACGCCGCCCTTGCCGTTGCCCGGAGGAAGTGTGCCTTCCAGCCGGGCTGAGACCACGTCGCGCAGCGTCTTGACCCGGAACAGGGCTGCCGTTCCGGTAACCACCAGGCACTTGCCGTGGAGGCGCTTCACGTCGCGGGCATAGCGGGCGTACTCGTTGCGCTGCAGGTGTCCGACGAAACCGCCGCCGGGACCGCCGCTGAACACTCCGCCCACTGCGCCGAGCAGTTCGTCGGCCAACAGGTTCTTGGTGGCGTTTTCAATGAAGTCGAGGGCGAGCTGGGAGTCCGCATCCTGAACCAGGATCAAGTCCTCGGGGTCGGCCTCGGGAAGAAGCTCGCTGAGGGCGAAGTTCAGGGCTCCGGCCTTCTTGTCCTTGTTGCCGACGGTCCGCAGCACCTCGACGCCCTGGGCAAGCGCGAGAGCCTCGGTGTCGTCGGTGCAGTTGTCCGCCACCACAATGATGCGGTCCGGGCGGAGGGACTGGTTGTTCAACGAGGTGAGGGTCTCGGTGATGCCGGCGGATTCGTTGTGTGCCGGCACCAGAACGGTGACCACACCACCGGCCGCGCGGTGGGACCCGCGGGGTGCGGCGGCCGTTGCCGGTGAGTCTGCGTCGGCCGTGTAGTCCGTGATTTCCGTGAGCATTGTGATCCCTCCGTTCGTGCGTTGAAGCGTTGACTCACTTAGAGTTCCAACGCCAACGCAAGAAATGCGCAGGGAAAGCGTCAAGGAAATATCAAGGTTTGCTCAGGAGTTCAGGAACGCCGTCACGAAGCGGATTCGAGGACCACTTGTACGTTTTTGGATGCTTCCGGAGGGGCCCTTAAACGCAAGAGGACGACGCCGGCAAGTACCGGCGTCGTCCTCTTGCTTTTGCTGTGAGCTGCTTAGCGGCTCAGGCTCACGGTGAAGGTTTTGGGTCCGCTCAGGGTGACTGCGATTCCGCAGTTTTCTGCAGCTGCCCGGTGTGAGAGGGACTGGACGGCGGCATCGATGGTGTGGTCGATGGCCGACTTGTCCCAGATTTTCAGCGTGATGGAGTCAGTATGTGTCGTCATTGTCAGTACTTTCACTCAGGCCGGTATCAGCCCCAAGCCTCTTCGCCCGGGGCCGCATCCTCGTCGGTGAGGATTGCTGATTCAGCTTGTATGGGAACGAATTCCCTCATTCATGGTTCATGTTGCCCACCACGGTTGACAAGCGAATCCGGCCAAGTGTGACCGATTACACGTTTTTGAATACCCTGTGTAACCGGTGCTGACAGTGAGCTCCCACCAGCGGTCCAACCCGCTGGCGCCCCTGGTCAGCCGTTGACGTAGCCCATGTGCTGGGCGTTGTACCGATCACCGTGGACGCCGATGCTCCGGACGATCGCGTCGAGGTCGGCGCGCTCATCGGCGGAAAGCGCGACCTGCGTTGCGGCCACGTTTTCCTGGATGCGCTCGGTGCGGCGGGTGCCCGGGATCGGCACGATCCACGGCTGCTGCATCAGCAGCCAGGCCAGGGCAATCTGCCCGGGCGTCGCCCCCTTCGCCGCTGCGAGCGTCTTCACGTGGTCAACGAGTGCCTGGTTGGCCGCGAGATTCCCTGCCTCGAAACGCGGGACCCGGGAGCGGATGTCCCCCTCGGTGAAGCTGGTGGAGGTGTCCACGGTGCCGGTGAGGAACCCTTTGCCCAGCGGGCTGAACGGTACGAACCCGATGCCGAGCTCGGCAAGGACAGGCAGCACCTCGGCCTCGGGATCGCGCGTCCAGAGCGAATATTCGCTCTGGACAGCAGTGACTGGGTGCACTGCGTGAGCACGACGGATGGTGTCCGCGGAGGCCTCCGAGAGGCCGAAGTGCTTGACCTTGCCCTCGGCGATGAGTTCGCTGATCGTGCCGGCGACGTCCTCGATCGGCACGGCGGGGTCAACCCGGTGCTGGTAGAACAGGTCGATCACGTCGGTACGCAGCCGCTTTAGAGATTCCTCTGCGACGCGGCGAATCTGGTCTGGCCGGCTGTCGAGGCCGACGCTCTTGCCGTCGCGAATGTCCCAACCGAACTTGGTGGCGATGACGACTTGGTCGCGGATCGGCTCCAGAGCCTCACCAACCAGTTCCTCGTTGACGTAGGGCCCGTAGGCCTCCGCGGTGTCGAAGAAGGTGACCCCTTCGTCGACGGCCGAGCGCAGCACTGCGACCATCTCGTCCCTGCTGCCGGGGTTGGGACCATAGCTCTGGGACATGCCCATGGCCCCTAGTCCCAGTGCGGAGACCTTCAGGCCCTGGCCGAGTGTTCTGGTGTGCATGATCAGTCCTTCGTGGTGAACGTGTCCTTGAGTGGCGGAAGCCCGCCAAGCGACGGTGCCCTGGAACCGCCAGTCCGGGCCTGCAGGAACTGGCCTGCATCGTCCCTGGCGTTCATACAGACAACGCTATTCCGGCCACCGCCGCAGAGGGAGTCCCCACTGGTACCCCCTTCACTGGAGACTCCACTGATCCCTTAGGCCGGCGGCAAATCCAGGGTGTAGACCACCAGCTGCACCTTCGGCGCAGGCCGCTCCTTCTCACGTTCCGGCCGGCGGACGTAGCCCAGGCGCCGGTAGAGGCGCTGAGACGTCTCATTGTCGACGGCGGTGTCCAGCACCACGCGCCCGGCACCACGGGATGCGGCGAGGCGGGCGGATTCGTCGAGGAGTTTTTGGCCAAGACCCGTACGGCGGGCCTCAGGGAGCACAGCCAGCAACCTGAGTTCCACCTCGCCTTCTTCTGCCTGCCGGCTGAGGTATGAGCCAAAGGGCAGGAGGCTGGCAGTACCCACCAGGCGCCCGGTTTCTTCGTCTGCCGCAACCAGCAGCACACCTTCGCGGGCCCTGGCCGCAGCATCCAGCAAAAGGCCGAGGCGCTCTTCGTCGGGCTGATGCGCGCCTGGGAGATGATGACCGAACCCTTCGTACGTCAGCCGCCCCACGGCGTCGTACTCTTCCGGAAGCGCCTCGCGGATCACATACGTGTCGGCGGCGACGGTCTGCGTGGTGGTCATGATTGTCCTTTCGGCTGTGGATCGAGTCCGAGGTGCGATTTCAGCGTGGCCCCCGTGTATTCAGTGCGGGCCAGTCCGCGCTCCTGCAGCAACGGGATGACGCCGGAGGTGAAGCGCTCCAAGTCCTGGGGGAGGAGGGAGAACATCAGGTTGAACCCGTCGGCGGCGCCTTCGGCGTGCCAGCGCTCCAAGGAATCGGCCACGTGCTGCGGGGTGCCGATGAAGTCGTGGTTTCGTTTGTCGCCGGTGAGTATTGAGTAGAGATCCTTGAGCGTGACCTCGTCCTCACGTCCATGGATCTGTTCCCCGGCGGAGCGGAAATCGGTCCGCGGCCGCGCGATGGTGGGAATGCCGGACTGGGCTACCGTGGCGTCCGGTCCCAGCCCGGTGAAGTCGAGTTGGCCCGCGAAGTATTCCTGCAGGAAGTCCAGGACCTGCTGATCGGTGATGAGGCTGTCCAGCTCGCGGATGCGTTCCAGGGCTTCCTCGGGGGTGTCCGCAACAACGGGCGAGATGGCTTGGTAGACGTAGAGTTCGTCTGGATTCCGTCCGAATGCCTCTGCCTGGGCACGGACCGAGTCCCTGTATTTTCTCGCCTGGGGAATGTCCGCGTGGCTGGCAAACAAGGCGTTGGCGAATCGTGCCCCCAACTGCTGCCCCGGAACCGAGGTGCCCGCCTGCGCCAACAAGGGGGAGTGCTGTGGGGAGGGCCCGATGTTGAGCGGACCGGCAACTTTGAAGAACTCGCCCTTGTAGTCCAGCCGGCTGAGTTTGTGGCGGTCGAAGAACCTGCCGGCCTCCTTGTCGTAAAGGAAAGCGTCCTGGTCCCAGGAATTCCACAGGCCCTGGGTGACCTCGACGAACTCTTCGGCGCGGCGGTACCGCAGGCTGTGGTCGAAGTGCTGATCGGCGCTGAAATTACCTGCCGTGCTGTTGGTCAGGTCCCGGGTGGTGACGATGTTCCAACCGACGCGGCCACCACTGATGTGGTCCGCGGTGAGAGCTGCTCGGGCAAAGTTGTAGGGCTCGTCATAAGACGTGGAGGACGTGGCGATGAGGCCGATCCTGTTGGTGACCGCGCCAAGGGCCGTGACCAGGCCGATGGGGTCGAACCTGTTGAGGATACCCGGGTTGGACGTCTCGTCGATCGCCAGGGAGTCGCCCAGGAAGACCGCATCGAACTTGGCGTCCTCAGCGACCCTTGCCAGCCGCACCTGGTGTTCAAAGTCAATGCTGGCCTTCGGGAACGCTGTTTCGTGGCGCCATGAAGCCAAGTGGATGCCGGTGCCCACCAGGTAGGCGAAGAAGTGGATCTGCTGGCGTTCACGGGTGAGTATCTGGTTCATGGGCCTGTTCAGTGCTGTTCGGAGTCAGGAAATGGTTGAGGGACGGCGGCGCTCTGTGACGCAGGGCCGCCGCCCCTCGCGTGCTACTTGGTCTTCTTGATGGCCTCTTCTTCAGCGGTCAGGACTTCCTGCAGCTTGGCCGCTGTCCAGTCAGCCTTGAACTGAAGGTTGCCGTCGTTGAGCTTGGTCACCGAAGCCTCAACTTCGGGCGTGTGATAGGCGTCGACGATCTTCTTCCACGTGGGATCGTCCTTGCGGTCAGCCTTCACCACGAAGCCGTTGATGTAAGGCGCCAGGGATTCCGAATTCAGGTCTTCCTTGAAGATGATCTTCTCGTCGCCCAGTCCGCCTTTCTGGGCCTGCGTGTTGTTGACGACTGCGGCATCCGTGGTTCCCTTGAGCGCGTTCACCGTCTGGTTGCTGTCCACCGGGACAACCTTGATCTTGCTCGAGGTGATCTCTGCGGGTGTGGACAGCGAGTTGCCGCCATCCTTGAGCTGGAGAAGTCCTGCGGTCTGCAGGTTCAGCAGGGCGCGCGCCTGGTTGGTGGGGTTGTTGGGGATGGCAACCTCGGCATCGGCCGGCAGTTCCTCCAGGGATTTGAACTTCTCCGAGTACAACGCCAGCGGGTACACGGCCGTCGCGCCAACAGGAATCAGGGTGCCGTTGCTGTTGACGTTGAACTGGGACAGGTACTTCAGGTGCTGGAACAGGTTGATGTCCACCTGACCCTGCTGGGTGGCGGTGTTGATCTGGGCACCATCGGTGAAGTTCTTGACCTCAAGGTCGATGCCCTGATCCTTCAGCTTGTTCTTCAGGAGGGTCCAGTGCTCCTCGGCACCGTCGTCCACACCGATGACCACCTTGGTGTTGGCGCTGGTTGACGAACCACTTGACGCACCCCCGCAAGCCGATAGCGATAGGGCGGCAACCAGGCCGACGGCGGCAACTAACAAGCGGTTCTTCATGATGCTTCTCCGTACAAAGGGTCTTGATGCGAATGGAAGGTACGGGGTGTTCCCCCTGCCTCACGCTAGGCAGTTGGCCCCGTGGGAATCGAACGCCTTCGCAACACTCCGACGCGCATCGTCAAGGAAAGAAACCGCAGGTCACAGGGGGTCATTGGGTTCGATGCGAGCGCTGTGGCGCTGTTGGAATGGGGACCCAAACAACCCCAAAAGGAGGCTCCGGTGAGCGCGATCGTTTCGCTGCGCGGCGTCAGCAAACTGTTCCCGGTCCAAGGAAGCAACCGCGGCCAGCGCACGGAACCAGTGCGCGCCGTCGACAACGTCAGCCTGGACATCGAAGAAGGAACCGTGGTTGGAATTGTTGGCTACTCAGGTGCCGGAAAATCCACGCTGGTGCGCCTGCTCAACGGCCTGGAGCGACCCACTGAAGGCCAGGTGTTCGTCAGGGACCAGGACATTTCCTCGCTTCCCGAAGGCCAGCTGCGCAAGGTCCGCGCCGGCATCGGCATGATCTTCCAGCAGTTCAACCTCCTGAAGTCCCGCACTGTCTCCGGAAACGTGGCCTACCCGCTCAAAGTGGCTGGTTGGCCCAAAGCGAAGATCAAGCCGCGCGTGGACGAACTCTTGGAGTTCGTGGGCATCGCAGATAAAGCCGGTTCCTACCCGCGGCGACTCTCCGGCGGGCAGCAGCAGCGCGTGGGCATCGCCCGTGCGCTGGCGAACGCCCCGGACATTTTGCTCGCCGATGAAGCCACCAGCGCCCTGGACCCGGAGACCACCCGCGACGTCCTGCGCCTGCTCCGGCGCATCAACAAGGAACTCGGAACCACCGTTGTGGTGATCACTCACGAAATGCACGTCGTGCGCGAAATCTGCGACACCGTGGTGATGATGGAATCTGGCCGCGTGGTGGAAGCCGGGCCGACGTACTCCGTGTTCGCCGATCCCCAGAGCGACTCCACCCAGCGCTTCGTCTCCACGGCTGTGCACGGCACACCGGAACCAGATACGGTCACCCGGCTTGCTGCCGCGCATCCGGGCCGGCTCGTCTCCATCGGCATCTCCGAGGCTGCGCCCACACCTTTGGTGGCGTCCACCTTCGAACGGCACGGTGTCGGCTCCAGCGTCGTCTTCGGCGGAGTCACCGAAATCCAGAACAAGATCCTAGGGACACTGACGTACGAACTCACCGGAAGCGACGCATCGATTGACGCCGCGCTCGCCGACTTAGGCGAGATCACCGCCGTCGAACGCCAAACGGCCGCCGTCGAGCAAAAGACGGCCTCCGCAGACATTGCCGTACCGCACCTGCCTGTCCCCGTGAACGCCGGAGAATAGCCATGACCGACTGGACAACCCTCCTGCCCGTCCTGGGCGAATCCTTCCAACAGACCATCTACATGGTGGTCATCACCGTGCTGCTCAGCGGCATTGCCGGGCTCGCTCTGGGTGTCACGCTCTACGCCACCAGGCCGGGAAACCTGTTCGCCAACAAGGCGGTGTTCTCGGTCCTGAACTTCCTGGTCAACATCATCCGGCCCATCCCGTTCATCATCTTCATCACGGCCATCGCCCCGCTGACGCTGATCGTGATGGGGACAACCATCGGTACTACTGCGGCGATCCTGCCCATGGCGCTGATGGCCGGTGTGGTGATTGGGCGTGTGGTGGAGCAGAACCTGGTGGCCTCCGATCCCGGTGTTGTGGAAGCCGCCCGGGCTATGGGTGACAGCCGCTTGCACATCCTGTGGTCCGTGGTGATTCCCGAGTCGCTGGCGCCGCTGATCCTGGGCTACACGTTCATGATCATCGCCATCGTGGATATGTCCGCCATGGCCGGGTACATCGGCGGCGGTGGCTTGGGCAACTTCGCCATCATGTACGGCTACCAGCAGTTCAACTGGGAGGTCACGCTCGTGACCGTCCTGATCATCATCGTCATGGTCCAGGCCGCGCAGTTACTGGGCAACTTCCTCGCGCAGCGCATCCTCCGCCGCTGACTCTTCCCCCAGGAGAACAACAATGCCTATCGAATTCCTCGGCATGGGTGCCGGCAACGACTCCACGGAGACTTCGCCTGCCACCACGCCGTTCTTCGACCCCCAGTACGCGGCCCGGATCGCCAGGATCCACGAGGACAACAATTGGGACCACGTCCTGTTCGCCTACAACTCCACCACACAGGATCCCTCAGTCCACGCGGCATGGGTTGCAGCAAATACTGAACGGATCCAGTTGAGGTTGGCGCACCGCCCCAACGTTTCCCACCCGACGTTCGCAGCGCGATCCTTCCTGACGTTGGACCACATCGCGCAAGGCCGGTTGACCGTGCACTTCATCACCGGCGGCAGCCAGGCGGATCAGGCCCGCGAAGGCGACTTCCTTGCCAAGGATGCGCGCTATGGCCGAACGCAGGAGTACATGCAGATCGTGCGGCGGGTATGGTCCGGTGGGTCATTCGATTGGTCCGGCGAGCATTACCGATTTGAAAACTTTGCCTCTGGCTTGGGGCCCTTTGCCGGCAAGCGTCCAGGCATTTCCTTCGGTGGGTCCTCCGAGGCGGCGTGGGAGGTGGGCGCTGCAGAGGCTGACATCTACGCACTGTTCGGCGAACCCCTTGCCGATGCCGCATCGCAACAGGAGCAGATCCTTGCGCGGGCCGCTGCCTTGGGACGGGTTGAACCATTGCGCTGGCAAATTGCCTTCCGACCCATCGTGGCGGCAACGGACGAGTTGGCGTGGGAGAAGGCGCACGCCATCCTGAGTACCTTCGAGGCGCGGCGGTCGGCCGGCGAGGTGATTGATCCTGTCCGGCATTACAACCAGAAGCCCGAGGCCGCCGGCACCCAGCGACTCCTCGCCGCGGCCGAGCGCGGGGACCTCCACGACCGCGCGCTGTGGACGGCCCTTGCCAAAGCGGCAGGTGGCGGGGGAGGAAGCGCGACGGCGTTGGTTGGCTCCTACGACACTGTCACCCAGGCGATCCTGGACTACCACGACCTCGGATTCGAGATCTTCGGCCTCCGTGGCTACGACTTCGTTCCTGATGCCCTTGAGTTCGGGCAGCACGTCATTCCACAGCTGAAGCAGGAAGTGGCGCATCGGGAGCAGGGCCGCACCGCCGAGGAAATCCGGGCAAGTCATGCCGCCGCCCGGGCACGCGTCGTGGGCGTACCTTCCTGACCCACTTTCAGCGCCACAACCAGCAATATCAAACCTTTTTGGTTGTTTCTCAGCATCCAAGGCGGCAAAGCAGGTCAGGAAGGAACGCTATGAGGAGCCACGGAAACCACGCTAAACGTTCCGCCCTGTGGCTTTGCCTGGGCGCAGGATTCATCACGCTGTTGGACCAGTCAATGTTCGTGCTGGCGGTACCGGCTATGTCTGCGTCCCTGCACGCCGATTCCGGGTCCGTGCAGTGGATCCTGGCGAGCTACTCGCTGGCGTTCGGCGTCGCGCTGGTTCCCGCGGGCAGACTGGGCGACATCGTGGGACGGCGCACGCTCTTCATTGCGGGTATCGCTGTTTTCGGGGCCTCCAGCCTGGTGGGTGGCCTGGCCACGGACCCATCGCTGGTCATCATCGCCAGGCTCCTCCAAGGACTCGGCGCCGGCACCCTGAACCCGCAGGTCCTTGGACTCCTGCAGGACATCTATTCCGGACACGACCGCGCCAAAGCCCTCGGCGCCTACGCTGCCGCCGGGGGTTCGGCTGCGGTCTGCGGACCGCTGCTCGGCGGAGTGGTTCTTTCCTTGGGCGACCCATCCATCGGCTGGCGGATCCTGTTCCTCGCCAACGTTCCCTTGGTGCTGATCCTGGTTCCCCTTGCCTTCCGGCTCCTCCCGAGGCCTGCCATCAAACACCCCGACGACGGAACCGCGAAACCCTCCATCGACGTTCTGGGCGCCTTGCTGCTCGGCGGAGTGGTGATCGCCTCGCTCATTCCCACGATCTACGGTGCCGGCATCATTGCAGCCACATCGCTGGCGATCGGTGCGGGGACGCTTCTGGCCTTCGCTGGCTGGGAGCTCCTTTATCACCGGCGCGGCCGAACCCCGTTGCTCAGTGCCTCCTTGGTGAAATCAAGGGGCTACGCCTTGGGTACGGTGGTGGCACTCTGCCAGTTCGGCGTCGGTGCCGGAATGGCCGCCGTGACTGCCTTCTACTTCCTCTCCGGGGCGGGGATGGCGCCGTTGGCGGCCGCAGCGATCCTCGCGCCGCAAGCAGCAGGAATGCTGTTGGCGTCCAGCTTCAGTTGGCGCTTCCTTTCCCGATACGGTCGCACCGGGATCGTCTACGCACTGGTGGGCAGCCTGGCCTGCCTGATTGCCAAGGACCTCTTCGTGCAAGGGCTCGACGGCGGTACGGCGGCTCTGGCGGTGGCCGCCGTCGGACTTATACAAGGTGTGGCAACAGGCCTTGTGGTGGCGCCAAACCAGACACTCACCCTCGCCCATGCGCCCGCAGGTGCCGCAGGGGTGGCTGCAGGCTTCTACCAACTCAGCCAACGTTTCGCGGCGGCCCTGTGCTCAGCTGCGGCCGCAGGCATGTTCCTTCAGGCGCACGGAGCGGCCACCAGCCAAGCCTCCAAGGACGCCTTCCACCAAGGCATCGTGATGTGCTGCGTTTTGCTGGGGGTCGCACTGCTCGCCGGCGGACTCGACTGGCTTCGCGAGGCAAGCAACCGCCGAAACGTACGTGCCGTCGTCGTGGCCTCCGGAAAGGAAGCCGCGACGACGGCGGGAGTGCAACCGCCGGAACGTCCGACGGCGGGAGGTACTCAGCGTTCGGAGGCCACCGAATCGGTGGATGCCTGAGCCGATCCGACGGGCGGCGCCGATTCGACGGGCGGGGCGGTCGGCCCGGTGGTGGGGACGCCGGCGTCGCGCAGGGCCGGGAAGCCGCCGTCCACGTGGACGGCGTTGGCGTAGCCGAGGACCTGGAGCTTCTGCGCGACGGGACGTGAACCGTTGACGGAGCCGCAGAACACCACGATCTTCTGGTCCGTACCGCTGAGCTGGGCCAGGCGGTGGGTGGACTCCGGGCTGAAGTCCTCCTCCACATGCTCGCGGTTGACCACCACGGCACCGGGGACGGCTCCGGTGCTGGCGCGGCCGCCTTCGCTGCGGACATCGATCAGCAGCGCGCCTTCTTCGATGAGTTTGGCCGCTTCCTGGGCGGTGATCAGCTGGGTATCCTGCACGTCGTTTTCCGTTACGGCGGTTTCGATGGACATGGTGCTCCCTTTGTTGGTGGTGGGTGGAAAATCGGAAAGCTAGAGACCCCAGGCCTCGGCGAGCAACTGGTACGAGCTCTGCCGATCGGCGGGGTCATGGGCAATGGTGGTGATGAGCAGTTCCTGGGCGCCTGTGGCCCGCTGCAGCGTGCGCAGCTTGTCCCTGACCTGGTGCGGGTCGCCCACCAGCCGGGTGTCCACACGGTCTTTGACAAGGTCATTGGCGTCAGCATCCAAGGGCAGATCCAAGGCATACTCCGGGGAGGGGTAGGGGATGGCGCCCTGTCCGCTGCGAATACCGTGTACCCACTGGGCATAGCCGCGGGCGAGGCGCTGTGCTTGGTGTTCGTCCGGGGCCACCAGCACGTCCGCCGAGACGATCACCTGTGGTTCCTGCAGGGAAGCAGACGGTTCAAAGTGGGCCCGGTATTCGGCAATGGAGTCCAGGACGCCGGCCGGGGCTACGTGATAATTCGCGCCGAAGGGAAGGCCCAACTTGCCGGCGAGGCGGGCGCTGGGACCCGCTGTTGAACCGTGGATCCAGAACTGTGGCGACTGCCCGAGGGCCGGCGTCGCGGTGACTTCCTCGCCATGCCTGGTGCGGTACCCGCCGGTGAAGAACCCGATGATGTCCTGGACGTCGTTCTCGAAGTTGTCGGTATCTCCCGGGAAGCGGCCCAGCAGTTCACCTTGCAAACGGAACTTCCTGGGGAGGACGGCACCGAAGATGGGCCGCGGCGCTGGGATCAGCAGACCGTCAACCACGCGATCGTCTGGTGTGTCAGTCGGGGGCACTACTCCGGGAGCCGGATCGCTGGGCGACTTCGGCGGCCCGGAACGCCCAAAGCCAAGGTCCACACGGTCCGGGAACACCGCAGCAAGAGTGCCGATGCTCTCCGCAATCTGGAGCGGCCTGTAATTTCCCAACAAGGTGGCTGCCGTGCCGACACGGATGGTTTTGGTGGCCGACGCAACCAACCCGGCGAGGATGTGCGGGGCAGAACCAGCAACGCCGGTGTTGAGGTGGTGCTCGGCCAGCCAGTACCGCGAGTACCCTGCAGCCTCAGCGACGCCGGCGAGGGCGAGTGTGCTGCGCAGGGCGTCGCCGGGGGTCTGCCCGGCGGAAACCGGAGTCAGGTCAAGAACGGACAGGGGAGTGGCGGAATGCTTCGGCATGGGACGACACTACGGACGCACCCACACAAGCCAAAGCCCATCAGTCACCCCGCTCAACGGGGCTAAATCCTACGAAATCCTGCGAAACGGACCGTCACAAGCGAGCCGCGAAAGACGTACCAGGAGGGTGCCGCGGACAGGCTAGGGTAGGGACATTTCCGAACAAATAGCACCGAACACTCACAGTCATTTCCTGTCAAACCCTTGACCGAACGGTTGAAGCGCTGGTAAACCTTGTTGGCGGAAAGCGTTTTCTCGCAGACTTCAGCCTCTTGTCCACCAAGCAAGGCGGTGTTGGCTCCGTATGTGAAACGTTCCAATATCGGCTCGCAGACCCCCTGCTGCCCAGCATCAAAGGAGATGTTCTTTGGCTTACCCCTCGAAATGTTCCTACAGCTCCTCCCGTGGCCTTGCATGGAAAGCAGTCCCCATCGCCGCCACCGCTTCCCTTGCTGCCGCCGCCATCGCCCTGACCGGCGTGCCCCTCGCCCAAGCAGCCCCGGCCCAGGTCCAGCAGGCAGCGCAAGCCAACCTTCCCGGCGTCGTGCCTGCCGCGAAGGACGCAGCATCGCTGGAGCGCCAAGTGGAAAACCTCGACCGGGCGCCGGTGGCAGTCCTGACGGACCAGGGTGTCACCGTGAGTTGGCGCATGCTGGGCCTGGACAAGGACAGCATCGGTTTCCAGGTCCTGCGTGACGGCGTCAACATCACCCCGGAGCCCCTCCGCAATGCCACCATGTTCGTGGACGCTGGCGGCACTGCGGAGTCGAGCTACGTCATTAAGGCCGTTGGCAACGGACGGGGCCAGGACAAGCTGACTGAAGCCGTGAAGCCGCTGCCCCAGAATTATCTGGCCATCAAGCTGGACAAGCCTGCCGAGGGTGTTACGCCGGACGGCAAGACTTACACGTACTCGGCCAACGACGCCACCGTGGCGGACCTCGACGGCGACGGCAAGTACGAGGTCATCCAGACGTGGTCGCCGTCCAATGCCAAGGACAACTCCCAGTCCGGCTACACGGGCAATGTCTACGTGGACGCCTACAAACTGGACGGCACCAAGCTGTGGCGCATTGACCTGGGCCGCAACATCAGGGCTGGCGCACACTATACGCAGGTCCTGGCCTACGACTTCGACGGCGACGGCAAGGCTGAGGTTTCCCTCAAGACAGCGGACGGCACCCGCGATGCGGCAGGGACAGTGATCGGGAACGCCGACGCCGATTTCCGCAACGCCGCTGGATATGTCCTGACCGGTCCGGAATTCCTTACCGTCTTCAAGGGTGAGACCGGCACCATCCTGGACACGGTGACCTACGAGCCCGAGCGCGGTGCTGTGACCGGCTGGGGCGACAACTACGGCAACCGCGTGGATCGTTTCCTGGCAGGCGTGGCCTACCTTGATGGCGAGCACCCCTCCATGATGTTCAGCCGCGGCTACTACACCCGGACGGTCCTGGTCACCTACGACCTCGTCAACGGCAAGCTCGTGAAGCGCTGGACCTTTGATTCCAACCTGGCCGGCGATCAGTACAAGGGGCAGGGTAACCACAACCTGTCCGTCGCCGACGTCGATCAGGATGGCAAGGACGAGTTCATCTTCGGTTCCATGACCATTGATGACAACGGCCAGCCGCTCTACAACACCAAGCTCGGCCACGGCGATGCCATTCACACTAGTGACCTCGATCCGTCCAGGCCAGGGCTGGAAACGTTCGCCGTCCACGAAAGCATGAGCCAGAGCGGCAACCGCGGAGCAACCTTCCGTGATGCCGCAACCGGTGAGGTCCTGTGGAGCATCCCGGCCATCAAAGACACCGGACGTGGGGCGGCAGGCGACATCGATCCCCGCTATGCAGGCGCCGAAGGGTGGGCCATCGGCGGTTCTGCTGCCTGGGATTCACCCGTTGGCCAGCTCATGTCCGCCAAGGGTGAGTTGATTGCGGAAAAGATCCCGGCCGCCAACTTCCTGGCTTGGTGGGATGGTGACCTGCTCCGCGAAATCGTGGACCATGACTACGACGCCACAGTGTCCCGCGGCGTTCCCACGATCTCCAAGTGGAACTGGGAAACGGAAACCAGTGACCGGCTCCTGACCGCCGACGGTGCCCGCAGCAACAACACCACCAAGGGCAACCCGTCCATCCAGGCTGACATCCTTGGCGACTGGCGGGAAGAGATCGCGTGGCCGTCCACTGACAGTACCGAGCTGCGGATCTACACCACCACGGCTCCTACCGAGGTGCGGCTGCGGACCCTGATGCACGACACCGTGTATCGGACAGCTGTAGCCCGCGAGAATGTTGCCTATAACCAGCCGCCGCACCCGGGCTTCTTCATTGGCGAGGGCATGCAGGCTCCGGCGATTCCCGCCGTTGTCTACACCGGCACCAAGAACTAGCCGCAGCTGTCAATGAAAAGTGCCGCCCGGGTCGCGTTGACCCGGGCGGCACTGATTCATTTGCTGTGGACACTACCGCTGTCCTGGCAGGCCGCCCATCGGCGGAATAAAGCCCGGACCTTGACCTTCGCCTTCCTTCCGCTCCGCAGCGCTGCGGGTGTCGCTCTCGGCGGTCTCGTCCGAGTCCCCATCAACGTCTGCCAGACCGTTGGTCTGGTCGAACGGGTGGGTGACAGGATCGACGATTGGCGTTGACGCGGCCGCTGTTCCTGACGCGGCCGCAGTTCCTGACGCGGCCGCAGGTGCCGCGGTGGTTCCTGCAGTCGTGCCCGTCTCCGGGGTCTGCTTTTCGATGTACTCCTTGAACTTCTTCAAGTCTGACTCAGCCTGCCTTTCAACGATATGCAGCTTGTCCCCCAGGAACTCCAGAACGCCATGCGGTTCGTACTCCAGGGACAAGTGCAGTGACGTCTGGCTGGGACCAGCTTCCTTGAACTCAACCCAGCCGGCGTTTTTGGCACCCTCCACGGCGGCCCAGGCCACGGCCCGGTTATGGTCCTGTTGAACGATTTTGGCTTCCCAGCGACGATGGACGCCGGCGATTTCGGCCACCCATTCGAGGCGGTCCTCACTGAGCCGCGTCACGCGTTCCACTCCGCCCATGAAATGCGGAAATTCCTCGAACTGCGTCCACTGCCAGTAAGCCGTACTGATCGGAACGTTGACCATGATTGTCTTGTTTACTTTCGTGGTCATGATGTCCGTCTCCTCCTCAGGTCGATATTGATCAGCATACTTACAGTATCGGGCCTTTTGAAGCGTTAATACAGAGCTTGAAGGAGGGGAGTCAGTGGATGATCCGGCCATTCTGGACGAGGTGCTCCAGGTGCTCGGAGATGTCGGCCAGCACAGCGATGTCTGCCATCGGATCGGCGTCGAGCACCAACAGGTCGGCGTCAGCGCCAGGCGCGATCACACCGATTTCCCCTTCGCGCTCCAGCAGCTCTGCCGCCGTCGTGGTTGCCGAGCGGATGGCGTCAATCGCGGGCTGAACTTTGCCCAACAGCCTGAACTGTTCGTTCTGGTGGCGGTGCATGCCGCCCAAAAGATCCGAGCCGAAGGCCATTTTGACGCCGGCCTCGTGGGCGCGTGAAATCGCTTCGAGGCCGCTGGTCAGCACGGAGTCCACTTTGCCCCACATTTCTTCGGTGAGTCCGAATTCCTTGCCCTCTTCCTTCAGCGCCCAGTACGTAACGAGCGTGGGGACCAAAAACGCGTCTTTCTCAAGGAAGAGCTTGAGGCTTTCGTCGTCCAGGAGGTTGCCGTGTTCAATCGAACGAACTCCGGCTTCCAGTGCCCGATTGATGGCTCGCGCCGTGTAGGCGTGGGCTGCGACGTAGCGGTTGGCGGCCCCGGCCTCCTCCACCGCGGCCCGCATCTCTTCCATGGAGTACTGCGTGGAGTCGATCCGATCGGTGGGGGAGGAAACTCCGCCGGATGCCATGATCTTGATATGGTGGGCGCCCTTGCGGATCTCGTCGCGGGCGGCGGCGCGGACAGCGTCAACGCCGTCCGCCACGCGTCCAATGCCGCAGCATCCACGGCCATTGGGATCGTGGTCTTCGCC
Organism: Arthrobacter sp. D5-1; assembly: GCF_017357425.1. Classification (NCBI taxonomy): domain Bacteria; kingdom Bacillati; phylum Actinomycetota; class Actinomycetes; order Micrococcales; family Micrococcaceae; genus Arthrobacter; species Arthrobacter sp. D5-1. Next base: position 3,998,038 of record NZ_CP014571.1, on the reverse strand, counting down.
CGGCAACCGCATGTCTCCGTGGCCGCCGGTTTGGCTGAGGGCGTGGCCGCAAAAGTGGATCTTGGGACCCTCCAGCAGTCCTTCCTCCTGTGCCATGGCAAGCCCGAAGTCGGCGCCGGACAGGTCGCGCACAGTAGTGAAGCCGCGCCGCAGCATGGCGCCCATGATGCGGGCAGTCTGCGCGTAGACATATGAAGCCGGCGTGTAGGTCAGCGAGCGGAAGTCGGCGCTCGAGGCGACCACATGGACGTGGGCATCGATCAGGCCGGGGATGACGAACTTGCCGGTGCCATCGATGACGCGTGCGGCTGAGGGTGCCTCGGCGGTCGGCTCGACGCTGCTGATCTTTCCATCAACGCTGACGACGTCGGCAGTTGAGTAGGTGCCTGCCTGCACGTCCAGGACGCTTGCGTTGCGGATGACCAAGGGGGTGCTTTCTGGGGTGGTGCTCATTTAAACGGTGTCCTTCGCAGGTGTTTCGGGGATTTCAGTGGGATGGGCTTCAAAGGCCTGAACGAGTTCGGTCAGGTTCGCACGGGTGACGTCGACGGCGGTTTCCACACTCTGCTGCGTGTACTTGCCTTCGGCGTCCAGGAGCGCGAGGACGCCCACCACGTTGTTCTGCTGGTCGAGGACCGGCACGTTGATCACGGCACCGCAGCCGAGCTGCTGAATGAGCGCGGAATCGGTGAAGACGCCGCGGAGTGCGGCCAGGTCTGCGGCCAGGAAGGGCGTCTTGTCCTCAATAACCGTGCCCAGCCAGCCGGGAGAGATTTCCACTGTCTTCTCGCCGCCCACCGGATAGTCGGCCGGGTGGCTGGTGAAGAGCCGTTTAAGGCTGGAGCGCTGCGGGATCCACTGCAGGGCAGTGAACAGAATGACTCCTGGCTCCTTCTGCATGGCCTCGAGGGTCTGCTGGAAGACTGCGTCCGTGTTCACAGTTATCACTTGCTTCCTGCCGCGGCCGGGTCATGTTCAGCACGGGCATTGATGTTTTCCAGGGACTTGCCCGCGGTGGAGGCGCCGAAGATCACCACGCCCAGGACGCCGATGGTCAGCACCACCGTAGTCATGGTGAACACACCGCCGAAGCCGAGGGAAGCGGCGAAGATGCCGATGATGGATGGCGCCAGAATGCTGCCCACTCGACCCACTGCGCTGGCCAGGCCAACACCCGTGGCACGCATCCATGTGGGAAAGAGTTCCGGAGTGTAGGCGTAGACGCCGGCGTAGGTGCCGTTGAGGAAGAAGGACAGTGTGGCGGCGGCCAGCAGAATCATGCCGGAATCGTTGGACTGGCTCAGCCAGAAAGCGCTGATGGCCGATCCCGCCAGGTACAGGGCGATGGTGTTCTTGCGGTCAATCCGGTCACACAACCAGGCGGCGGAGAAGTAGCCGGGGATCTGTGCCAGATAGATGAGGATGGAGAACTCGAAGCTCTTGGTAATGGTGATTCCGCGTCCAACCAGCAGGGTGGGAATCCAGGAGAAGAAGCCGTAGTAGGAGAACGTAATCACGAACCAGATCAGCCAGATCACGGCAGTCCGGCGGCGCATTGCCTTGGACCACATAAACTTCAGGGCGTTCCAGATGCTGATCTTTTGTTCGTGCTTGGTGATCTCTTCCTCTGCCGGTGGCAGGGCCGGGAGTGGTTTGCCCGTGGCTTTCACTACACTCTGCTCAAATCGGTCCACCACTTCCGTCGCCTCTGCGATGCGGCCCCGGCTGATGAGATAGCGCGGCGATTCAGGCAGGCTGCGCCGCCACCAGAGCAGGAGCAGGATGGGAACAGCGGTGATGACCTGCGCCCAGCGCCAGCCGTCCTCACCCAGTGGAACAACGAAGCGGCCGATCAGCGCTGCAGCCACGAAGCCAAAGGAGAAGAATCCGGCCAAGGTCCCAATGAACCAGCCGCGGCGCTTCGGGGGAATGAACTCAGAGAGGAACGGCGCGATGATCACGCTTTCAGCGCCAGCGCCCAATCCTGCAAAGATCCGTGCAATCAGGAAGATTTCGAAGTTGGGGGCCATGGCTGCAACCACTGACATGACGCAGTAGAAGGCCAGCGCCCAGAGCATGACCTTTTTGCGGCCGAACCGATCGCCCATCCAGCCGGCCAGAATCGCGCCGAAAAAGAAACCGAACGGGGCCGCGGAGCCCACCAGGCCGAGGCTGGCGGTGCTGAGGCCCCATAATTCCTGGATCCGTGGGAGGAGGAAGGCCACCACGGCACCGTCCATGCCGTCGAAGGAGTAGCCGAGGCCTCCGATGAGGAGAAGCTTGTAGTGTGGTCGACTGAGAGCCAGTCGATCCAAGCGTGCTGTGAGAGACATGGGGATTCCTAGCAAAGTGGGCCAAGTTGTACATTTTGAGGAATATGCACGGATCTGTGCAGATGTGATGTATCGAAGTTAAGGCCAAAGTGTGAGGTAGGTCAATAGGTGCAAGAAGATTTCGACTCGTCAACGTTGACCGAGTGGCTCGACAGCCGCGTCCAAGGGCGGAAGCTCGCGGCACGCCAAATGCAGGTCATCGGCATCCTGCGGTCCCAGCCGCGACTGGCCTCCTACGGCTCCGTCAGCGACATCGCCGCAGTGGCCGCTTCGAATGCCTCCACCGTCACCAGGACCGCGCAAACACTGGGATTCAAGGGGTGGGCGGACTTCCAGTTCGAGCTCCGGTCCCGCTTCCTGGCGTCGCTCAGCGCCCTGGAAGTCGCGGCTGAACACAATGGCCATATCAGTAGCCCTGCGCAAGCCGCGGTCTCCACGGATCGTGCCAATTTGGCCCATTTTGAACGCACCCTGGACGCCGGCTCAATCCATGCAATTGCGAAGGCTATTGCAGGTGCTCGGCAGACCTTCATTGTCGCGGCAGGCAGCTACGCTATCCCCGGCAAGGCGCTGGAGCACAATGCCATCATTGCCGGCTACAACGTGCGGCTCCTCGATGCCGATGTCGCAGCCCTCACCAATGCCATTGCACGGCTCGGTGCAGAAGATTTGGTCATTGCCATCAGCCTTTGGCGGGTCTACGACAGCACTATGCGGGCAGTGGATATTGCGCACAACCTGGGCGCGCCCATTGTTTCCATCACGGACAGCGCGGGTTCGCCTGTAGCGGTGCATGCCGATCACCGGATTGTGGTGCCCACTGAAGGCGCAGGCTTTTTCCCATCCCTGACAGGTGCCGTGGCTGCGGTCCAGGCGATCGCCGTCGAGCTTGCCTCCCTGGACCGCGAGCGTTCCAACCAGAACATCGCCGCTTCGGAGCGGACCTGGGACCAGATGCGGATCATGCATCCGCGCAGCAGTTCCTGATGGCTGTGGCTTCCTGACCTTCTTCGGGCCGACTCGAGTGCGGAATCAACCCTCTGGGGTTGCTGGCCACCCATATCAGCGGCAAAGAAGGTCAGGAAGCAGCAGGAATTACGACGCCGGGTCCTCCTGAGGTGCATCGGCCGCCGCCGGCAGCTGGTGACCGATCAGGGCCAGGTTCTGGATGACGGCCAAGCCGAACTGGGCGGTGTCGTTGGTGGAGACGGTGGGAGCCTCATCGACCGGCAGAAGCACGAACGGGGGCAGGATCTTCTTCAATGTGAAGGCCTCGGCATGGTTGAGGTTCTCCCCGCCCTCGGCAAAGCTCTCCCACGCCAACTCCGCGAGTTCCGGGGACCCCAGCTTCGCCGCGGCGTAGGCCGTGAGCCGGCTGTGTGCCTGGGTGAGGTAGATGCCGGCCAAGGGTTGCCCTACCTCCGCGACCTGCTCTTCCGGAGTGGCCAGGAACAGTCGGCAATACTGCATCCAGGCTTCCTCGAAGTCCTTGTCCGGAACCAGGCTGATCAGTTCGCTGCAGATTTCCACCAAACCGAACACGGCACTCAGGTGCGAGACGCTGATGACTTCCCGGCCGGCGTCGAACCTCCCGGCATCAAGGTCATACAGCGCTTCGCCTGTGAGGAATCCGTACTTCAGGGCGCCGATGTCTGCCATGGTTCCGAGGAGTCGATCCCGTGAGCGCGGGTTGCCGGTACGCTCCCAATCGGTCAGCCAGGTGGCGGCGAGTGAGCCCCAGTCCGTACCCAGCCCCACGCCCAGGGCGCCGCGGTCCGGGCGGTACGTATCGGCGTCGGGCCTGACTTTGCGGACTGGGTCCAAGCCGAGGAAGTTCTGGTCGCTGTCCACCAGTTCGGTGAGGAGATCGCCGGTTCGTTCATCGGCGGTCAGGTAGTAGTAGAAGCGCCGGTAGGCCGGAGTACTGATGCGCAGCTGCTTGGCGCTGCAGCCCCAGTGCTGGACGTTGTGCCGCGAACCCAATCCGCGCCACGGACCGAGGTGGTAGACATCCACCTCACCGGTGTGGCGGGTCATGGCCTCGGCGTAGCGGAAGACGTCCGCGCGGCCCGTCCGGAGGTACATGTACCAAAGCCAAAGGTCGGGCGACAGCTCGGAGTTGTCCCACGCGTAGCCACCCACGTCGTAGCGCCACACATGCCGATCGGTGTCGTAGGTGTGCATGACGTCGCCGTAGTTCCAGAATCCGTACCAGCGGCGCTGTTCGGTCTGGCCTTGATAGAAGTCGAACAGGAAGTCCAGCTTGTCTTCCAGTTCCGCCCGGGCCGGGGTGCTGCGATCCACCGGTGACCAATCCCCGAAGACCCCTGCCGCGTGCAGGTACTCAGGTGAGGGCTGCAACAGCGGGGGAGTGGACGCTGCCTTGGCATCGGCGGCGAGGCTTTCCGTGCTGGGGGTCGAGTCGTAGGCGAACAGCGTCAGCTCGTGGGTGCGTGCAATTCCTGTGGGTTTGCCGAAGCCGGGTTCGTAGTCCTCATACGTGATTTCGAGCCCCTCAAGCTGGTCCTCGAACGTGTCTTGGCCCAGGCCGTCGTGATAGAAACGGAGGTCCATCGGCTGGGCTTCGGGGGAGTAAAGCCAGGCGGTGACTTTCGCTTCCGCGGTGGCTGCCCCCCGGATGTCCAGCTGCCCCGGGTGCGACTGCCAGAAGTCCCGGATGCCAACACCGAAGCCGCCATGGACATCGCTCAGCGAGCAGAACCCGGCCGCCCTGGTGCCGCCCGAGATACCCACCCAGCCGTGGCCGGGAGCAGTCCTTTTGCGAAGGTCAAAGCCGTCGGCCGTCAGTTGCGTCAGGGTGTAGTCGTTCCAGCCCGGGATGAGGTGGAGTCGTTCGGAGACCAGTGGGCTCCACTCGCTCAGGGGCGGGGTGGGCCGGCCGGCGATCTGCGCGGCGCGTACTTCGTCGCCCGGATCCCGTCGCAGTCCAGTCAACCCGCGCACGGCCTCCACCAGGAATCCCCCGTCGGCGCCGGCGATCCTGACGTGCCTGTCATGCAGTTCGCTGTCCAGCGGCACGGTGAACGCGACGCCCAAGCCTGCCAGGAAATCCTGCTCAGCGTCGCCGTCCCAGACGAACGAGTGAATCATTCTGACGCTGCGGGCGCCCGCGTAGAAGTAGAAGCGGACGGTGAACGGGAGCCATTCTTTGGCGCCGTCTTCTTCGCGGTGCAGGCCTTCCACCTTGACCACCGCGCGCACAGGACCAGCCTGCTCCACGGTGACACTGGTGGTGTGGCCGGTGAAGCCCGTGCGGGTGGTGGTGCCGGTTCCCTCGGGCAGCCCTGACTGCAGCAGGCTCACCAGGCGGCCGTCTTTGGCCACCACCGCATCGTTGCGGCGAAGCTCGCTGAACAGGGTGTTGCCGCTCCGGTGCAGGACCATGTCCAGTGTGCCTGTAGATACGGTGATGGTGTTGTCGTCTTCGGCGACCGTCACTCCGTGTGAGCGTTCGACGACGGCTGCCGCGCCGCCGTCGTGCGTTTCGTTTGAGTGGGTGACCCGGTAAGCGGCCGCTGGCTGATCCGTGGCGCCGAGGGCAATGCCGGCCCACTTCAGGGAGCCATCGGGCCAAGTGGCCAGGGGCCAGATTTGGGCGTTGACGGTGCTGCCGCTGGAGTCGAGGACCCCCAGGACGGCTGCGTCCTGAACGGTGCCGCGTTGGAACGGCATTCCCCACGTCGTGCCGCCGCTGAGTCCGGCGGGCGGTTCGCCATCGATCCACGTGATCGGGGCGTGCTGAGTCATGGTCAATTCCACCTAAATGTTCGGGAAAACGCTTTCTTTGAGACGTTTCAACAACTTACCCGGGCGATGCGTAGGGCCGCAAGGGGTGGCCGTGTTTTGGCCATCACATCCGTTGACATCGGGCCCTTCCGGGCGTATCGTACAACCAAATGGTTGTAGATCAGCTCAGCAAAAAACCCTCCGGCGACGAACTCGACCGCCTGTTCCAGGCCCTCGCCGACGCAACCCGCCGGGACATCGTGGCCCGGGTGACGGCGGGGGAGTACTCGGTTTCCGGATTGGCTGCGCTGTACACCATGAGTTTCGCGGCCGTGCAAAAGCATGTTGCGGTCTTGGAACGGGCCTCCCTGGTGACCAAGGAGAAGCGTGGGAGGGAGCAGATTGTGCGGGGAAACCATGAGGGACTGCAGAAAGCCCGGCACCTGTTGGACCACTTCGAAATGATCTGGCGGCAACGTGCCAGCCGGATTGCGGACATACTCGCTGAAGATGACGAAAGGGAACTGCCATGACTGTTGTCAGCGTAAACAAGGATGTTGAGGCCCTGAGCTTCACCATCGTGGCCGAGTTCGATGCCGACGTGAAGCGCGTGTGGAGGATCTGGGAAGACCCCCGGCAGCTCGAACGCTGGTGGGGTCCGCCCACGTGGCCGGCCACTTTTGAGACCCACGAGTTCACCGCCGGGGGCAAGGCTGCTTATTACATGACCGGCCCGGATGGCACCAAAGCCCGCGGTTGGTGGAAGTTCACCGCCATTAACGCCCCGGATCATCTGGAATTTGACGATGGTTTCGCCGACGAGCACGGTGAGCCCGTAGACGACCTGGGCATCACCCACGCCACAGTGAAGCTTGAACCCGTGGACAACCGCACCCGAATGACCATCACCTCCAGCTTCGAATCCGAAGAGCAGATGCAGAAGATGGCTGAGATGGGCATGGAAGAAGGAATGCGGGAGGCGATCGAACAGATCGATGGCGTGCTTGCCAACGCCTGAGAACTGAACCGCATCCTAAAAGAAGCCGACGACGACGGGTGCCTCCCGCCGTCGTCGGCGTATTGTTTAAGTCCCGGCCGCCTTTCGAACGGACCAGTTACATGGCGCGATTGATCATCATGGGCCCTCCCGGTTCCGGCAAAGGCACGCAGGCGGAGCACCTTGCGCGGCATTTCGGGATACCCGCCATTTCCACGGGTGATCTTTTCCGCGCCCATGTCCGGGACAAGACGGATCTCGGCCTTGAGGCCGGTGAGTTCATGGACCGAGGTGAGTTTGTGCCGGACCACGTCACCACGGACATGCTCAAGCAGCGGATGGAAGAAGCCGATGCTGCCGATGGCTTTCTGTTGGACGGCTACCCGCGAACGGTGATCCAGATCGGCGCTTTGGACGAGATGCTCGCGGGCCGGGGACAGCCCTTGCAAGTTGTTCTGGCGCTCACGGCCTCGGACAGCGAGTTGCTGGCCCGGATGCTCCGCCGTGCTCAAGAGCAAGGTCGCAGCGATGACACCGAAGCCGTGATCCAGCGTCGGCTGGAGCTGTACCGGGACGAGACCCAGCCGGTTCTGACGGCTTACTCGAAGCGCGGGATCTTGGTGACCGTTGATGGATCCGGCGATCGGGAAGCGATCACGGCATCTGCCATAGCGGCGGTGGAGGGCGCTCTGGCAGGTTAGCCGCTGGCGGGGGCCGGAAGCTCAGCGCCGAGAGCCCGGAGGTAGGAACCGAATCCTTCGGGGGCGCGGGCGTGTGTCCTGCCTGAGGTGACCACACGGATGGTGTCCGTAGGTGTCACCGTGAAACCTTGCCGACGAAGCCGCTCCACCAAACCTCGGTCTTCGTGGGAACGCAGCAAGGGAAAGCCGCCCGCCGCGAGGTAGGCCGAGGCCCTGATGCCTAAATTGGCTCCGTAGATATGCGGGTGGTCCTCGCGGAAGGGGTGCAACTCCAGCCAGCGCCCCAAAACTACAGGGTCCACATCGGTGGGGTCCGGCTCCACCGAGCCGAGGACGGCATCGGCCCCGGCGTTTGCCAGATCGACCTGCCGCACCAGCCAGTGCCCGGGGACGGTGGAATCGGCGTCGGTGTTGGCGAGCCATACGGTTGCATCCGCGTGTTCCTCCTGCTGGAGTTGCAGGCGGTTCAGGGCTTCCCTGGCACCATGATCGCGGCTGGCACCCGTGCTGTGGAGCTTCACGGTGAGATTGTGAAAGCGGGCATCTTTGGCTCCAAACGCAGCGGAAATCGCCTCCGAACCGTCCGTGCAGTTATCCAGGACCACGGTGACTGAGGCGCCCACTCCGGGGCGTTCGCGTCCAAGGGTATCCAGTGCGGCGCGCAGTCCGGTCAGCGCCCGGCCAAGGCGCTGTTCCTCGTTGTGGGCAGGTATTACTACCGCCACGTTTCTGATTCCTGGCTGCTGTGAATGGGTCATGGTGAGCTATCCGGTGCCACCAGGACTTCCAGCATGAAGTCCTTCTCCTGGTAGAGTCCGTGCGTGGGCCAGCCGAGGTGGGTGCGTGTCATGGTGTGCACAGACTCCGCGTCCAACTCCCAGCCCGAAATCGGATGCCGCCAATGGCACAGAAGCAGTGTTCCGCCAGGCGTAGTTGAGGCCTGGATTCTTGTTAGCAGTTCGGTGAGTTCTTTCCGCGAAAGGTAATAGCCCGTTTCGGACAGCACCACCAGGTCGAACATGCCCTCAGGCCACTCATGCGGCATGGTGAGGTGCCTGACCTCCGCTGATGGGTAGCTCGCGAGACGCTCCGCTGCCTGGGCCAAGGCTGCGCTGCTGGCGTCCACTCCCAGGAATGTCCGGCAACGCCGGGCCAGCTCCTCGCTGAGTGTGCCGATGGAACAGCCCAGTTCCAACCCGGACTCATAGCTTTCCTCGGGCAGGGCCGCGAGGGTCAGCGCCCTCTTGCGGCGTTCATACCAGCTGGTGGTGTAGCTCCACGGATCCTCTTCCCTTGAATGGACTTCGTCGAAGATGCGTTCCGCATCTGCTGCGCTGTTGCTCCCAGCTGTGGAGGGATGCCAGGCGAACGTTTCCCAAGGCCGCTCGAAGTGCTCCAGAAATGTCCCGGAAAGCAAAGTCTCGTCGCCCGGTTGTCCGGACAGCGGCTCTGTTTGCGAGGCGTGGGCGTGCATTGCTTTGGCCTTGGCCTGTTGTTCTTCCTGGCTCAGGGGCACGCGGACCCAACCATTCCAGGTGGTGTCCTCAGTTCCTGCCCACAACCAGTACCAAATGGGGTATTCCAGGAGCCCGTAGCCGTTTTGTGTGGCGAGGTCCGCGGCGACCGTGCCAAGGGTGTCGTGGTCCGTATGGCCATCGGAACGGTAGGGAGCCACGATCACTACTTCCTCCGCCGCTCGCCCCGCGATGCTCTCGCTGATTGCCGCAGCAATACGGTCAGCGTTGGCAGCCAACTGTCCGTCGGGCAGTTCCAGGAACCGCCACGTCGCGCTGGGCGCCAGCCCTGACAAAGCAGTGTCGAACTCCGTGAGCCTGACAGCGGCAAGCTGTTCCGGCGTCGTGGTTGGCGAGTCTGGATGCGATGCCTCGCCCGCGGTGCACAGGATCATGTCGACTGCCGCGCCGGCTGCGTGCAGTCTGGCCAGGAAGCCGCCGGCGCCGAGTGATTCGTCGTCCGGGTGCGCGGCCAGGACAACGAACTTCCTGGCCGCAAGTTCTGCTGTATCCAGCGGCAGTTCGGGGAGGGCGGCCACTCCCGACGCTGCCCATTCCTGCTCCGACGTTCCGGTGTCAGTGTGGGAAAAGGTCACCACTGGCATTCTCCCTTCAGGGTCAGCGCGCCCAGCTGGGCGTCGTCCCGCATGGCGTGGTGCTGCCGGATGTACAGCGAGAGATCGGCCATGCGCTTTCCATACGCTTCATTGAACGCCAGCGGCGCGGGACCGAGGTTCTGCGTCACCACTGTTTGGACGCGCTCGACGGCGGCGGCAACAGTTCCGCGGATACGCAGGGCTTCGCTCCAGGCGCTGGGGCCGTTTGTGTCTGTGGGGTCTTCGCCGCGCTCGTCCAGTTCGCCGGCGTCGATTTGCTCTGCGGCTTGGGCCAGGTACCCGGTGACGGACGTGATGATCCTGTCCACCTCACCCAAGGAGGCGAGGGCGATCTGGTCCGGCTCCCTGCCATTTTCCGCGCCCTTGGCCAGTGCGCTCCTGAAATCCCTGGCCACGGCAACTGCTCCGCCGAGCCAGCACGCGGCAACGCCCATGCCGCCCCAGGCGAAACCGGGTCGGGTGAAGTACCACCTTTCGCCTCCGACCGGGGTTGCGGGGACTTGGTCGAAGTGGACGGTGCCGCTGGGAATTTCCTGGAGACCCCGGCTGGTCCACTGGGGTGTTTCGCAGGACACTCCGGGGTGCTTCAGGTTCACAGCGAATGCGGCCCGGCTGTTGTCTTCGGTGTGGGCCGTGATCACTGCACCATTCAGTTGGGCCGCGAGCGAGCACCAGGGTTTGGACCCGTTGAGGACGTAGTTCCCGGCGTTGTCCCGCTTGGCCTCGAGCTTCAAGCCGGGGCCCTCCGCAGCGAAGACTCCCCAGGCGCCATCCGGTGTAGCGGGTACGTCTGCTTGGGCAAGGATGGCCACGGCATCCAGATGTGGTTCCAGCACCCTCCCGGCCGCCACATCCACGGCTGTGACCGATGCCAGCATTTCCCAGAGCTTGGCGGTATTTCCTTCGCCGGGCTGGGGGGCCGTCATCCCGATCTCCGTAGCGATGGCAAGCAGAGCAGGGACATCGCCCACGGATTCCCGCACCTTTTCCAGCATCGGCTCGAGGGCTTGGAGCTGGACGGGCTCGGAACTGATGCGTACAGGCTGGGCTTCGGAGTCGCTCATGATCCCAAGCCTATTCTAAGGAGCCTTAGGTTATGCGTGTGGAGGGCAAGAGAACGACGGCGGGTGGTTGCCGCCGTCGTTCTTGGTGATTTGCGTGTTGTGGTTCTGGACTCTAGATGATGGTGTTCATGACGTTCCAACCGGAGCCGACCTGGACCCGGGGGAGCCAGCCCTGCTTGCCGTTACCGGGGTAGAGCCAGAGTGTCCCGGCTGAGTCGCGGGCCAGGAGATCCACATTGCCGTCGCCGTTGAAGTCGCCTGGAGTGGCTATGGCAGTCATGGCATTCCAGCCCCAACCGATTTGATCGCCCCAGCCAAAGGAAGTTCGCGGATAGCCTCTGAAACTCCATAGCGCCCCGTTGGCATCCCGGGTCACCAAATCCTCGGTCCCGTCCTTCGCGATATCTCCTATGCCGGAGATGAAGTTCATGCCATTCAGGTCTCTGCCAACCAACTCCTGGGTTAGCCAGCCGCCCCGGCCGTTGCCGCGATACTGCCACAGCTGTCCGGAGCTGTCGCGGGCAGCAACGTCGGCATTTCCATCCAGGTCAAGATCACCAATTCCCGTGATGGCGGTCATGGCGTTCCAGCCTTGGCCTACTTGCAGCCTGGCTTGCCAGCCACCCTTGCCGTTACCTGGATATAGCCATAAGACTCCGCTGGTGTCACGGGCCAGTACATCGGCTTTGCCGTCACCCGTGAAATCCCCGGGAGAGACGAGAGCTGTCATGACGTTCCAACCTTGGCCGACCTTGGATGGCGACTGCCAGCCGCCGCTGCCGTTGCCAGGATAAAGCCACAAGTCTCCACTGTTGGTACGAGCCAGGACGTCCGGTCTTTTGTCGCCGGTAAAGTCGTGCCTGATATCAGCCGGCTTGATGGTGATCGTGATGGTTGGGGTCAGTGCATCCGGGCCGTAACCGTTGCTGGCAGATATGCGGAAGCTGAAGGTTCCAGGGATGCTGGGCACGCCGGAAAGGAGTCCATTTGGATTCTGTGACACCAGAGTAAGGCCTGGGGGCAGTGCACCGCTGGCAACTTTGAACTGCGGTGTCAGGGAGCCGCTCGCCGTCATCTCATGGTGGTATCGAGCCCCCACAGAACCGCTGTTGGGAGGGAGGGTCGACGTGAATGAGGGGGCGACGTTTCTTCCATCGATGGTCCGGACCCGACTTCCACCGCGATCGGCTACGTAGATCTTGTTGGTCTTTTGGTTAATTGCCAGAGTCTCGGGATTATCGAAACCCTGTACGTGCCCGAGGACGTTTGCCTTGGTGTCGAAGACGGTTACCCGGTGCCGGTAATAGTCTGAGGCGTAGACCTTATTGGTGACCTCGTTGACGGCAATGCTGAGGTAATGGGTGCGCTCAGTCGGCGTATTGACCAGAGTCCTTGCTGTCGCATCGAGGGCTGTCAGATATTGGTTGCCTTCGTCGGCTGCATAAACCGTGTTGGTTTGGCGGTTGATTGCCATCACTCCAGGGCGGGCGTTCGACCCGGTGGGAATCATGGATATTTGGTTGGTTTGTCCGCTGAGTACGGCAAATCCCTTGGCGTCCGGGCAGCTGAAGTAGACCATATTCGTAATGGGGTTCAGGACCACGGACTGTGCCGGGGTGCCGAGGTCAAGCTGGGTGACTTTTTTACTGACCCCATCCAGGATGGCCACTTTGCTGCTCTCCCACGCGGTGGCATAGAGCTTGTTGCTTATCTCATTGATGGCGAGACTTCTGATCTCCCCATAAATTGGAATTTGGGTGACGGCCAAGCTGGCTCCGTTGATGACATAGATGCCGCCTGTTGATTCCCCGTTGGCGACGTAGAGCTCATTGGTGGTCTGATTCACCACCATTTTTTCCGGTTGGCCAACTGTTGAAATTCTTTTCGTTGCTTCCGATGCCCCGTCAATGACGGTAATGGTATAGCTGGCTGAATGAGAGACGTATATCTTGTTGGTCTTCTCATTGATGGCTACGCTCTCGGGGTAGTCTGCCACGGCGATCGACCTTGACGCCGAAGTGGCACCGTCGATGACTGTCACGGATTTCCCATACTGGTTGGCGACGTACGTCCTGTTGGTCGTGACGTTGACGGCTACGTCGTTGGGGTTGCTGCTGTTAACAATGTGATCCATGAGGGTATCGGCTTTAGCCTGTTGGCCCCCCGGGACCATCAGGAACGTCAGCGCAGTGATCACTGCCAGAAGTGCAGCGGCAACAACCCGGCCGACGCCGCTGCTGAAAGACAAAGATCTACCCAGAGCAGCCAACGGCCCAACCCCCAAAAAATCCAATGCGCGACTATCGCGTCAACCAGCGAATCCTACAGCCCGCAGAGGCCGAATTGTGATCCGCGCCGCATTGTTGCGTGCCGAGGTCTCTTACCCGCGAACGCCCCAACGATCCCTACCCCCGCGAAAGTTCCCATGGGTCCCAACATGAAGCGCATCTTCACAGCTTTTGTCACACTTGTCACATCTTGTTGTCATTAACGGTGACAGGTTCCGTAGCTTGGAAGGGTCAGCATTCCCAAGCTCAAGGAACCCCATGCCGCAGCCCAACGATTCCGCTACCGTCCCTACTGACTCGCACAGCCCGCCGGGAAAGAACCCGGGCAAAGGTACAGCCAAGCCAAGTTTCATCAGCAACCTCGGCGCGGACCTTCCCGCGTCCCTAGTAGTCTTCCTCGTCGCACTCCCACTGTCGCTGGGTATCGCCGCCGCCTCCGGAGCTCCTGTCATGGCCGGCCTCATCGCCGCGGCCGTGGGCGGCATCGTCGCAGGCAGCCTGGGTGGCTCCCCACTGCAGGTGAGCGGCCCCGCTGCCGGCCTGACCGTCGTCGTCGCCGGTCTTGTGGACGAATTCGGCTGGGCGGTGACGTGTGCCATTACAGTCGGTGCCGGCGTCGTGCAGTTACTCATGGGTGTCAGCCGCATTGGCCGGGCCGCGCTGGCAGTGTCGCCCGTGGTGGTCAAGGCGATGCTCGCGGGCATTGGCATCACCATCATCCTGCAGCAACTCCACGTGCTGCTCGGCGGCCAAGCTGCTGGGTCCGCCGTCGAAAACCTCACGGCATTGCCGGCGGCCATCACCAACGTGGAGCTGCACTCGGCGTTGCTGGGTCTTGCTGTTGTCGCGATCCTGATGGCCTGGAAGTTCCTCACGGCGTCGGTGCGAAAGATCCCCGGACCGCTCGCCGCCGTCGTCGCAGTCACGGCCCTGTCCGTCGCGGTGGCGCCAGGCGTTGAGCGCATCAGCTTCAGCGGCTCCATCTTCGACGCCGTCGCGTTGCCAAGCCTGCCCGACGGCACCTGGCGGGCAGCGTCCATGGCCGTCATCACGGTGGCCCTGATCGCGAGCATCGAGTCGCTCCTGTCCGCCGTCGCCGTCGACAAAATGCACGGCGGTTCGCGCACCAACCTCAACCGCGAACTGGTGGGCCAAGGCTCCGCGAACGTTGTCTCCGGCATGCTCGGCGGACTTCCGGTGACCGGCGTGATTGTCCGCAGCGCCACCAATGTTGAAGCCGGCGCGAAAAGCCGCATCTCCGCCATCCTGCACGGCGTCTGGGTCCTCGTCTTCTCCGCACTGTTCGCCGGGCTGATCCAACTGATTCCGCTGTCGGTGCTGGCCGGCCTGCTGCTGGTCATCGGCGCGAAGCTCATCAAGGTTGCCGACATCCGCACCAGCCTCCGTACCGGCGAGCTCCTGGTCTACAGCGTCACGCTGGTGTGCGTCGTGGTGCTCAACCTCCTCGAAGGCGTGATCATCGGCCTGGCCCTCGCCGCCCTCTGCGTGCTGTGGAGGGTTCTCCGGGCGCAGATCAATGCCCATGCGCCCGCCGGTGCTGCCCTTCCGTGGCGCGTTGTCATCGCCGGATCGTGCAGCTTCTTCGCGCTGCCCCGGCTCAACCGCGTCCTCCACTCAGTGCCCGAAGGCCAGGACGCCGTGGTGGAGCTCAACGCAGACTACCTGGACCACGCCTTTCGCGAAGCGTTGGTCGCCTGGCAGAAGCAGCATCGGAGCACGGGCGCCTCGGTAATCCTTGAGGAACACGGCACCACCGCCTTCACCGATGCCGAGGACAACACCCCGCAGCGGCAGGACCCGCGCGAATTCCCGCTGCCGCCGCGCACGTCCTGGCTGCCGCCCGGTGACAATCCAACAGCGGACGACGACGGCGGGCAGCCGCCGCTGCGGTCCATCCTCCTGGGCATCGACAAATACCATCGCCGGCACGCTGACAAGGTCCGCCCCCTGGTTCAGGACCTCACCGAAAGCCAGAACCCGGACACGCTGTTCGTGGCGTGCGTCGACTCCCGCGTCAACCCCAACCTGATCACCAGCAGCGGACCGGGTGACCTTCTCACGCTCCGCAACATTGGCAACGTGGTGTGCAGCGATGGCCGTGATGCCTCCATTGATTCAACGCTGTCATTTGCGGTCAAGGCGCTGTCCGTGGATTCGATCGTTATTTGCGGGCACTCCAACTGCGGCGCAATGAAGGCCGTCATTGCTGATGCAGAGGGTTCTGCCCCTGCCCTGGGTACGGGCTTTAATACCTGGCTGGAGCACGCACGGCCCAGCTACTCGGCGTTGCTCGCCGGCCATCCTGTTGCCCGCGCGGCCGAGGCCGAGGGCTACAGCCGGCTGGACCAGCTGAGCATGGTGAACATTGCCGTGCAGCTCCGGAAGCTGGAGGACCACCCCGTCACTGGGCCAGTCCTTGCCTCGGGCAGCGTGCAAGCCACAGGGCTGTTCTACGACATCTGCACCGCCCGGGTAGTGCTGGTGACGCCTGAGGGTATCGAACAGTTGGATCCGGGCATGGCTGTTCGTTCCTAGTTTTTTCGCCGGACCACCACCACCCATTTCGGGCACCGAACGGCCCCTGACACGCCTGTTGGCGGCGTGTCGGGGGTCGTTGCGGTTTCAAAGCAGGTGGTGGGGGTACGTGCCCCAACCACGGCAACGTGCGGAATACTGGAATCACGATGTCCGGCAGGCGAGGGCTGCCGTGCGAGGAGGTGGCAGGACGTGAACGCCGAGAATAACGTCTTCAGGCGCAGGCTTGAGCGCGGCGCCGAACTGCGGGCAGTCCGGTCATGGGGCGGCAACGCGGAAGAAGACGCAGAGCTCGAGGCCGCCGACGCCGAGGAACGCGAGAAACGCCGCAAAGTGGACGACGCCGCGCGGGTCGAGTACCTCATCCGGGACGCCATGAACCAAGGCAAGTTCGACAACCTGAAATACGCCGGAAAACCAATCCCCGGGCTGGGGGAGCACTACGATCCCGACTGGTGGGTCAAAGGCCTCATCCAACGCGAACGCCTCAGCGGGATCGGTCCGCCGGCCATTCTGCTCCGGATCGAGGACTCCGAGCTCGACGCCAAGCTGGACCAGCAGTACACGGACAAACAGGTCCGGGACATTCTTGAGGACTTCAACAAACGCGTGATCGAGGCCAGGCGGCAACTTCAGGGCGGGCCTCCGGTGATCACCAAGCTCCGCGACGTGGACGCTGAACTGGAAAAATGGCGGGAACGCAGGTCAGCCGCAGCTCCGCCGGAGCCGGAACCCGAGCAGCCGGGCAAGCGGACGTGGTGGCAGCGGATCTGGAACGGCTCCGGCTAGCCCAACTAGGTAACAGCAAACGTCCCAATCAGCCCTCAGTGGTGCGTTTGCTGTCACCTACTTGGGTGGGCGGGCGCTGTTTGGTGAGGGTGCCGTTAGGCGAAGCTGTCTTCCTTGGCCTCTTCGGGCTTCCGCCTGATCAAAGCAGACAGGTGCGCCTGCTGCTGACGGAAGTGGCCGTGGGCGGTGAGGCCGAACTCGTAGGCGGACTCGGCGTGCTGGGTGAGGTCAACACCGGTGATTTCGTGCTCGTGGGCAACACGGAAGCCGATGGTCCTGTGGATGGCCCGGCCGATGACCAGAGTGCCCAGGCCCGAGAGCGCCATGGTGACCAAGACGGCCACGGTCTGCGCGATCAACTGCTGGGGGCCGCCGCCGTAGAAGAGGCCGCCGGCCGTCCCCTCGGTGGGGAAGGCGATGAAGCCGAGGGAGATCGTGCCGATGACGCCGGCCCCGAAGTGAACGCCCACAACGTCGAGGGAGTCGTCGAAGCCAAACTTGTACTTCAGGTCAACGAACACTGCGCAGGCAGCGCCGGCCACCAAGCCCAGGCCGAGAGCTGCGAGCGGGGTGATGTTCGCGCAGGACGGGGTGATGGCTACAAGGCCCGCCACTACGCCGGACGCTGCGCCCAAGGACGTGGGGTGACCGTGACGGATCTTCTCCACCACCAGCCAGCTCAGCATGGCCGCGGCCGGGGTGACCAGGGTGTTGACCCAGATGAGGCCTGCCTGCTCCACCGTGGCGGCGGCTCCGCCGTTGAATCCGAACCAGCCGAACCAGAGGATGGCTGCGCCGATCATGATGAACGGCACGTTATGTGGGCGGTGGTTGGGGTCCTTGGCGAATCCGTGACGCTTTCCCACGATCAGTGCGAGGACGAAAGCGGCGGTTCCGGAGCTGACCTCAACCACTGCGCCACCAGCGAAGTCGATGACCTGGCCGAAGATCTGGGTGAGGGCGCCCCCTGCACTCATGAGGCCACCGCCCCAGATCATGTAAGCAAGCGGGCAGTAAACCACCGTCACCCAGATCGGTACGAACAAAGCCCAGGCGCCGAATTTGGCACGGTCGGCGATGGCACCGCTGATGAGGGCCACGGTAATGATGGCGAACGTAGCAGCGAAGCCTGCCTTGATGAGGTCCGGCGAACCCATGAGGTCCTGCAGGCCGAAGTGTGCGAATGGGTTGCCGAACAGGCCGAGGAAGCCGTCGCCGGTGGTCATCGAGTAGCCCCACAGGACCCAGACAACACCAACGATGCCGGCCGAGATGAAGCTCATCATGATCATGTTCAGAGCTGCCTTGGCGCGGGTCATGCCGCCGTAGAACAGGCCGAGGCCCGGGGTCATGAATAGCACCATCGCCGATGACAACATCAGCCAGACGTGTTGCGCAGAGATCTCCACCTGCGTTCCCTTCAAGCTTGTCCGAAACGGGGCCGTTGTTGCACGGCCCACACCAACCCCCCGATCAATGTTCGGTGAGCTATGTTTCCGACTCAGAAGAGCTAAGTTGCAGGTAAGTTACAGAAATCCACTGTTCGTGAAGATCACGTCACCGGCGTGTTTCGGGAATGTTAACGGCGCTTCTCGCGACCCCCGGCAGGGTAGCCGCCGCGACGGCTGGCAATGATGATCACCAGCGCAACCGCAGTGGGAACCGCGGCGGCCAAGGGCACCAGGTGCGCACCGACGGTGGTGAGGGCGAAGGCTCCGTACACAGCACCGATGGCGATCCCCAGTTGGATGGTTACCACAGTCAGCCCGTTGGCAGCATCCTTGTGCTCACCGCCCGCACGGAGAATCGCCGCCTGGTTGTAGATGCCCACCGCTCCGAACGCGATGCCCCAGAGCGTCATCAGTCCAAACGCGCCCACCCAGGTGCCGCCCAGCGCGGGCAGCAGGGCGAAAGCAAGGGTCAAGAGTCCGACGGCGGCAATCACCGAGGTGCGCGGGCGGGAGTCCGCGGTCATGCCGGCAATCCAGATACCCACCAGGCTGGCGATGCCCACCACGGAAAGGGACAGGCTCGTAGCGGATTCCGGCAGTCCGGAGGCGAGGAGGAACGGGGCAACGTAGGTGAAGAGTGTGAAGTGGGCCAGCAGCAGGAGCGGCCATGCGATGGCGATGGCGATGACGCCGGGCAGTTTCATGGCTGCTCGGAGGGATGGGGTCTTCTGGCTGGCTTGGTCATGGGCGCCGGGGAGCAGCCAAAAAGCCAAGACAGCCAGCAACACACCAACTCCGGCCAGGACCAGGAACGAGGCGCGCCAGGTCATGAGCGAACCCATCAGCGTTCCGATGGGAGCACCGACGGCCAACGCGATGCTGTTGCCGCTGAAGACCACAGCCATGGCCTTGCCCACGGAATGTGCGGGGACGATGCGGGCCACATACGGTGCCATGCTGGACCACAACATGCCGTGGGCGATGCCGCCAAGGAGCCTCGCCCCGATCGCCCAACCCAAGGATGGGCTGAAAGCGAGGAGCACGTTGCTCAGGGCAAAGGCCAGCACGGTGGCAATGAGCAGGGTCTTCCGGGGAAGCCGCCCGGCCAGGAACCGGGACAACGGGAGGGCCGTGAAAACGATGATGGCCGCATAGACCGCGGTCAGCGAACCCACCGCCGACTCGTCCACTCCGAGGTCGCGGCTGATTTGGGGAAGCAGGCCTGAGGGCAGGAGTTCTGTGGTCACAGCCGTGAACCCTGCCGCAGCCAGAACCAGAAGGCCACCCCACGGGATCTTCTTGGGGAGTTGCGGTGCAGCAACTGACGCCTTGGGCGATTGCGTGCCGACGACCAGAGGGTCCTGCTTCAAAGATTGCTCCTCAGAAATGAGTCATAGGTGTGTCATAGGGGTCCCTACCAACGTTATGCAGCCACGGCGATGCAAGGGAGTCTCTGTCAGAAACCCCCTTCGGGCCAACACACTTTGTTCGTCAGGCATTCCTCGCGCAGACTGGGCCTGTGAAGCCCTTCCTTTTGCTGGCCACCCGCGCCGAAGACGCAGCAGCCGATGACGAATACCAGGCCTACCTCCGCTACTGCGGCCTGAAACCGGAAGAATTGGTCCGTATCCGGCTGGAATCCGGGCCTTTGCCGGCGCTTGAACTGTCGGACTATTCCGGGGTGATTGTTGGCGGCAGCCCCTATACGTCCAGCGATCCTGTGGAGGAGAAGAGCTCCGACCAGATCCGGGTTGAGACGGAACTCTCATCCCTTCTGGACCGGATAGTGGCCGAGGACTTCCCGTTCCTTGGTGCCTGCTACGGCGTCGGGACCCTGGGTGTTCACCAAGGGGCCACGATTGACCGCCGCTTTGGCGAGCCTGTGGGGCCCACGGAGATCACGCTCACCGCCGACGGGGAACGTGACCCCATGCTTCGGGGCGTCCCACGCACCTTCGACGCCTTTGTAGGTCACAAGGAAGCGTGCAGCGAACTACCCGGACATGCAGTGCTGTTGGCCAGCTCAGCTGCCTGCCCGGTGCACATGTTCCGCATCAAAAACAACCTCTACGCCACACAATTCCACCCGGAACTGGATGCTGACGGGATCATCACGCGCATCAACATCTACAAGAACGCAGGCTATTTCCCGCCCCACGAGGCCGATGAACTCATCGCCGCTGCCCTTGAATCATCCGTGACGGAACCCATGCGGGTTCTCAGGAACTTCACCGAGCTCTACGCCCGCTAGCCCATCCGTTGTGGGGGCCCGCTCTGCGCCCTATTTCGGGCGCGAGGCGCGTAGAGCGGGCCTGGCAACGCAAACGCCCGACGGCGGTAGTCGCCGTCGGGCGTTTCCGTCCCCCCAAGGGTCGGCTACTTCAGCCGGGCCGCGAGATCTTCCCCAACAGCGAAGGCACGGGTGATCGCGGAACCAAGGGTGGCACCGCCGCCGGGGTAGTTGTTGCGGAAGACCCCGGCCGACACGTTGCCCGCCGCATAAAGTCCCGGAATGGGCTGCTGCCGATGGTCCAGGACGCGACCACTGAAGTCCGTAGCCAACCCGCCCGACGTGCCGAGTACGCCTGCCCGGATGGGAACCGCATAAAACGGAGCCACCAGTAAGGGCGCCAGACAAGGATTGGGGGTGTTTCCGGCATCGCCCAGGAATCGGTCCTGGGCAGTGGCGCCCCTGCCGAATTCCGTGTCCACGCCGAGGACCGCGTCGGCGTTGAACCGGGAAACTGTGGCGTTGAGACCGGCTGGGTTGATGCCCACCTCCTTGGCCAGGAGTTCCAGGCTGGGCGCGGACACCATCCACTCTGCGGGTTCGCCCGGCGAGGAGCCCGCCACCGGGTATTTGGCCACATAGGCGGAATCAAAAACCAACCACGCCGGGTTGTTCTGTTGCCTGCCCGTATGCGGGTTGATCGAGGCGAAGACCCTGCTGGCGTCGTGATAGTTGAGCGCCTCGTTGACGAAACGCTTGCCGTCGCTGTTCACGGTGATGGATCCCGGCAACGTCATCTCCACGTTTCCCATACGCCCCGACTGCTGACCGTCGTACTGATGGGCCGCCGTCGAAATCACCGGAACGCCCCACACTGCCGTCATGTCCTCCACAGCCGCTCCGGCCTTCAGCCCGAGTTCCAAGCCGTCGCCCTCGTTGGACGGGGCGCTGATGGGCGTCACCGGATACGGCAGGAACGCGCTGCGAAGCCGCGGATTCCATTCGAACCCACCAGAGGCAAGCACGACGGCGGTCGCGGCCACGGTCGCGTCGGCAGAAACGCCGCCGAGACTCACCATCCACCCGGCACATGGCGGTGACAATTCCTCCACCGGACTGGACACCACAAGGTGCACGCCCCGGTCCACAGCGCTCGCCACCAGGCTCCCCACCAAGGCGCCGCCCATGGTCCGGATCCCGGTGGACGCCCGGCGTTCCAGCAGCAACGGATCAGCGGCGCGGCCGTTGAGTTCATCGCGTTCGGTCATGGTGAGCAGAGGGAAGTACGACGACGGCCGGATCAGCTCCGAAAGGCCGGGGTAGTCCTGGGGATCAAAAGCGTTGTTGTCCAGGCCGCGGCCACCGTTCGCGGACCCTTTCCAGTCCATGTGGTAATCCGGGCGGGCAATGGGAACCATGGACACTTTGGTGTTCCGGTTCAGGAAGTCCACAGCCCGCGGCGCAGTGGCCACGTACCACTCAATTTCCTGGGCCGTCATCACGTGGCCGGCCGCCTCCGTGAGGTAAGCGACGCCGTCGGCATGGCTGTCCTGGTACCCGGCAGCCTTGGCGAGGTGGTTGTTCGGTGCCCACATCACGCCGCCACCGGCAGCCGTGGTGCCGCCCAGCAGCGGCGCCTTCTCCACCACCAGGACGCTCAGTCCGGCATCGGCAGCACGGACGGCGGCCACCAGCCCGGCGGCGCCGCTGCCCATGATCACGACGTCGTAGCTGGCGTTGAGTTGTTCGGGCGCGGTGAGGATTGAGGTGCTCATGCGACGCTTCCCGCAGGCATCTCGATGACGATCTTGCCGATCTTCCCGGTTCGTCCCTGCATCAATCGGTAGGCCTTCTGGACCTCCGCAAATGCGAAGCGGTGGGTCATGAGGGCGCGTGCCTGTTCAGGGTGACGGGACAGCAGGGCGAGCCCGTCAGGGATGAGGTTGAGGCTCATCCGGCTGCCCATGAGATCCAGTTCCTTGTAGGGGATGTCCTTCATGGAGACGTTGGCTTGCCGCGGCGAGATGCCCACTTGGACAATCCTGCCGGCGCTGGCAACCAGCCTGATGGCATTCTCCAAGGAGGAAGGAACCCCGGTGGCTTCGATGACCAGTTGCGGACCGTACCCGTCCGTCATGGAGTGAAGGCGTTGTGCTTGGTGTTCATCCGGGAAGTCGCTTCCCGGCCTTACCAGCAGCGTTTCCGCGGCACCGAACCCGACCGCAAGATCCAGCCGGTGCTGCTCGGTATCGGCGCAGATCACCGTGACTCCAAGCTCCGTCAGGTACAGCGTGGCCAGCAATCCGATGGGGCCGCTTCCCAACACCAGCGCGGTGTCGCCGGGCTCGGGCCGACCGCGGTTGACGGCCTGCATGGCGATGGATGCGGGTTCGCCCATGGCGGCGATGTCCAGCGGGAGATCGTCGGGAACGGGGCACAGCTTCTCCACCGGGACGCTGATCAGTTCTGTCAGTGCCCCATCCGAGTAGCAGCCCAGGCAGCCCACGTTCTGGCAGACGTTGTACCGGCCGGTGAGGCACGGGCGGCACTCGCCGCAGTAGATGATGGGGTTGACGGCAACGCGGTCGCCGATGCTGATCTCCTGGACTGTGTCCCTTCCGGAGCCCCCGGCGCCGGTCTTCGCAGGCGCGAGGGCCTCCACGATGCCGGAGAACTCATGGCCTTGGACCAGGGGGAGCTCCGTGGGATAGTCGTCCTCCCAGATATGGAGGTCGGTGCCGCAGAGGGTGACGTTGTGGACCCGGACGAGGGCGTGGCCCGGTTCAAGGACGGGCTCAGGAGAATCCCGAAAAGCAATGGTCTCTTTGGAGACGGTGATCGCGGACAGCACTGGGGGACCTCAGTTCTGCGCGGGGGTCTGCGCGGCTGGCTGCCCGGCTGCGGGCTGCGCGGCGGTCTGCGCGGCTGCCGGCTGCGCAGCATCAGCGCCGAAGAAGATGTTCCACTGCCGCACGGTCCGTTCCTCAATGAGCCCTGCTTGATGGAACGGGTCCTGGTCCATAAGGGCTTCGACGTCGGCTTTGGTGTCACCGTCGATGATCAGCAGCGCGCCTGGTGATTCCTCCGGACCGAAAGGGCCGCTCTTGAGGAGGCGACCGCCGTCGAACTGGGCTTTGAGGAACTCCACGTGAGCGGGCCGGACTGTATCCCGGCCGGCAGACGTCGAGTCGGAGTAGGCGTATGTAACGGCAAACGTGGCCATGAGGGTGTCCTCTTCATTGAGTGAGTGGGGCTTTTCTCAATGCTGGGCAACGCATTAGCTCTTGTCCAATACTTAGTTGGTCTCTCACCATGTGCAGAAAACACATAGTGGGCTAGTCCCCAGGTGTTGGCAGCACCTCCTCAGCCAGTTGGATTGCCGCCCGAACGGCCGGAGACATGGAGCCAGGGTTCCAGGCGAGTCCGGAAAACAGGAGGACGTCGTCGCCTTGAAGCGGCAGGAAGACGATGCCCGCAGGCATGATCCCCTCAATGGACCCGGGCATCAGGCTGATGCCCACGCCACCGGCCACCAAGGACAGTGCCGTGTAGGGGTCGGAGACCTCCTGGGCGATCCTGGGGCGGAAACCGGCGGCAGCACACGCCGCGAAGGTGACCTCACGCAGCGTGGACCCTTGGGCGGCAGGCATGGTGATGAACGGATCATTGGCCAGCTCGGCCATTTCCACGGAGGCCTGTCCGGCAAGGGGGTGGTCTGCCGGCAGGGTAACCCCCAGGCGCTCAATGGCAATCCGGCGGGTGGCCAGCGACGGAGCGTCGATGGGTAGGCCGATAAAGGCCAGGTCCAGTGCACCGTTGCCCAGTTGGTGAAGTGCTTCCTGGGTCAGCAAGCCTCCCCGCAGCGTCACGTCGAGTTGCGGGTAGCGCTGGCGCAGGGCCCGTGTCAGTGGGGGAAGCGTGGCATGGTTCAGCGCACCCGAGAAGCCGATGGCGATTTTGCCATAGACGGTCCCCGTTCCGGCGCTGACAGCCCTGCGTGCCAGGTCCACTTCGTCCAGGATCCGGCGTGCGTGCGGCAACAGGGAATGCCCGGCCGGAGTCAGCGTGACGGACCGGGTGTTGCGGACAAAGAGCGGTGCGCCCAAGCCCTTTTCGAGCTTCTTGATGGTTTGGCTCAACGGCGACTGGGCCATGCGGAGCCGTTCTGCCGCCCTGCCGAAGTGCAATTCCTCTGCTACTGCCAGGAAGGCCTCGATTTGCCGCAGTTCCACGTTGCCTCCCGGATTCTCGCGCTTCAGTGCAAGGCTATATTGGGTTTGCGGTCCGCGATGCAGCCGACCGGAAAAGCACTACGGAGGCATCATGGCCAACTCGGCGTCGGGGGAGTCCGTGATCGAACGCGTCGTGAAGATCATGGACGCGTTTTCCAAAGGCCAGCCGTGGCTTCCCCTGAAGGACATGGTCCGGATTACCGGCATGTCCCGCAGCACGGTGCATCGCCTGGCCATGGACCTGGCGGCCAACGGACTCCTGGAGCGCAACGCGGCCGGCGAGTTCGGCGTCGGAATGAAGATGTGGGAACTGGCCTCCCGCAGTAATCCCCTGGAGGAATTCCGACGTCGCGGTTTGCCGTTCCTGGAAGGTGTGCACGCGGCGGTGCGGGAACACGTTGCCCTGTCCATTCCGGATGTGGAAACCAACAGTGTTCTTTACCTCGAACGCCTGGACCGGCATGGAACGGTCATGAACCTGGCGGAGGTTGCCGGCCGTCTGGACATCCACACGACGTCGTCGGGAATGGCCATGATGGCGCACATGCCGGGCTGGGTTCAGGACCGATTCCTGGCAGGAAAGCTGGAGAAGACCACGCAGGCAACGGAGGTGGACCCTGCCAGGATCAGGAGCCACCTCGCCCAGATCCGTGAGCGTGGCTATGCCCGTTTGGTGGGTGTCCTGGTGGAGGAAAACACGGCCTATTCCGTGCCGGTGTTTGGCCAGGGCCAAGCCGTCATAGGTGCCATTTCCGTCGTCGTGCCCTCTGTGGACGAAGACGCCGGGCTGATACTCCCGGTCCTGGTGGCCGCAGGCCGCGGCTTGTCCCGGACCATGGGTGCTGAACGCCGGCCTTATGGCTCCCGTCCGTGGTTGTCCCACCTGGAGCCCTGACGGGTCAGATAAGAGACGTATCCCGTTCAACGGGAAGTTGTGCCGCTGCGTGTGACCTGGGTCCTACAGTCGATTCCAGAGGAACAATCGCCTGTGATCTGGAGCACAGCTACGGGAGTCGTTATCAACGGCTACCGGGCGGGCTGCACAACAAAGCAGCAGCCGGCGGTTTGTACCTCGTCCAATTCTTTGCCGGGCAAGGCACCATGGCGGTGCCACTTCCCGCGGCACTCAATGAGGAGACAGTATGGGACACGTGCAGCAGCACTCGCCCTCGGACGCCAACAATGCGGCCTCGCCGCTTGGAACAGAACCGGTTGGAACAGAGCCGGTTGAACACGTCAAAATGCCCAAGAAGGCGGCACTCGCCTCCTTCCTCGGATCCACCTTGGAGTACTACGACTTCTTCATCTACGGCACTGCCGCCGCCCTGATCTTCCCCAAGATCTTCTTCCCCGGCGGCGACCCCGTAGTGGCATTGCTCGGAGCGATGGCGACGTTCGGCGTGGGCTACCTTGCCCGGCCACTCGGCGGATTGGTGATGAGCCACTACGGTGACAAGATCGGCCGCAAGCAGGCACTGATGGTCACGCTGGTGATCATGGGCGTTGCCTCCATCGGCATCGGATTCCTGCCCACATATGGACAAATCGGCTACTGGGCAACGGCGTTGTTGCTGGTGGGCCGTCTGGCCCAGGGCTTCTCTGCCGGCGCTGAAGCCGCAGGTGCCTCGACCCTCACAATGGAACACTCACCCGAAGGCCGTCGCGCGTTCTTCACCAGCTTCGTGATGACCGGATATGCCTCTGGAATGGTGCTGTCCACGGTCGTCTTTATCCCCTTGGCAGCCCTGCCCGAAGAGCATCTGCTCAGCTGGGGCTGGCGCGTGCCGTTCTGGCTCTCGGTAGTAGTGCTTGCGGTGGCCTACTGGATCCGGACCCGCTTGGATGAGCCCCCGGTGTTCGAGGAAATCGTGGAGCATGACAAGCCCAAGGCCATTCCCGCCGTCGCGGTCATGAAAACCCAGTGGCGCGACGTCCTGCGCGTTGGCGTGGTGATGCTGTTCTCCGTCATGCAGACCACCTTCACCGTGTACGCCCTGGCCTACGCCACCGGCCCCGCCGTGGGGATCGACCGCACCCTCATGCTCACCGTGAACGCCGTGACCATCGGCCTGTCCATGGTGACCATCCCCATCTCGGCCGTGATCTCGGACCGCGTTGGCCGCAAGAAGGTCCTCCTGGTGGGTGCCCTTGGCTGCGCTTTGACCACCATCGGCTATTTCTGGGCCATCAGCGAGCAGAACATCGCCCTGATCTTCCTGTTCGGTTTCCTGAACATGACGGTCTTCTACTCCTGCTGGAACGGCGTGTGGACGGTGTTCTTCCCTGAGATGTTCCCCGCAGCAGTCCGCTACTCCGGCATGGCGATCGGCAGCCAGATCGGCTTGATCCTGGCTGGCTTCGCACCGGCCATCGCAACCCTCTTGGCCCAGCCCGGACCGAACGGGTGGTGGCCGGTAGCGGGCTTCACCATCCTGTGCCTGGTGGCTTCGGGCATCGCCATCATGACGGCCCGGGAAACGTACAACGTCCCGCTCGAAGACCTTGGCAAACCGCGCACTTCCCTCAAGTAGCAAACAGCACGCACGACGCCGGGCGGCAGCTTCCGCCGCCCGGCGCGGTCCCTTCCACGTCAGAACCACAGCAAACGACTCATTTGCCCCGAAAGTTGGATTACCCGATGACTTCGTCAGCAACCGCACCCCGCATCTTCCGTGTTGGAATCGCGGGTTGCGGCGCCATTTCCCGCAACCACCTGGAAGCTTTCCTTGCATTGGACAACGTCCGGGTGGTGGGCGTCTGCGATGTGGATCCGGACCGGGCCTCAGCAACAGCCAAGACCTGGGGAGTCCCGAACGCGGTCACCAGCGTGGACGAGCTCCTCGCCCTGGACCTGGACATCGTTTCCGTCTGTACGCCGCATCCCACCCACGAGGACGTGGTGCTGAGGGCAGCCGCAGCCGGGATCAACGTTCTCTGCGAGAAACCCATAGCTACCAGACTGGAGTCCGCTGAGCGCATGGTGTCAGCCTGTGAAGACGCCGGAGTCCAGCTGGGGGTCCTTTTCCAGCGCCGCTTCTGGCCGGCGTCGCAGAAGATCCGCACCGCGATCGACGATGGCACGCTGGGCAAGGCGATCATGGCCCAGTGCTCGGTCATGCTGCACCGCGACCCGGACTACTACAACCGCGACACCTGGCGTGGCACGTGGGAGAACGACGGCGGCGGGGTGCTGATGTCCCAGGCCGTGCACCAGATCGACCTCCTCCAGTGGTACCTGGGGGACGTGGCCGAGGTTTACGGAAAGGTCAACACCTACCGCCACGGCGATTACATAGAGGTAGAAGATTCCGCAACGGCGGTGATCACCTTCACCTCCGGAGCCATGGCAACGCTGGAGGCCTCCACCGCGGTATCGCCCAACCTTGGAATCCAGCTCCGCATTACCGGCGAAACGGGCGCCTCGGCTTCCCTGACGGAGTTCCCGGAAGGCAGCGATGGTCGACTCGACCTGTGGGCGGTGGGTGAGCGAATCGTCGTCGAGCCTGTCCATCCTGAAGGCGTTGAACCGAACGTCGACCTGTCCGTCATCAACGGCCAGCTGATCCCGTTCCACAAACTGCAGGTGAAGGACTTCGTGCAGGCGCTGGAAACCGGCGCCGAACCGGCCATCACGGGCAAAGACGCGCTGAAATCCTTGCGGATCCTGCTGGCAGTCTACGAGTCCTCACGCACCGGCCAACCCGTCCGCTTCGCCGCAGTACAGCCTACCCACGCAGCCATTCCAGAGCTGCGCGGACGTGAAAAGGTGGCTCGCTGACCATGGTTTCCACCACGCCCTCAGCGGGCACGCCGCTGACCCTGGGCCGCAACGGCCGCACCCCCAAGACACTCCGCAACCGCCTCGCGTCGGCCCCCATGGAACGCAATTACGGCACCACGGATGGGCACATCACCGAGCAATACATTGACTACCTCGTGACCCGCGCCAAGGCCGGCCTTGGCATGGTGACCACCGAAGCGACGTTTGTCCGCGCCGACGGCAAGGGCCGCACGCACCAACTCGGCCTGCACACGGACCACATGATCCCCGGGCTCCGCCGCCTCACCGACGCCCTGCACGCCGAAGGTGCGCTGGCCGCCGTCGAACTTAATCACGGTGGCCGCACCGCGCAGTCCGCCGTTTCCGGGTTCAAGAACCTCGCGCCGTCGCCGGTTCCCTGCTCGACGGCGGGTGGCGAGGTTCCGCGGGAACTCACCGCCGCCGAGTGTTATGAACTCGTGGCTGCCTACGCTGCTGCGGCGAAGCGCGCGGTGGCTGCCGGGTTCGATGTCATCAACCTCCACGGCGCGCACGGGTACCTGATCCACCAATTCATGTCGCCCATTTCCAATCACCGTAAGGACGAGTTCGCGGCCCCGGAGTTCTTCATGAACCTGGTCATCGATGCCGTTCGCGAAGCAGTGCCGGACACGATCGTGGGCATGCGCGTTTCCGTGCTGGAAGGTCCAGCCGATGGCATCAGCGCAGAACAGCAAGTGGCCATCATCGGGAAAGCCCATCTTGACAAGCTCGACTTCCTGGACCTTTCCGCAGGCAGCTACGACGCCGGCGAATGGATTGTGCAGTCGGGGGAGTGGAAGCCCGGAATCTTGTCCGACTACGCCCAGGCCTACCGCCAGTTCGGTCTCCCTTTGGGCATGGCCGGACGACTCAACAGCCCGGAAATCATTGAAGAAGTCCTCGCAAGCGGCACCTGCGATTTCGTGAGCCTGGCGCGCGCCATCCACGCGGATCCTGCTTTTGTGGGCGGCGTGCTGCGCGGCGAACGCTACCGGCCGTGCATCGCCTGCAACGTCTGCATTGATAACTTAGGGCTCGGCCAAGTCACCTGCACGGTCAATCCTGCCGTGGGTCGTTCGCGTGTTCCCGTTTCAACCCCGGCCGTCCGCTCCGCCTCGCGAGTGCTGGTGGTGGGTGCCGGTCCCGCCGGGCTTACCGCTGCCCGCGAACTCGCCGAAGCGGGCGCCCTTGTGACCTTGGTGGACGACGGCGCACGGCCCGGCGGGCAGTTCGCGCTCGCCGAGCGCATGAGGTCCACGCCGGACTTCCACCGTTTCGCCGACTGGTCAGCCTCGGAGAACGAGCGCCTCGGCGTGGAGGTCCGCTTGGGTACCCACGCTGACACGTCCGACGTCGGTGGGTTGGTCCGCGATTTCGGCGCCGACGCAGTTGTCATCGCTACTGGTGGTCGTCGGCCTGAGGCAGGGTTTGTTGGCGGCGGCTTGCCTCTCGTCTCCGATATCCGTGACTGGCTCGCTGCCCACCCGGAGATTCTGGACGGTTCTGCGGAGGTCTTTCCGGAAGCCGTGACCATCTGGGGCGCTGATTCCGTGGCCATGAGCGTGGCCGACACCCTGGCGGCCCTCGGAACTTCCGTGCTGGTGGTCGGACCGCAGGAAGCGCTGGCCCCGGAATCCGGACGTCGCGCCAAGATCCTGGCCGTGCCGCGCCTTGAAGCCAACCCGAAAGTGCGGATCTTCCTGGCCAGCACCATCGAGGAGTTTGACGGCAGCCGCGTACGGATCAGCCGGGCGGGTGTTCAGGACGAGTGGATTGAAGCCCCGGGGGAACTGCTGGTCTCGAGTTCGGTCCTGCCCTTGGACGGTCCCCTCACTCTGGAGCAACGGGAAGCTGGGCTCAGCCTGTCCGCTTCCGTTCCCGTCGCAGTGGCCGGAACGGTCGTAGATAAGACGCCAGCCATCGTGTCCAACGCGGTCAAGAGCGGCTACGACGCAGCCCAACGAATTGCCGCTGCCCTGACTGCGAGTGATGACACTGATGGTGCCGGGCTCGCTGGAAACGTGCCGGATCGCCGTAGCTTTTCGGCGATCTCGCAGCTGACCGGCGATCCCGCTTCTCCCGGTGCCTCTGCCCCCGTCGCCAATCCACCCCTCGGCACGCCAGTGCGTCGGCTCGGACTTGCACAGCTCTCCCTTGTGGGAACCGCACCCCCGGACCTGGTAAGCATCGCCGCTGAGGCCGGCTTCGACTTCATCGGAGCACGCGTACGTCCAGTGACACCCACGGAGCGCCCGTACAACCTCCAGCCCGGCTCGCCCATGCTTCGCGAAACCTTGGTTCGAATGGCCGACACGGGAATCACCGTTGAAGACATCGAGTTCCTGCTTCTGGACGGAACCGGCCTGCAGAATGGCGCCGATCAACGCGAAGCCTGGCTGCGGATGATGGAGGCGGGTCAAGCTCTGGGAGCGTCCACGCTGACAGTTGC
Organism: Arthrobacter sp. D5-1; assembly: GCF_017357425.1. Classification (NCBI taxonomy): domain Bacteria; kingdom Bacillati; phylum Actinomycetota; class Actinomycetes; order Micrococcales; family Micrococcaceae; genus Arthrobacter; species Arthrobacter sp. D5-1. The sequence goes on along the minus strand of NZ_CP014571.1, from coordinate 3,967,268 downwards.
GTGTGCGGATCAGGACCTGGACCGTTTCGGGGATCATCTGGCGCAGATGACCCAGGACGGCAAAGCCTACGGAATCGTCCCCACGTTGGAACCCATCGCATATCAGACCGTCCGTTCGATCCCGCAGGCCGTTGAACTCGCGGACCGGGCAGGCTGCAAGATCGTGGTGGATGCACTCCACGTCAACCGCTTCGGCGGCACATGGGCCCAACTCGAAGACGCCGCGGGCCTGGTCCCCATGATCCAGCTCTGCGACGGTCCGTCCATCCCGCCGCCCGGCAGGGAAGGACTGATCCTTGAGTCACGCTCGGAACGGGGTGTGCCGGGTGAAGGCCAATTCGACCTTCCAGCCATGCTCGCGTCGTTCCCCGCCGACACCCCCGTCAGCGTCGAAACCCCTTCCGGAAGCAGAGTGGCCGTCATGGGCGAACTCGCATGGGCCAAACAGCTGAAGGCAGCAGCCAACTCAGTCCTCACCACCCCCGTATTTACCTGGAGCACCACGTGAACAACACCCCATCCCTCCCCACCCTTGACTGCGATGTCCTCGTCATCGGCTCAGGAGCCGGAGGCCTCGCTGCGGCAGTGACAGCGGCCTACCACGGGCTGAAAGTCATCGTCGTGGAAAAGTCCGGAGTCTGCGGCGGCGCAACCTCGTGGTCCGGCGGCTGGGCGTGGGCTCCCGGTAACCCACTGGCGAAAGCCGGGGGCGTCAACGAAGACAAGGAGACATTCCGGGCTTATCTCCGTGCCGTCCTCGGCGACGACTATCGGGAGCAGAACGTAGAGGCCTTCCTCGAGGCTGCCCCACACATGGTGGGCTTCTTCCAGGAAAAGACGTCACTGCAATTCGTTCCGGGCAGCAAGATCAACGACATCTACGGCAAGCTCCCAGGCGCCGGCAAAGGCAACCGCTCTGTAGGGCCCAAACCCCTTAATGCCCGGACCATCAAGCCGGCCCTTCGTCACAAGATGCGCCATCAGCTGTACGAGACGTCCTTCCTCGGCATGGGCATCATGGCAGGGCCGGACCTCAGCAAGTTCCTCTCAGCGTCACAGGGCAACCTCAAAGGGATCTTCCACGCGGGGTGGCGTTTCGGCTTCCACCTCCTGGACCTGCTGACCCACCGCCGCAACATGCAGTTGGTCAACGGCACAGCGCTCACCGGCAGGCTTATGAAGTCCGCGGATGACCTGGGCGTCGACATCCGCGTCTCTACCCCTGCCACAGCGTTGCTCAGCGACGACGACGGCAAGGTGACCGGCGCCGTCGTGCGTTCTCCGGAAGGCGGGCTGCAGATCAACGCTGGCCGCGGCGTCGTGCTGGCCACCGGCGGTTTCCCCAACGATGTCCAGCGTCGCAAGGAGCTGTTTCCCAAGACTCCCACCGGACGGGAGCACTGGACACTTTCACCGCGCGAGACGGCCGGCGACGGCATCAACCTGGCCCAATCCGTCGGTGCGCGCTTCAAGACGGATGTGAAGTCGCCGGCCGCATGGTGCCCGGTGTCGCTGGTGCCATACCGCAACGGCCGGACTGGGGTGTTCCCGCACATCATGGACCGAGCCAAGCCCGGCAGCATCGGTGTCCGTTCGGATGGGAAGCGGTTCGTGAACGAGGCCAACGGTTACTACGACTACGTTGACGCACTCATCGCAGCGACCCCGGAAGGGGAGACCGTGGAGTCGTGGCAGATCGCGGACAGCCGGTTTGTGCGTAAATTCCCGCTCGGAATGGCCAAACCGCTGCCCGTGCCGTTGTTTCCCTATCTGCGTTCCGCATACCTCCTCAAGGGCCGGACGCTGGAAGAACTTGCCACGAAATGCGGCATCGACCCCGCAGAGTTGCGCCGCACTGTGGCGAGGTTCAACGCCAACGCCCGTGACGGCGTAGATCCCGACTTCGGACGCGGCGAGACGGCCTTCAACCGCTACGGCGGCGATCCTACCAACCAGCCGAACCCGTCATTGGGGCCCATCGAGAAGGGGCCGTTCTACGCGGTGCGTGTGGTGCCGGGCAGCTTCGGCACGTTTGCGGGGGTCGACACGGATGGCCGGTCCAGGGCCCTCAATGACGACGGCGTCCCCATCGAGGGCCTGTACGTCGCCGGCAACGACCAAGCCAACGTCATGGGCGGGCATTACCCGGCGGGCGGCATCAACCTGGGCCCGGCGCTGACGTTCGGGTACATCGCGGGCCGTCACCTCGCCGGCGTGGACAGCTACGAGGACGACGGCACGCGCGCTGACGCGGAGATCTCTCACTAGCCCGGAACTGCCGGCAACGCAGGGCTCCAGCTACCGTCCCGTCAACCGCGGAACCGCGGGCACCGTGGTGACGGGTGCCGGAGCCGGTGGGGGAGCAGGTGCTGCGAAGGGTCCGCTGGGGTAAAGGGCAGTGGCTTCCACCATGTAGTTGGCCCATTGGGGTCCAGCGATCATGTAGCCGTCCAGGGATTTGTAGAACTTTCCGTTGATGGTGACGTTCTGCCCGGCCCGCTGCTGTCCAGCCGTCGTATCGCCGAAGAACGACGCCGTGGAAAGAGAGGTGGTGTAGCCGGCCACCCACGTGGCCCCGTTGTTGTTGGACGTGCCGGTCTTGGCAGCCACGGGAACCTTGGTGTGGACCTTGGGCTCGATCCACACACCGGAGCCCATCTTGAGTACATCCTGCAGGACGGCATTAACACCACGGGCCACCGCTGGTTTCACCGCCTCCCGGCATTGGGGTGTTTGGGCTTCGAACTGGCGGCCCTGGGCATCGCTGATCTCAGTAATCGCGATGGGGGCGCAGTACGTGCCGTCATTGGCGAAGGTTGCGTAGGCGCTCGCCAGGACCAGTGGCGCAACGCCGATGGAGCCAAGCAGATTGCCGATCTGGTGCATGTTCACCGGAGCGTTGTCGAGCCCGCTGTGCAGGCCCACCGTATCCACCATTTTCTGGATGCCGCAGAAATCCAACTGGGCTGCGGTAGCGAAAGTGGCCGTGTTGATGGAGTTGTAGAGGCCGTAGTTGATAGGCATGGCGCGGTAATAGCCCGGATCGTTGTTTTGCAGGTCGTCGTCGGCCCCCAGGTTCTGTGCCTTCTGGGCGGAGCTGTAGCCGCCCAACACCCTTCCGCAGCTGGAACGCCACGGGAACCCCACGGGGTAGACCCTGCGTGAGGCGTCAACCACGGCGGTGGGGTGCTTGCCTTGGTTGAGCCACTCGGCGTAAATGAACGGTTTCATGGTGGACCCCGGCTGGAACCCGCCGGCGCCGTTGAGGTCGTATCCGTTCTCGTCCTTGGCGTCCACGTTGAAGTTCAGCTGGGTATCGTATTTTCCTTCCTGCGGCACGAAGACCGTGTTTTGGGCCATCGACAGGATCTTTCCGGTGCCGGGCTGCACTGTGGTCATGGCCGCGCCCCACTTGTCCGGGTTGTCCCCGGCCGAGGCGTCCACTTGGGCCTGGGCAACTGCTTGGAGCCTGCTGTCCAAGGTGGTGGTGATAGTGAGGCCGCCCCGGTAGAGCAGGCGTTCGCGCTCGTTAACGGTGGAACCATACGTCTCGTCGTTGAGGATCAGGTGGGAGACGTAGTCACAGAAGTAGGTGGCTATAGCTGCCCCCGCGCACCCCTGCCGGGAAGGCGTGATGTTCAGCCCTATGGGTGTTGCCACTGCCACGCCGTGGTCTACTGCCGTGATCATGCCCTGTTCCAGCATCCGGTCCAGGACGAGGTTGCGCCGGCTCAACGCTGCATCCGGGTCCACGGTGGGGTCGTAAATGCTGGGCCCATTGACCAGGCCGGCAAGGAGCGCGGCCTGTGGAAGGGTCAGGTCCTTCGCGGAGGTGCTGAAGAAGTATCGCGATGCGGCTTCAATGCCGTAGGCGTCCCGGTTGAAGAACACGATGTTCAGGTAGCCCTCAAGGATCTGTTCCTTGTTGAACCGCTTCTCCAGCTCGAGGGCGAGTTTGACCTCACGGAGTTTGTCTCCCATGGTTTTCTGGCCGCTGAGCACCACGTCTTCAGGACGCCCCTCGGACAGCCGCGACTCGTTGAGCACGTTGGTGACGTATTGCTGGGTCAGCGTGGATGCCCCTTGCCGTGTCCCTTTTGTCAGGTTGGAACTCAACGCCCGGATGATGCCTTGCGCGTCTACGCCGGCGTGATCGTAAAAGCGGCTGTCTTCGATGGCCACGATGGCTTCCCGGATGAACGGCGACATCTCCTCCAAGGGAACCTTGACCCGGTTTTCTGCGTAGAACGTGGCGATGTGTTGGCCGTCTGCGGAGACCATAGTGCTGGAAAGGGAGGGGGAATCGACGTTCAGCTCGCTCGGCAGGTCCTCATAGAAGCCGATCGACCCGCCCACGGTGGTGCTGGTGAAGGCCACCACGGGGACCACCAACCCGGAGATCAACACTCCGCAGAGGATACTTACCAGGAAGTAACCGAAGACCCTCAGGAGGACCTTGCCGAGACCGATCTTTGGACCCTTGTTGCGCGCCATTTTCGTGCCATTCCGTCGGGATGTCAGGCTGAAAAGTAGCTACAGAATACGTCCGGCAATGCGGTTGGGAAATGGCTGGGAGCCCAAATAAGGTCGCAAATCGGACTCAATCCAGCGGCAGCGTGACCCTGACGCTGGTGCCCCGCCCGAGTGCGGAGTCGATGTCTACTGTCCCGCCGGCGTCGTGCACTGCGATGGACATCAGCAGCAAGCCAAAACCGTGCCGCCGGCCGCTGGGCGAGGCGTGGATTTCAAAACCGGCGCCGTCGTCCGTGATGGTCAGCTGGATGCCGTGGTAGACGGCGTTGAGGCGGACGGTGAGCTCGCTGGCGCCGGCGTAATTGAGGGTGTTGCTGAAGGTTTCCTGCGCCACGTGATAAAGGAGGGCGGCGGCTTTCGATGAGATCTCGATGCCATGATGCGGGGTGTGCCAGTGCACGGTGACGCCGGTGCGTCGGAGCGGCGCGGCGAGTCGGTCGATGCATCCAGCGACGCCCAGCGCGTAAAAATCCACGGGGTGTTGATCCTGGATGATGCCCTTAACGGCAACTACCTCACTGAGTGCTGATGACTGCTCCATTGCGTCCCCCACATCGATGTCTTTCATACTTGAGATTCGTTGCCGAAACCCCTCGGTATTGGTGTTCCGACTGATTCCAGCGTGGCGCCGCTATATCAAGGAACCTTTTCGTTTGGCTCAAGTTCGCATCAAGTTTGTGGGGGAGGCTTGCAGGAGTCATGCCTCGTGCGTGGTGGGTCGGTTGGAAGCGCCCGACGACGGCAGGCGGGTGCCGTCGTCGGGCGCGGGCTACTATTCCTGACGCAGGGCGGTGACCACCAGCTGGCAGGCGCTGGGGATCGGCTGGATGATGTCGACGGCGGTCACTCCGGCCAGCCGTCGGGCGGTGGCACTGAGCGGGCCCCCGGCGATGATGACGGCCTCGGCACGGTCAGCCTCCGTGGCCGATGCGACCGCCTGGGCCAACTCCTGGAACTGCCATTCAGGGTCTGCGGCCAACGCCAAGGGCTCCGACTGCGTCAGTCGCACGCCAGTGAAGTGCTCCTGGAACCCGTGGTCCGCCACCAGTTTGGCCAAGGCATCCACCAGCAAGGGCGTGCTTGTTGCCATACCGAAGCGCCGGGTCGAACCGTCGGGGCCATGGGCCGCGGCATGGACGGAGCCTTGTCCAATGCCGATCACCGGAATGCCCAGTTCGGCGTCCAACCGGGCCCGCCCCGGATCACCGATCGCCGCGATGATCACCGCGGTGACCCTTTCGCCGTCGGGCCCTGAAAGATAGCCGTGCACTGCCTCGCGGACGTGCACCTCAGACTCCGCCAAGGACACCGGGTCCACGATCATGGACGGTCCGGCGGCTGCCGTGATGCCCACTACGTGGAAGCCCTGTGGTGCCAAGGTCTCCGTGGCCAGGTCCACCATCATGGCGGTGGTGCCACGGTTGGTGTTGGGATTGACCAGCAGAACGGTGGTGGGTTGGAGCTTTCCGTCGGTACCGGCAACGTTAGTGTCCATAGATCGCAGCTTCCTCGTCGCCGCTGGGTTCAGCGTCTTCTTCCAATGGCTTGTTGAAGGTTTCCGGCGGGAATTGGACCACGATGGCCAGAACAATGAACAGCACGGCCAGCGTGGTGAACATGCCGGGCAGCCCGGCGGAGTCGAACACGGCTCCCGAGATGAGCGGGAACAAGCCGCCGGAAAGGGAACCCGCTGCAAGGATGATCGAGGTTCCGAAGCCGCGGGTGCGTGTTGGATACAGCTCCGGCGCGAACAGCCAAATGGTGGTGTTCAGGATGATGACGGAGAAGTTGAACAGAACCCCGAAGATGACAATGAGAACGATGTCGCTGGCCAGGAACGCCATGGACAGCCCGGACAGGCAACCCAGTATCGCTGCGGCGGTCAGGACCTTCTTACGGGGCAACCTGCTTGCAAGGTAGGCGGCGGTACAGGCGCCCAGCAACGAACCGGACTGCATGATCAGGGTGAACCAGAGGCTGGTGTTCACGGCATATCCCCGCGAAACCAGGATGGTTGGCATCAGAGTGAGCATCGAAATCTGGGCGGCATAGGACATGCAGACGGCGATGCACAGCAGGACGGTGCGCTTGAGGAGCTTGCCGCGGAGTGCATCCTTCCAGTGCCCGGAGGACTTGGCCACGACGGGGTCGGGGACTGCGGTGATGTAGGTTTCGGGATCGGTGATGGGGCCGGAGAGTTTGTTGCGTGCCAGCCGGGTGATGACGAGGTTGGCTTCGTCGATCTTTCCCTGCGAGGCCAGGAACCGGGGCGTTTCGGGAACGAAGCGCCGGAAGAACATCACCAGAAGGGCGGGGATGAACAACAGGCCGAACACCCAGCGCCATTTGTCGGGGCCATCGAAGAGCGTGAAGACCAGGATGCCGAATGCCGGGGCCAACATATTGCCCAGACCTGCAGCTGTAACGTTGATGAGTCCTACGGCAGTGCCGCGGTGTTTGGCTGCGAAGAATTCAGCCATCATGATCACGGCAACAGCGATTTCACCGCCGAGCCCGAAGCCTACTACGAAGCGGCCTGCTGCGAGGATGGGGTAGTTGGGAGCCACGGCGCACAGCAATGAGCCACCGGCGAAGATGATGAGGTTGATGACCAGCATGTGCCGCCGGCCGTATTTGTCGACAATGAGGCCCGTTGCCAGCCGTCCGAGTGCGGTTGCCGTAAACGTCATTGTGTTCAGCAAACCGATTTCGGTGGCACCCAATCCCCAGGACTGACGGAGGATGGGGCCGGTAATGCCCACGGCATTTTGTTCGAGGGCGTCGAAGAAGACGCCCAACAGGATCATGAAGACGATCTGGCGGTGGGCGCCGGTCACCCCGATCCGCTGATACGCGCCTTCGATTTGTTTGGCCAGGGATCCGGTCCGCGGTTTTGCAGCCTCCTGGGCAAGGTCTTTTTCCACAGTGCGCTCCTATCTGAGCTCTGAAGGTTCATTCATTGCCACGCGAATGGTTCCGTCATGCGGAATGCGAATATCACATGAGGGAATGTGATGGAGATTACACTTTGGGATACCAAAAGGCCATGGTTGGCGTGTAAACAGAATGTGACCGTGAGCTCAACGCGGAGAGTGGGCCGTGGCTTCCCGAGCTTTTCCAGACGGGTAAGGGTCGGAATACACTCGAAAAAGGTTGATTTTGAGGCTAAAAAGCATCAACAGACGTCAGGAAGCCTCGCTGTCATGACCACGGGGCCTCACCAAGGACCCGCCGAGTATCCGAGCCCCGAACGCAACGTAGTATGCCATCGTAAACACGCGAAGGGGCGGGCAGGACCGGTACCCTGCCCGCTCCTTGCGTCGGACCAACGGCGGATCTAGCGGCGGCCGCCACCACCCCCGGGCCCCTGGGCCTGGGTGTACTGCCCAGCGGTGACGGTTCCCTGTTCCTCAGCACCCTCAATGGATCCCGTGGTCAGACCCGCTTTCGTATCTGCGGTGCCACCCGTGTACACCGTGTAGCTTTCCCCAGCGGTGATCGCTGCGGAGGACAACACCAAGGACGCAATGGACTTAGTGGTCACGAACGTGGCAATCACAGCCCCGGACGGGTCAACGATGTGCACCGGAGTGCCGGCGGCAACCGAGGAATTGAAGGTCAGCTGTACGCCCGACTGCGTGGACGAGGTCCCCGGGGTGACTGCCATTCCGGCGCTTCCTGCTGCTGCCACGGTTCCGCCGGTGACTACCAGTTCGCCGTTCACATCGAGTGCGCCGTTGCCGTCGTTGGTGGGGCCGTTGACCACCACGGTGCCGCCGGAGATCGTGGCGCTGCCGTTGGAATCCAGCCCGTCTCCGTCGGAATTGATGGTCAGTGTTCCACCCGAAACGTCCACGGTGTAATCCCCGGCGGCAGACTCACCGCCTATGCCGCCACCGCCGGGTCCACCCATCCCGCCGGCGGCGGCACCGGCGTCCCCCGCACCGGCATCCGCTGATGTGGACGAACTTCCCGAGGCGTTCACGCCGTCGTCGTGTGAGGTGACGGTGACATCGCCGCCGGAGATGGCGATGTGCTGCGCTTCGAGTCCTTCTTCCGATTCGGCCACAGTGACCGTCCCGCCCGAAACCGTGAGGGTGTTGAAGGCTTTTACGCCGTCGTCGCCGGCGTTGACCGTCAGTGAGCCGCCGCTGACGAGCAGCCAGCCCCGGCCTTCGTCCATTTCGTTGTCGGCCTTGACGCCGTCCCCGCCGGCTGTGACTTGGTAGGCGCCGTCCAGCAGGACCGTGTAGTCCTTGCCACGGATTCCATCGTCCACGGCGTCCACAGTGACCTTGCCGGCGGCCATCACCAGTCCGTCCTTGGAAACAATGCCGTCGTTGAACTTGCCGTTGACGCTGAGGGATCCGGTTCCTGCGATGGTCAGGTCCGCCATGGAGTAAAGCGCAGCGTTGGGGGCGTCGTCGCCTTGGTCTGTGTACGTGGCGGCGTCGGTCAACGCGTTGGTACTGCTCTCTTCCAGGTACACGATTGCTTCGTCGGCGCTCTGCACCACGAACGGCGAACCGCCGGAGTTGCCCAGTTCGACTCCATCCAGAATGATGCGCACGGTGTCCGAATCGCTGGCAGCCACCTCGATCCGGCCGTCCGTCAGCGAGCCGCTGAGGCGGTACGTTCCGGCTGCGCTGATCGTGATGGTGTTGCCGTCTACCGCCACGCCGGTGGACGACGACGACGTCACTTTGCTGCCGCCGTCGGCCAGGCTGATTGCCACTTCAGCAGCGGTATCCCAGTTGAGGTCGTCGCTGTCGTAGTGGGTGTCTTCCTCGATGGTGGCGGCGGTGACTGCCTGCTGGGTGGTTGTTGTCGTGGTGGAAGTACCGGTGGTGCCTGTGGAGGTGGAGTTGGTGGCGGCCGTGGAGCACCCGGCCAGGGAGATGGCCAGGGCGACGGCGGCAACGGAAAGGGACGTGCGGAAGGAGCGCATGGTGGGATTCCTTAGTCTGTGGAGGGAAGGTCAGTGGAGGGGGGTCAGGGGCAACCTGCGCCGAAGGGTCTGGTTCCAGCGGTTGGCAGGGAGCTCCGGGTGGAGCGCAGCCATCCCGGTGGCGAACTTCGAGATGCGGCACGGCCGGACGCCGTGCGCCCACAAATGCCTGTCCAAAGGGCCGGGGGCGGAGCCGGATTTCGTCTCGACCACCACGGCGTTGTCCAGCACCCATGGTTGGCCGTAGGGGCTCTGCCACGTGACGTCGTTGTCGATGGTCGCGCGGCTGCCGGACCCGGGGAGGAACAAGGTGGTGCGGTCGTATCGTGTGGAAAGGACGGGCTCCAAGGGGCTGAAGGTGACATCTCCAATCGTGGCGGCCAAGGTCTCGTTCACGTAGGCCAGGCCTTCCGCGGTCAGCCGGTCCCGGTCGCACACCTCGTACGGAATCCGTTCCTTGACCGTTGCCTCCCGGGCGCCTTCGGTCTTCACTTCCAGGAAGCTGACCGCACTGTCGAGGTAGGTCCGCGTACGGATCTTGAACCGGCGGCGCCGTCCATGGGCGGCCAGAAGGTAACTGTCCAATCCCGGGGTGTCGAAGTAGACGGAGTCGTAGGCGAAGGTGCGTTTCCCGTCCATTTCCAGGACCCGGGCCTCTGTGCTGAACGTGCTCAGGATCTGGCGGGCCGTCGCCGACGGAACCAGGTACTTTCGGTCGACCCGGGTCAGCAGTGCGGCTTCCGTGGTGAGTTCTTCAAGTCCGACGGCGGGCAGGCCGCCCAGCTGCGGCATGATCGGTGCGGCATCGACGCGGCTCACGCTACACCAGCCGAGGTGGGCACGGACTGCTGGGTGTGCTCCGCTGCCGGCCCGGGCTGCGCGGGCAGTTCCTGAGGTGCGGGCGAGAGGGCGCCGGCAGGCTGGTTGAAACCAAGCTGTGGGGGTTGTGGCTGCTGCTGGGGGTGGACTGCGTAACGGACGTCCACGATCGTCTTGTCGTTGACCATGTCCAACTCCTGGATGGTGGCCGAATGGACCGTGCCGTCGAGAACCTCCTCCAGCCGGGCGTAGAGCTCGGGCTCGTTGTTGATGGCGCGGTCCAGGACTACGGTCTGGTGACGGTAGGCCGGCAGGACCCGTGGGTTGTCGCCGACGAACATCACCAGGAGCACCAGCGCCATGAGGGACAGGGTCAGCCAGAGCGGTTCCACGCCGATACCCGCGATCAGGCCCAGGGCCAGGGCTGAGAAGTAGTAGGCCACCTCGTGCTGGGCGAGTTCCGTGGACCGGAGCCGGATGATCGACAGCACTCCGAACAGGCCAAGTCCCAAGCCAACACCGGCAGCTGATCCGGACAACGCCGTTGCCACGGCCAGGACGCCAACGTTCATGCCCAAGTAGGACACCACCAGGTCGCGGCGCCGGTGCCGGCGGAGGTAGAGAGCGAGCGTCAGAATGGCGATGGCGGCCAAATCTGCCGCGATAAGAATGATGGTGTTCATCAGTTACTCCGGAATCTCTTGGGGGATTGGTCTCCACTTTTCCCGGTCATGCTGTGCTGAAACTGTGTCGGGACCAATGCTGGGATATGCGTTTCGACGGGGGCCGGTTTCGTTGCGGCTGCCCGCGCCGTGCGCACAAAAAGGAAGCGCTGCTGCACGGCATAGCTGACACCCAAGAGGGTCACTTCGGCCACCAGTTTGGCCAGCAGGTCCGGGACGGCCAGGGACGTCAGGGCCCACATCGCGGCGTAATTGGCGCACAACAGGACAGTCACCAAGGCCACATATCCCGTGGCTGCGGCACGGAACGACGTGTCTTGGCCATGCTCAAACACCAGCCTTCGATTAACCATGAAGTTCACCGAAGCGCTGAACAAGCGGGCCCCCACCACCGCCATCAGCAGGGAGTCCGTGAGGGCACTGAGGACCACGAACATCACCGTGTCCACCACGAACGCGGACAGCGACGAGCCAAGGAACTTCAGCAAGGGCGCATAAATCCGCAGCGAATCGGCAACGGGCCTGAAGTGCGATCCCGAATTCCCGTCGAGATAGACCGTGGCTATTTCCACGCTCTCAATGCCGTATCCGGCCTGTTTCGCCTCGAGCAGCAGATTGAGTTCGTATTCGTAGCGTTGTCCGCGGACTGTCACCAGCCACGGAAGCATGTCAGCCTTGTAGCCGCGAAGGCCTGTCTGCGTGTCCGTGATCCGTTGACCCGTCGCGAGCCTGAACAGCCAGCGCGTCACCGTGTTTCCCAACTTGCTTTTGGCCGGGACATCACCGGTGAAATTGCGGCAGCCAAGTACCATCGCAGCTGTGACGTGCCGGACGCGGTCAGCAACGGCGAGGATGTCGGCCACCCCGTGCTGTCCGTCGCTGTCAGCGCAGACAACGTCGTGGCCCGGAAAACGTTCCGCGACGAAGGTAAACCCGCTCTTGAGGGCGTGGCCTTTTCCGCCGTTCACCGCGTAACTGAGCACTTGGCACCCAAGCCGGGCGGCGTCGTCGAACGTGGTCTGGTAGTCCGGTCCGGAGCCGTCGTCCACCACCACGATGGTCAGCCACGGATCGGCTTCCCGAAGACTGCGGACAAGGGAAGTGAGCTGGTGGTCCGGCTCGTACGCCGGTATCAGGACGATCATGACTGGGCGATGTAGAGGATGTCCGAGGTACCGCGCTCTTTGTTCTCGCCGAGCGGGTTGTTCACCAGGGAGCCGTTGAAGTACATGGTGGAGGAGCCGCCGCCGTCGATGTTGTAGGCGGTGGTGGCACCCAAGTCCTTCATGATCTGCGCCAGGCCGGTCATGGTGACGCCGGCGGAATAGCCCGGGCTGCGGCCGTCCACCACCACGAACACCAGATGGTTCCCATCAATGACGCCGACGGCGGTTCGTGGTTGTTCGCCCTGGATGGAGTGGTTGCCGAAGTTGGTATCTACTTCCACGTCCTCGATGCCCGAGGCAATTTCACCGTTGTCCAGCAGCGACGGGCCAAACGAGAGGGTGTTCCAGACACCGTCCGCGATGAGTTGGTCGGCCGAGGTGGTGGTTTCGTCGTAGACCTTGACGGAGCCGTCTTTGTAGAACGCCAAGCCTTGGCGCGCTCCCTCGTCGCGGTACACCACGCCGTTGCGGATCACGATGCCCGTGTCCCGGAAGCCGTAGTAGTCGCCGTTGATGGCGAAGATGGCGTTGTGGTCCCCTGCGATCGCAGACGTTGTTTCTGTGATGTTCCCGCCGTAGGTATCCTCGGCGAACGCCGACTTCAGCGTGGTGGCATCCTCAAGCACGACGTCGGCAACGTAGTACGTCACGGTGTCGTCACCGCTGCCGGTGGTCACCGTTGAGATGGTGACGCCGGTGTCCCCGGAGGTGTACGAAGTATCGGTGACAACGGCGGTCGCGGCCGTGTCAGCGGAAGTCCCCTCCGTCGAGCTGTTTGTCGTAGTGCCGGCCTGGCTTGCTTCGTATTCGGAGACGTTGGTGATCTGTGCGTGCGGAATGACGAAGCGGTCCAGGGCCCAGGCGGCGGCGCCCCCGGCAGAGAGAGTGACCGCCAGAACGGCGGAGACGACGGCGCGCCGGGTCCGGCTGCCCTTACGGTTCTTGGTCTGTGCAGGAGTCATGCCTCGTTTCTACGGAGCGAGGCTACGCCGGAGGTTTGCCCAACATATGCAGGGGCTGTGAAGGTTCACCAGTGCCGGCGGTCTGCCTCCCGGGCTGCTTCTTCGATGCGGTACCGGTGGGCTGCCCACTCCTCGGAGTTACGGCCGGGGATGTTGGGATCGCCCGGCCTCTGCCCCGCGGAGCCATCGATGAGCTCGCGGATGATGTCTGCGTGCCCCGCGTGCCTGGCGGTTTCCACGCACATGTGGACCAGGATCTGGTGGAGCGTGACGTTCTTCTTCTCCTCCGACCACCACGGCACCACGCCCGGAGCATCCAACGGGAGGGTCTCGATGGTTTCATCGCTGTGCTTCGCGGAAAAGCGGTGCAACTCCAGGACTTCTTCCCGGCTCTCGGTGGCAGGGACCCACATATCGGAATCCGGTTCGGCGTCCTCCGCCAGCCACGGCATCTCCCTGCCGCTGGGCCGCCCGAATGTCACCCCGAAATAGTCGAGCTCCACGCTGGCCACGTGCTTCACGAGGCCCAGCAGATTGGTTCCTGTGGGAGTCATGGGCCTGCGGGCGTCGTACTCGCTGAGGTTCTCCACCTTGCCGAGCAGGTCCGCCCTCCGGAGCCGCAAATAGCCGAGCAACATCGCTTTGTCATCCATGGGGAGCACTCTACAGAAAGGCGGGACCCGCGACTTCGCTGGAACACTGTGGCTTCGCCGGAAAGTTCCAGCGGTCTCGCACGTTTCCAGCGACGGGGACGTACCAGGTACTGCTTTATTCCTCTCTTCGGCATCGCGTTGACTTCAACCCAAGCCAGTGGCGGACCCGGCGAAGGACGCCGGACCCTGTCCAGCCACGAGTGTTAGGAGCAACTCCTTGTCACTTCAATTCCCCCGCAGAACGCTTCTTCAGGGCGCCGGTGCCCTGTCCCTGGCAGCAATGGTCAGCTCGATGTTCGCCCAGAACGCGTGGGCCGAAACCGAACCGGGCGCAGCGGAGTTCGCAGCGCTGCGAAACCGTTGGGTGGACCAGATCACCGGCCGTAATGTCATCCAAGCGGGCGATCCGGACTTCGCCAAAGCGGTCGCTGCCGTGAACACCAAAGCCGCCGACTCCTTGGCAAAACTCAACCGGGCGTCCGGGCGGACATCGGTCTTCACGGATCTGTCCTTCGCCAAGGATGCGGAGATGGTCACCACGTACACGCGCCTTTCCCAGCTCGCCACTGCCTGGGCGACACCCACGGCGGCGGTGTTTGGGGATGCCTCAGTGCTGGCAGATATCAAAGCCGGGCTTGCTGATGCCAACACCCTTTGCTACAACGACGCCAAGGAAGAGGTTGGCAACTGGTGGTCGTGGGAGATCGGCGTTCCCCGTGCACTCGCGGACGCCATGGTCCTGCTGCACGCCGAGCTGTCCGCCGTCGAAATCCAGGCCTACTCAGCGGCGATTGACCACTTTGTGCCCGACCCCTGGCTGCAGTTCCCACCCAAACGCGGAAAGATCACGTCCGTGGGGCCAACAGGGTGGACCTGTGCCAGGGAATCATCATCCGGTCCCTGGCTGGCGAAGATCCGGCCAAACTCAAACATGCAGTCGCCGGACTCAGCCAAGTGTGGCAGTTCGTCACCAGCGGGGATGGAATCTTCCGCGATGGTTCGTTCATCCAACACAGCACCACCCCTTACACGGGCTCTTACGGTGTAGTCCTCCTCACCGGTTTGTCCAAGCTGTTCTCGGTGCTGGGAGGCTCGGCATTCGAGGTTTCCGACCCGTCGCGCAACATCTTCTTCGACGCCGTGGAGGGTTCGTTTGCTCCCGTGATGATCAACGGAGCCATGGCCGATTCTGTTCGCGGCAGAAGCATCAGCAGGGAGGCCAACACCGGCTACGACCTCGGGGCGTCGGCCATCGAGGCCATCCTGCTCCTGGCCCGGGCCATGGATCCGGCCACTGCCGCCCGGTGGAGGGGATTATGCGCTGGCTGGATTACCCGCAATACCTACCGCCCGATCCTTGGCAGTGCAAGCGTGCCCAGGACGGCACTGGTGAAGGAACTCCAAGCCACAGGCGTTGCTCCCGTAGCAGAACCGGCAGGCCACAGGCTCTTCCCGGCGATGGACCGCACCATGCACCGGGGACCCGGATGGGCATTGTCGCTCTCCATGTCCAGCAATCGCATTGCCTGGTACGAATGCGGCAATGGAGAGAATAACCGCGGCTATCACACGGGTTCCGGCATGACCTACTTCTACACGTCCGACCTCGCCCAGTACGATGACGCGTTCTGGGCCACGGCCAACTACAACCGCCTCCCCGGCACCACCGTGGACACCACGCCCTTGCCGGACAAGGTGGAGGGTGAATGGGGCGCTGCGGTCCCGGCCAATGAGTGGAGCGGCGCCACAGCGCTGGGCGAGGTTGCCGCCGTCGGGCAGCATCTGGTGGGGCCGGGCCGCACGGGCTTGTCTGCAAGAAAGTCCTGGTTTGTCAGCGGCGATGTCACCGTATGCCTCGGGGCGGACATCAGGACTGGGTCCGGCGCCCGCGTGGAAACCATCGTTGACCACCGCAACCTCCACCAAGGCAGCAATGCACTCACGACGACGGCAGGCACCATCGCCGGATCGGCTGGCAGCGCTGAGGTACTGAGCGATGGGCGCTGGGTCCATTTGGAGGGTTTCGGAGGCTACGCCATGCTGGACGATTCTCCACTTCACGTGCTTCGGGAAACCAGGTCAGGCAGTTGGGCTGGGGTCAACGTCAACGGCAGTACCACGGTCCACCAGCGTAACTTCGCCACGCTCTACATAGACCACGGCGCCGGATCTGCCCCGGCCAGCTATGCGTATGTGGTGGCGCCAGGAGCCTCGCTGAACGTGACCCAAGAACTGGTGCAGGGAAACAAATACAGGGTGATCCGCAATGATTCCACAGCGCAATCCGTGGAATTCAAAGCCGCGAAGACCACGGCAGCTACGTTCTGGAAGCCCGGGACAGCAGGGGACTTGGGAGCGTCCGGAGCTGCCTGTGTGGTGTTCTCGAGGCACGGCAACGTCCTCAATCTGGCTTTCAGCGAGCCAACGCAAAAGGCTGCCAGCCTCACACTGACCCTGCCCGAGGGCACGTGGTCCAGCGTGGTGGAGGGTGCCGGCACACTGGGGACAAATGCTGCGGGACAAACCACACTGACGTTGGACACCGCCGGGCTCAGCGGCCAGACAAAGCTTATCAAGCTCAGCCGCTAGACCCTCGTTGTGAGGCCCGTTCTGCACCCCATTTCGCCCTGAACGGCTGCTAAGCGGGCCTCACAACGCACGCGAAACCTGGGGAACCCCGCTCTTCCTGGCCCCACACGAATCACGGACAACAATGCGTGGCCGCAACCGGATTTGGTACAACGGACATGCGTCGCCTTCGGTCAGCCGACGCAACAGGACATCGGCGGCCATGACGCCCAGTCTGTGCTTGGCCGGCGAGACCGCCGTGAGTGGTATTCGGGCGAGGTCGGCCATTTCGTCGTCGTAAGAAACCAGGGCGAGGTCCTCCGGCACCCGAACCCCGTGCCTGGACGCCGCTCCTTCCAGCAAAGCCGCTTCCCGGTCTCCGAAGACCAAGGCCGCTGTGGCGCCACTTCCTGCCAGCAGCTCGAACATGTGCTCCGCCTGATCGGCTTCCCACTCCGGCTTCGTTGCGCTGAATGCCATGCGCGTGTCGGTCTCCAACCCCAACGCCGCGATGGCAGCCGTATACCCTGCGATGACCGCAGCCTGCGTGGGATTGCTGCTGCGAGCGGCCTCGTTCGCCCGCGTGAGCAGCCCAATCTTTCGGTGACCCAAGCGGTGGAGGTGCATGACGGCGTCGTACGCTCCGCCTTGGTGATCAGAGCAGACGTGTTCTGTGAGGTCGCCTGGCCCCAGGTCGTCCAGGCTCCGCTCCAGGAGGACAACCGGCACGGGCAAGGCCATGAGCTCGGCAACGCGCTGCTGGGGGTTGGCCAAGCCGGTCAGCGTTGGCACCAGGATGAGGCCATCCACTCCGGCGTCCAGGAGGAACTGGATGCTGGCGTTCTCCCGGGTGAAGTCGTAATGGTACGTGGACAACTGCAGGCTTGCACCGCGGGCGGAGAGATGTTCCTCGATCCCCTGAAGAACGCGCGGGTAATAGAGCTGCGTGTCCGGGAGCAGTACGCCGATGACAAAACGGGAGCGCTTCTGCGCACGCTGGGGTGCGGCGACGAAACTGCCTGCACCCTGCCGCCGGACCACGAGCCCTTTGCCCACAAGGTCCTCGAAGGCCCGCCGCACCGTGGTCAGGGAGAGTCCGGTCTCTGCTGCCAGTTGCTGCTCTGTGGGGAGCTTCGTCCCCACCGCCCACGTACCGGCGATGATGTCCCTGCGGAGGTCGTCACTCAGGTCCTGGAACTTCAAATTGGCCTTGGCCGTGTCTCGAAGTGCTGTGGTACCGGAGTCCGCTTGCGGTTCCTGTTTCCTCTTTGGCATGATCCATCTCCACCTGTGGACAGACAATTTCTCTTATCATGCCTCACAATTTAGAGAGTATTCAGGGAGTAATTTCCTCCCCTCGTGAGTATTTTTATGCTGTTCGGGAATGCTCATTGATTCCTTGCCTTCGCCGTCCGTAGCAATGGAGGGTGTCCAACAAGAAGCCAAATATTCTCTTCATCCTCAGCGACGACCAAGGTGCGTGGGCCCTGGGCTGCGCGGGAAACACTGAGATCCACACCTCACATCTTGATGCCCTCGCTGCCCGTGGGACGCGCTTGGAGAATTTCTTCTGCGTCTCTCCCGTGTGCTCACCAGCGCGCGCCAGCCTGATGACCGGGGAGATCCCCTCACGGCACGGCGTCCACGACTACTTGGCCGGCGTTGAAACGGGACCTGAAGCAGTGGACTACCTCCAAGGGCAAGCACTGTTCACGGATGCCCTGGCCGATGCCGGCTACCGCCTGGGCCTCTCCGGCAAATGGCATCTGGGGGCCAATGACGTTCCGAGGAAAGGCTTCAGCCACTGGTTTGCGCTGGAGGGTGGCGGCAGTCCCTATGACAGCTCGGTGATGTACAGGTTCGACGGCGGCACCAGCCACCGGGAACTGGTCACCGAATACTTGACGGACGCGATTACCCGCGACGCAGTGGGCTTCGTCGATGAGGCTTCGCAGGAATCCGAACCCTTCTTCCTTGCCGTGAACTACACGGCTCCCCACAAGCCGTGGAAGGGCCAGCACCCGCCCGGGTTCGAGGAACTCTACAGCGACTGCGAGTTCATCAGTTGCCCGCAGGAGGCAATGCACCCATGGACTCCAACCGTGGAGGGTGTCCCAGTCGGCGGCGAGGCGGACGTGCGGGCCGCGTTGGTGGGGTACTTTGCCGCGGTGAGCGCCATGGACGCCGGGATTGGCAAGATCCTGCGCCGCCTGGAGGAACTGGGGATCAGGGACAACACCCTTGTGGTCTTCAGCAGTGATAACGGCTTCAACTGCGGCCACCACGGTATTTGGGGCAAGGGCAACGGGACGTTCCCGCAGAACGTCTACGATTCCTCCGTCAAGGTCCCCGCGATCTTCGCGCTCCCGGGCAGGGTCCAGCAGGGGCTGGTGCTGACGGAGCTGTTGTCCGCTTATGACGTAGCTGCCACCGTGCTGGAGCTAGCGGGCCTGGACTCCCGTCCCTTCGAGCGCGGGCCTGGGCAGTCCTTCGCGGAGCTGTTGCGCGCGCTGCCGGACCCCGCGGGGGACGCTGGCGGTAGGAACCCCGACGGCGGCGGCCCGCCCGCCGCTGCCGGGGACCGCGCCGTCGTGGTCTTTGACGAATACGGACCGGTCCGGATGATTCGCAGCACGGAGTGGAAGTATGTGCACCGCTTTCCTCATGGTCCCCACGAACTTTACGACCTCGTGGCTGATCCGGGTGAACGCCTCAATCTGGTGGATCTGCCGGCGCATTCAACGCGGGTGGCCGGCATGCGGGCCCAACTGCAGGAATGGTTCCAGCGCCACGCTGCCCCCGGGCTCGATGGCAGCTGGCTTCCGGTGGCCGGCGCAGGCCAGACTGCGTCCGTGCTGGACGATCCCCTGGGGGCATTCATTCCACCCAACTGGGATGGCACAGCCGCAGCCGGCCACGCCTTCTAGGGGACTTCGCTCAGGATCCGAGCGGTATTCGTGGCATCGCGGGACGCGTTGAGAACCACGGGGTTGCCTGATGTGGCTGCCTCGTAGGACGCCAGGACTACCTCGACGATGTGGCGGGCGTGGTCGACGCTGACTTTCGGTGTTCCGCCGTCGAGTACTGTGACGAAGTCCTGCAACTGCAGGAAGAAGCCTTGCTGGATATCCTCCGGCTGTGGCTCCCACACGGTGCGGGTGGCACCATTGCTGCGGACCAACGTTCCGTTGTGTGGGCTGCAGGAAATGGTGCCGTGTTCGCACACGACAAGGACCTCGTCCACGCGTTGGGCAGCATCGGACACCACCGAGATGCTGACGTGGACTCCGTTTCTGAGCGTCAGCGCGATGGCACCGTCGGTTTCTACGGGAACACCGAAGCGATTGAGGGTGGAGGCGTTCAACGAGCCAACTGCGGCGCCACCAAACCAGATGGAGCGGTCAAGGCAGTGGCCGCCGATGTTCATGAGTGCGCCACCACCAGCCATGGCCTCGCTGAAGAACCAGTCCGGACGGCTCCCGGGACGGTAGTCGGTAGTCCTGTAATCGCGGATCATCAGGACACGGCCGAGTTCTCCGCTCGCCAGCACCTCCTCCGCCGCCAGCTTCTCCGGAAGGAAATGCTGAATCTGGCCGATCACCAAGGCCACTCCGGCCTCGTCACAGGCACGGATCATGCGATCACAGTCGGCGACCGTGGTGGCCATGGGCTTTTCCACCAGCACGTGTAACCCGTGGTCCGCTGCGGCCACCACCATCTCGAGGTGCAGTGCATGCGGAGTATTGATGATGACCGCGTGCAGGCCAGCCTCACGGAACATGGCCCGATAGTCCCCATAGACGGAAGCCCCCCATGGCGATGCGACCCTCTGTGCGGCTTCATCCCGCAGGTCGCAGACGGCGGCCAACTCCACGTTGCTGATCCGCGCTGCGGATGCTGCATGGAAGTGTGCCACGGCGCCCGCGCCAATGATCCCAAGTCGTATCAATTTCCCTCTTTAGCTCGGAGCCGGAGCGCGGGCCCGTTTGATCGGAACACCGCGCAGGTCTCCTCGATTGTTGGGCAGCCTGAAAAGAGGAATAAATGCCTAATTGGGCCGGACTCACCTGGGGTACGCCGGGGATGCCAAACCATCATCGAAACTTTCCAAAATACTCATTGAATCCTGCTTTCGGGGGCTGTGAGAGTCGTCTCACTGAACCGCATCCGGCTGGTTCCCCCTCACTCGAAAGGTGATTCCCATGGGCAAAACAGCCCGTCATCTTCGCCCGCTGGCCGCACTGTTGGGTGCAGCGCTTGCCTTGTCCACCACTGCTTGCGGCGGAGCCACCGATGCCTCCCCGGCCGCCGAAGCCGTGGATATTTCCGGGTCCATTTCCGGCCAGACCATCAACTATTGGTCGATGTGGAAGGACGGCGAACCACAGCAAAAGGTCATCGCCACTGCCATCGCGGACTTCGAAAAAGAAACCGGAGCCAAAGTCAGCGTCCAATGGCAGGGACGAAGCAACACCGAAAAGCTCGTCCCCGCGCTGAACACCAACAACGTCCCGGACCTGGTGGACGGAACGCTCGCCAAGCTCGCCCCGGTGATCGGCGAAACCGGGCAAGCCAGCCCCCTGACGTCCGTCTACTCGTACGAGCTGGATGGGAAGACCGTCAGCTCAGTGATCCCGGAGAAGTTCACCAGCAACGGCGTCTTCAAGGGAGAAGACGGACAGCCCTGGATGGTTCCCTACAGCATCAGCTCCGACGGCATCTGGTTCGATGCCGCCAAACACCCGGAGCTCAAAGCCACGCCGCCCGCAACCTGGGATGAATTTATTGAGGTCCTGGACAAGCTGAAGGCCGGTGGAACAGCACCCATTGCCGCGGACGGTGACATCGCCGGCTACAACTCCACATGGTTCGTCACCGCGCTGCTCCGGCTCAAAGGCGCAGGCAGCTTCAAGGCCCTCGCCGAAGACAAGTCCGGTGAAGGGTGGGACGATCCCGCTGTCCTTGAAGCAGCCCGAAAGGTGGAAACCCTGGTTAAGGGCGGATACCTCAACAGTGGCTACAACGCCAGCAAGTTCCCGGCGCAACAACAGCTCTGGGCGAACGGCGATGCGGCACTGATCCTCAACGGCTCATGGACGCCCACGGAAACCGGCTCATATGCCGCACCCGGCTTCGAATATTCCTCCTTCCAGTTTCCGGCCATCGGCGGCAAGCCAGCCAGTGCCCGCGTGGACTTCATTGGTTTCGCTGTTCCAGCAAAATCCAAGAACCAGGTTCCTGCCCAGCGACTTGCGGCGTACCTGCTGGGCGCCAAGTACCAGGACGCCCTCGGAACAGACGCCAAGGTGCTGCCGGTGAGGCAGGACGCACCGGTGGACCCCGCCGTCGCAAGCGTCAAAGCCGCCATCGACGCCGCTCCGGCCACGCACCTGCAGAACGACGGCGTGACGTTCCCCGGTTACACCGAGAAAGTCTTCTTCCCCAGGGACGATGAACTGTTCCTTGGAAAGACCACAGCCGCAGAGTTCGTGGCCAAGATGAAGGAAGCCCAGATCCAGTACTGGAAGGACAACGGCTGATGTCCGTGGGTCTGAAGGAGCCACGCGCCAGGAAAGCGGCACTGCAGAATCCGGCCTCCCGCAATCCAGTGGCCACAAGGGCATCAGCTCAAGGCCGCCGGCCGGGAAGTTCCATTGACGTGCAGCGCAAGAAACTGCTGATTCCCTTCGTGGGTCCGGCATTCGTCTTGTACACCGTCCTCTTCATCGTCCCCGCCCTGGGCGCAGTCTGGATCAGCCTCCACAAGTGGGCAGGTTCCGGACCCATGAAATTCGTGGGCCTGGACAATTACGGCCGGATTTTCCGGGACCCGCTGTTCCTGTCATCGTTCGGCAACACCCTGCTTCTGCTGTTCGTGGTGGGAGCCGCGATCTTCATTCTCGCTTTTGCCATGACGCTCGTCCTCCGGGACATGGCAGGGAAGAAAGTGGTCCGTAACGTCATCTTCTTCCCGCACCTCATCAACGCGCTCGTGTTCGGCGTCCTGGCAGGCTTCATCTTCAACCCGGGCGGCATGGTGAACAGCATCCTGGCACCTCTTGGTGTGACGGATCCGCCAAAGTGGCTGGCGCAGGACAACATCTTCCCGCTCATCATGGTCACGCTGGTCTGCACTACCACCGGCTACTTCACCACCATCCTGATGGCCGGCGTCGACCGTATTCCGCCTTACTACTACGAGGACTGTGCACTGGCCGGGGCCACCGCGTTCCAGAGGCTGCGGTATGTCATCCTCCCGCTGACCTGGGACGTCTTCGGTACCTGTGCCGTGCTGTGGACCATCTCGTCGGTGAAGATCTTCGAGATCGTCTGGGTCTTCGGTGGAAGTTCCGGGGCCGGGGTGCCGCCAACCCAGAGCTGGACGGCCGCCGTCTACACCTACGTCAACGCCTTCTCCGGACAGTCCACGCCGGCCTATGGAGCCGCAACGGCCTCTGCCGTGTTGTCCCTGGCGCTGATCTCCATCCTGGTTGTCCTGCTGCGCCGCGCAATGCGTCGCGACGCCGTCGAGTTCTAAAGGAAATGTCATGAGCGAATACAAACTGCTGGGACCCATGGCTACCACCCGCAGGCGGGGACGCCGGGGCGTCAGTCCCGCGTTGCGCGGCGAGCGCAGCGTGGTCCGTGGGATCGGGGTGGGTCTGCTGTGGTTGGTGGTCGCGATCAGCATCGCGGCACTGGTGTGGATGGTGGCACAGGCATTTCGGGATACCCGTGCCATTCTTGATGACCCTTGGGGGGTGCCGTCGTCCCTGGACTTCGGCAACTTCGTGCGGGCCTGGACGGTGGGAGACTTCGCGGTGGCCACATGGAACAGCCTGCTGACCACGGTGGTGTCCTCGGTCCTGACGGTCGCCATCGCCGCGCCGTGTGCCTACTACCTGAGCCGTGTGGACAACAGGCTGACCCGCGGCCTGAGCCTCTACTTCATCCTGGGCCTGGGTATTCCGGCGCAGGTCATTCTGATTCCACTCTTCGTCATGCTGAACAAGGTGTATCTCACGGACAGCATCATCGGATTGAACCTCGTCTACATTGGGGTTTCCATGCCCTTCACGGTCTTCCTGCTGACCGCCTTCTTCCGTTCCCTCCCCCTGGAGATGGAAGAAGCCGCAGCCCTGGACGGGACCACGGCCTTCGGAACGTTTTGGCGCATCACCCTGCCCTTGGCCAAGGGAGGCATCCTCACAGCCTTCATCCTCCAGGTCATCTCGCACTGGAACGAAACCCTTCTGGCCTTGACCCTGCTGCAATCCACTGAGAAGTACACGCTCCCGGTAGCGCTGATTTCGTTCGTTCAGCAGCAGACTTACTCGGGCGCTGACTGGGGCGGGCTGTTTGCCGGCCTTGTGATGGTTGTGCTGCCCATGCTGGTTATCTACGTGTGGCTGGGCAGGCGCCTCACCGAGGGACTGACGCTGGGGATGGGCAAATAGACCCCCGACGCCGGGGCTACCGCGGACTTTTGTCGATCACGCAGAAGCGGTTGCCGTCCGGGTCAGCGAGGACCACGAAGTCCGGATCCTCGGGGTACAGGTCCCAGTCAACTCGTTGGGCGCCGAGCCCGATGAGCCGCTCCACCTCGGCAGCCTGGTCATCCGCGTAGAGGTCAAGGTGAGTGCGGGGGTGATCCTGTACCGGTGTTTCACTGAGCATGAGGGCCAGTTGGGGTCCGGTGCCGGACGCCGGTTCCAGGATCACCCACGTGTCATCGCCCGGTTCCCGTGGGACGTATCCAAGGGCTTGGTGCCAGAACCGGGTGGCGCGGGCCATGTCATTGATGCCCAGGACTGTGCTGCCGATAGTCAACATGGGGCCAGCGTAGCGGCGGTGAACTGGCATGTCTTGTCCATTGCGCAGCACCAGTGCCACAGTGAACCATGGCCACAGAAGACGATATCCGGCGCATCTGCCTGGGCATGCCCGGTGTAAGTGAGCGTCCCAGTTGGGGACAGCCCGCCTGGTTCGCAAAGACCCTCATGGCCCGCATCTGGGAAGAAGGCGTGGGCACCGTCAAAACCGATGAACGCGAAGCGCTCGCAGCCATGAATCCGGATACCTTCTTCTGGACCCCACATCACGACCAATCCCCGCAACTCATGCTGATCAGGCTCGAGCGAATCGGCACGGACGAGTTGGATGAGCTGCTGCAGGAGTCGTACCGAATCGCCGGCGGCCCAGGCAAACCCAACTGAGTAACAGCAAACGTCCCATTGAGCGCTCAGTAGAACATGTGCTGTTACCCAGTTGGATGCGGGCGGTCGGGCTAGACTCGGCCGCATGGGGGATCACAACACACTTGGGGAACACAACACACCGCAGCCTGCCCGCAAACTGGCAGCCGTCGTCGTACCTTTGCTGGGGTTAATCGCCGTGGTTGTGGGCGTGATCGTGGCGTGGAACGGCATGAGTGACCAGATTGGCTGGTTTGCCTACGCGCCACTGAGCGACAGTGTGTTCGTAGGGGACAACGGCTCCTTCGTGAGTAAAGGGACCCAGCTCGGCTTGGCCGTGGCGGGGGGTGGCCTGTTGGTCCTCGCGTTCTGGGCGGGACTCGCCGTCGGCCGTCGCAGAAGCCACCCAGAGCGCTGAGTCCGCCGCAGAAACGCGAAATCGCCGGAAAGCTCCAGGCGAACTGGCAGCGTTCCGGCGATCTCGGCGCAAGCAAACAACAGACTAGGTGAGCTTCACCTGGCGGTTCATGTCCTTGTAGAGCAGGTAACGGAACTCGCCCGGACCGCCGGCGTAGCAAGCCTGGGGGCAGAACGCGCGCAGCCACATGAAGTCGCCGGCCTCCACCTCAACCCAGTCGTTGTTGAGCAGGTACATGGCCTTGCCCTCAAGCACGTACAGGCCGTGCTCCATGACGTGCGTCTCCGGGAAGGGGATCACACCGCCGGGCTGGAAGGTGACGATGTTGACCTGCATGTCGTGCGCGAGGTCGCTGGAGTCCGTGAAGCGCGTGGTCTTCCAGACGTCGTCGGTGTCCGGCATGGAGGTGGGCTCCACGTCCTTCTCGTTGGTGACGAAGGACTTGGCTTCGAACCCTTCGAGCCGCTCGTAGGCCTTGCGGATCCAGTGGAAGGACACGATGTCGTCGGAAACGTTCTCCAAGCCCCACTCTGCACCGGCAGCGAGGTAGGCGTAGCCACCCTCTTCGAGGTGGTGCAGTTCGCCGTCGAGGGTCAGGTTCACCTGGCCCTTGGTGACGAAGATGACGCCTTCAACCCCGGCCTCGAACTCGGCTTTGGGAGCCCCGCCGCCAGGGCCGATCTCAACGATCAGCTGCGAGAACGTGGTGGCGAAACCGGAGATCGGCCGCGCGATGATCCATGACCGCGTGTTGGAGAAACCCGGCAGGTTGCTGGTGACGATGTCCGTCATCACGCCCTTGGGGATCACCGTGTAGGCCTCGGTGACGATCGCCCGTTCGGTGGTCAGCTGCGTCTGCGGCGGCAGGCCGCCCTGCGGGTAGTAATACTTGCCCATGCGAATTGCTCCTATCAGTGCGAAGTTGGTTGTGCGAGCCGCGGGTGCGCCAGTGCGGTCAGCTGTGAAAGTTCGACGCCGGCAAGCGCCTTGACCTCGTCGGTCCCCACTGCGCCGCACTGGACGCCGCGGAGGACGAAGCCGGCAAGCGCGCGGGCGGTGGCGGGCTCATCCATAACGCCGCCTTCGGTGCGTTCGACGTAGTTGCGGAGGCGGAGCGCCGCGGCGGGCAGGCCTTCGCGGTAGAAAGCGTACGACGCCGAGAAGCGGCTGGGCAGTTGGGCGGCGTGGAGGTCCCACCCCTGGTAGTAGCCGTTTTCCAGGGAACGTCGGACCAGTCGGCCGTGCAGTTTCCAAGCATCTTCCACGGCATCGCCCACGGGAATGATGTTGGTGGAACCGTCGGAGAGACGGATGCCCGTGCCGGCAACAGCGAGCTGCATGACTTCCTTGGCGAAGTCGGCCACCGGGTGCTCCATGGACTGGTATTCCGCGGAGATTCCCAATGATGCGCTGTAGTCGTAGGTCCCGTAGTGCAGGGCGCTGATGCGTCCCGGAACAACGTGGGGGAGCTGGGCAACAGGTGAGGTTCCGTCGGCGCCGATGATGAGCTGCGGTGTTTCCACCTGGACCTCAAAACGTAGCCGTCCGGCGGGAAGCCCGTGGACTTCCTCCAGGCGGGACACTGCGAAGTCCATGGCCTGGACCTGTGCCACAGTGGTGACCTTGGGCAGGGTAAGGACCAGGCCGGCGGGGAGCTCGCCGGACTCAGCCAAAGTAGAGACGAACAGGTCCAGGGTCTTGAGGCCGCGGGCCCGGGTGGGGGCTTCGAAGCACTTGAAGCGGATGCCGATGAACGGCGGAGCTGTTCCGGCCGCAACTGCGGCTGCAACAGCCTTGGCGGCAGCAACGGCGTCGGCGTCTTCTGCCTCATCCCCGCGGTCGCCGTAGCCGTCTTCGAAGTCCAAACGCAGGTCCTCGATCGGCTCAGCCGAAAGCTTTGCAGCAACCCGTTCGGCAACAGCAGCAGCCAAGTGAGGCTCCTGGCCCAACAGCTGACCCAGCTTTTCAAGGCCGCCGTGCGCTTCCGCCGTCGCGAGGGCCTGGGCGCCCCACTCAGCTGCGAGAGCTGGTGTGAAGCGGTCAGCCGGGATGTAGACGGTGTGGATGGGCTGTCGTGAGCCGTCGTCGCCAGGGTAGTTCCGGTCGAGCAGCTGGTCCGTCGCGGCAAGCTGCGACTCGATGTGGGCCAGATCGGATGCAGAGAATGAGCCCATCTCAGCCCACCAGCTCATACGCGGGCGTGGTGAGGAAGTCGGTGTAATCGTCGGACAAACAGATGTCCTCGATCAGCTTCGACGCCGGCTCGTAGTACTTGGTGAAGTTCTCGTCGCCGAATTCGATGCGCAGGCGCTCGGTCTCTTCGCCCAGGATCCGGGTGACGAGTTCGCGGGTCACGGTGTTGCCCGTGTCCGCGAGCACTGACTTGTTACGGATCTGCTGCCAGACCTGCGAGCGGGAGATCTCCGCGGTTGCGGCATCCTCCATGAGGTTGTGGATGGCCACGGCACCGCTGCCGGAGATCCACACGCCCGTGTAAGCGACGGCGACGTACAGGTTCAGCCGCAGGCCGGCTTCGGTGACGTGGCCTTCGGCTGATGCGACGTCGATCAGCTGCTCAGCCGTGACGCTCACCTCGGGGCGCTGCTTGTCCAGCTGGTTGGGACGGTCACCCAGCACGGAATCGAACACCTCGCGGCACGTGGGAACCAGGTCCGGGTGGGCCACCCAGGAACCGTCAAAGCCATCGTTTGCCTCGCGGGTCTTGTCGGCGCGGACCTTGTCGAAGGCTGCGGCGGTGACGTCGGGCTGCTTGCGGTTGGGGATGACGGCGGCCATGCCACCCATGGCGAAGGCGCCGCGCTTGTGGCAGGTCTTGACCAGGAGTTCGGTGTAGGCCCGCATGAACGGTGCCGTCATGGCAACGGTGGCGCGGTCCGGGAGGACGAACTCTTCGCCGGCATCACGGAAGTACTTGATGATGCTGAAGAGGTAGTCCCAGCGGCCGGCGTTCAGGCCCGAGGCGTGATCGCGCAGTTCGTAGAGGATCTCGTCCATCTCGAACGCCGCCGGGATGGTTTCGATGAGCACCGTGGCGCGGACGCTGCCCTGCGGGATGCCGAGGAAATCCTGGGCGAAAACGAAGACGTCGTTCCAGAGGCGTGCCTCCAGGTGGCTCTCCATCTTGGGCAGGTAGTAGTACGGGCCGTGGCCGTTGAGGAGCAGCTGCTTGGCGATGTGGAAGAAGTGCAGGCCGAAGTCCACCAACGCACCCACGGCGGGTTCGCCGTCGATCAGCAGGTGGCGTTCTTCCATGTGCCAGCCGCGGGGGCGGGCGACAACGACAGCCAGGGGAGCGTCCGTGCGAAGTCGGTATTCCTTGCCTTCCGGCGAGGTGTAGCTCAGGGTTCCCTGGGCGGCGTCGCGAAGGTTGAGGATGGCGTCGATGACGTTGGGCCACGTGGGCGTGCTGGCATCTTCGAGGTCCGCCAGCCACACCTTGGCGCCGGAGTTCAGGGCGTTGATGGCCATCTTGGCCGGGGTTGCCGGGCCGGTCATTTCGACCCGGCGGTCCTGCAAGGCTGCCGGTGCCTCGGCGACCTTCCAGTCGCCGTCGCGGATGTCCTGGGTCTCCGGGAGGAAGTCCAGGCGGGACGTGTCGGCAACCTTCTGGCGCTTGACTTTACGGGCTTCAAGGAGGTCGTTGCGGGTGCCGGCGAAGCGCCTGTGCAGTTCCTCGACGAAGGCCAGTGCCTTGGGAGTGAGGATTTCCTCGGCGCGATCGATCGGCCGGGGATCGGTGACTGTGATAGCCATGTGAGCGGATTCCTTTTTTCTAGAGTGCGCTGGCGGCGTTGGCATGCGCAGCTGCTGCTACGGCACTGGCCACATCGGCGGCAACATGGGGATCGAAGACGCTGGGGATAATGTAACTCGCGTTGAGCTCATCGTCAGCTACCCGGTTGGCAATGGCCTCGGCTGCGGCCACCAGCATGTTCGGCGTAATGTCCGATGCTCCGGCGTCCAGCAGTCCGCGGAAGAAGCCGGGGAAGGCCAGCACGTTGTTGATCTGGTTCGGGAAGTCGCTGCGGCCGGTAGCAACCACGGCTGCGTGCTTCGACGCGATCACCGGATCGATTTCCGGCGTCGGGTTGGCCATGGCGAACACGATTGCATCCTCGGCCATGGAGGCCACCTGCTCTTCGCCGATCACGTGCGGGGCACTGACGCCGATGAAGACGTCCGCTCCCTTGAGGGCGTCGTGCAGGGTTCCGGAGAAGCCTTCTTCATTGGTGTTCGCGGCAATCCAGCTGCGGTGCTCGTCGCCATATTCCTCGCCGGAGTGGATGGCGCCGGAGCGGCCGGCGGCGATGATGTGCTGCGCGCCCTGGGCCTTGAGAAGCTGGATGATGGCCGAGCCGGCAGCGCCGACGCCCGAAACCACGATCTTGACCTCGGAGAGCTTCTTGTCCACCACGCGGAGGGCGTTGACAAGGGCAGCCAGCGTGACGATCGCTGTGCCGTGCTGGTCATCGTGGAAGACGGGGATGTCGAGTTCTTCGCGGAGGCGGTTCTCGATCTCGAAGCAGCGCGGTGCGGCGATGTCTTCAAGGTTGATGCCACCGTAGACGGGGGCCATGGCCTTGGCGATCATGATGATTTCTTCAGTGTCCTGGGTATCCAGGCAGACCGGCCAGGCGTCAACGTTGGCGAACTGCTTGAAGAGTGCTGCCTTGCCTTCCATCACGGGAAGTGCAGCGGCGGGGCCGATGTTGCCCAGGCCCAGCACGGCCGAGCCGTCGGTGAGGACGGCGATGGTGTTGCGCTTGACGGTCAGGTTGCGGGCTGCGGCCGGGTCTTCGGCAATGGCCATGCAAACACGCGCGACGCCGGGAGTGTAGGCGCGTGAAAGATCGTCACGGTTGCGCAGGGCTACCTTGGGGACGACTTCGAGCTTGCCGCCGAGGTGCATGAGGAAGGTGCGGTCCGAGACGTGCTGGACGGTGACGCCGTCGAGGGCGTTCAGGGCGTCCTTCACGCGGGCTGCATGGTCGTCGTCGGTGGTGTTGCAGGTGACGTCAACAACGATCGTCTCGTGGTGGGATTCCGTGACGTCCAGGGCGGTGATTGCTGCACCGGCTGCGCCGACGGCTGCTGCCAGTTCGCTGGTAGCGGTGAAGCTCGACGGTGCGGCGACGCGCAGGGTGATCGAGTTTCCGGGGCTCGGATTCGCCATTGAAATTCCTCCTGTAAGGCCCGTTCCCGGGCCGCCGTTCCAAACTGAATGTTTTCGTATTATGGATATTATTATCTACAAAGTGGAAACACAACCCCTTGCTTGGTCATGTTCGGTGTCATCGCGCAGGTGCGCGCTGTGCTGTATGTTGGGTGTTCTAAGCAATTCTTTTCACGATGCGGATAAGAGTTGTCGGAATCTGAGTCATGGGAGACAAGGGAATGGCTGAAAAAGCCTCCGGAGGCGTGCAGTCCGTTGAGCGCGTCTTTGAACTGCTGGAACTGATCACGGACGCGGGCGGCGACGTCACGCTCAGCGAACTCTCGTCGTCCACCGACCTGCCCTTGCCCACCATCCACCGCCTGCTCCGCACGCTGGTGTCCCTGGGCTACATCCGCCAGCTGCCCAACCGCCGCTACGCCTTGGGCCCGCGCCTGATCCGGCTCGGCGAAGGTGCCAGCAAGCAACTCGGCGCAGTGGCCCGTCCGCAGCTCAAGACACTGGTGGAACGCCTCGGCGAGACCTCCAACATGGCCGTCCTTGATTCGGACATGGTCATCTACGTGGCCCAGGTCCCGTCCATGCACTCCATGCGCATGTTCACCGAGGTCGGCCGCCGCGCCCACACGCACGATACCGGCGTGGGCAAAGCCATCCTCGCCCAGTTGGACGACGAGGTTGTCCGCGGCATCGTGGCCCGCACCGGCATGCCCACTCCCACGGCCAAGAGCATCGGCGACATCGACTCCCTGCTTGCTGACCTCAAGCTCATCCGCGAACGTGGCTACTCCATTGACGAGGAAGAGCAGGAGCTCGGCGTCCGTTGCTTCGCGATGGCCGTGCCCAACGCGCCCACGCCCACCGCAATCTCCGTGTCCGGACCGATCACCCGCGTTGACCAGAGCTTCGCTGACCGCGCCGTGCCCATGCTGCGTGAAGCTGCCATGGCGATCTCCGCGGAGCTGAACCAGAACTAGGCTTACCGCCCGCACCCGCCGAGGTGTCATTTGATGGCAATGTTTCCCAAAGCATTGCCATCTTTTGTTACCTCGGCGTTGGTTGTGGGCGGGTGGCTTTCTTCAGCATGGAGTTCACCACAATGGGGTGCACCGGCCGCACGAGGCTGAAGTACAGCTTCCCCCGCCACCCCTTAAGTACGACGGCGGTGGTCACCCTGATCAGTCGGCCCACCGGATCGACTCCGACGGCGGCCGCGAAGTCCAGGTGTTTGTCCCGGACAAAAATCAGGGCTTCTTCCCCGGACTGCTCCGTCACTCTGAATGTGTCCAGCGGGGCCTTGGGAACGCCGATCAAAGGGACCAGTGCCTGCCGCAAACCCATGGCTCCGGCAACCCAGCGGGGCATGGACTCCACGGCGAACAGCCGCTCTGCCCATTCCGTGGGGTCCGTGCCGGCCCCTTGGGGAAGGACGGCCAAGCAGACGTCCGCATAGTCCGGCGTCGGGATCTTGCGTAAGGCCAATGAGTGGAAGCAAGGAGCCTGTTCGGTCATGGGCTGATCCTACGGCGCGGCGCGTGGGAAGCGAGTGCCTGCGGTGGCGAGGGCGCCACGTGGGCGGGTTCCGGCGTCGTACATTCTGTTCCTGTCCGCTTTCCGCGCGAGGCGACAAAAGGCGGCAGTGTCCCCCAAGGAAACACTGCCGCCTGCTGTTGTTTGCCCGGTTGAAAGCTAGTGCTCCGACGCGCTGGAGGTCTTGAGCGGGACTTCCTTGCCGTCGGCGTCGATGAGCTTGCCGTTTTCGAAGCGGTCGCCTTCGCTCAGGCACTTGATGTCCTCTTCGCTGACAACCCGGTCAGTACCGGCGACGAACACCGACTGGTTGTCTGAATTGCCGGCTTTGAAGTGGTTGAAGAGGATGTTCAGCAGGATGGCCATGACGGCTGCCGAGCTGATGCCGGAGTGGAAGATCGTGGAGAACCAGGACGGGAACGCGTCGTAGAAGGACGGTGCGGCGATGGGGATCATGCCGAAGCCGATGGATGCCGCGACGATGATCAGGTTCATGTTGTTCTTGTACTCCACCTTGGCCAAGGTGCGGATACCGCTGGCGGCCACCGTGCCGAACAGCACCACACCGGCGCCGCCCAAAACGGGCGTCGGAACCGCTGCTACAACGCGGCCCAGGATCGGCAAGAGGCCGAGGATCACCAGGATAAGGCCGCCGGCGCTGACCACGAAGCGGCTCTTGATGCCCGTGATGGCCACCAGTCCCACGTTCTGGGCGAAGGCGCTCTGCGTGAAGGAGTTGAACAGCGGGGAGATGGCGCTGGAGAGCATATCTGCGCGGAGGCCGTCGCCGATGCGGCGGGAGTCCACCTTGGTGTCCACGATCTCGCCCACTGCGATGATGTCGGCCGAGGTCTCTGTCAGGGTGACCAGGATGACGATGAGCATGGAGATGATGGCGGCGATTTCAAAGGTCGGCGCGCCGAAAGCGAACGGTGTGGGGAACGCGACGATGTCGCCTTGGCCAACCTTGGAGAAGTCGGCCATGCCTGCAATGAGGGCGATGATGGTGCCGATGACCATGGCCAGCAGGATGGAGAGCCGGGAGATGGCGGCGTTGCCAACCTTGCTCAGGAGAAGGACGACGCCCATGGTTGCCGCTGCGAGCCCAATGTTGGCCATGCTGCCGTAGTTGTCGGACTTGGCGTTGCCGCCCATGGCCCAGTTTGCCGCCACCGGCATCAGCGTCAGGCCGATGGTGGTGATGACTGTGCCCGTGACCACTGGTGGGAAGAATTTGATGATCTTGGAGAACAGGGGGGTGATCGCCAAGCCAATCAGCGATGCCACAATGACCGAGCCGAACACTGCCTGTATCCCGCCGCCGCCTTGGACGATCGCCACCATGGTGGAAACACCGGCGAAGGACACGCCCTGGACCAGCGGCAACTGCGAGCCGAAGAACGGAATACCAACCGTCTGCAGGATGGTGGCCAGGCCGCCAACAAACAAACAGGCGGCGATGAGGAGGCCGATGTCCTGCGAGTTCATGCCGGCAGCTGCACCGATGATGAGCGGCGGGGCAATGATTCCGCCGTACATGGTGAGGACGTGCTGGAAGCCGTAAGCGAAGGTGCTGCCAATTGACAGGCGCTTGTCCTCGGGGCGTTCCGGCTGATGCTTCCGCGAAGAGGTGGTATTCGCAGGGCGGGACTTCTTTTTGATGTTCATGGCAGACTTTCTGGGTTCATGGCAGACGTCTTCGTCTGGCTAACTGTGTCTGGCTAACAAAATCTTGGGGTTTTAGGGTTGGGTTTGTGTGCAGGTCCTTTGCGGGGCGCAAGTAGTGGGACCTGCACACAAACCCTTGGATGGTGCGGTTTAGTGCGGTTTAGGTGCTGGCTTAGCAGAAGCCGGCGATGCCGCTCCAGGCAACCGGGGCAGCGGCGATGTTCTCGCGCTGGACGGTTGCTTCGATGAGGCCGTACGGGCGATCCGCGGCGAAGAAGACCTCGTTGGGGTTGTCCAGGCCGAATGGGCTCAGGTCAACCAGGAAGTGGTGCTTGTTGGGCATGGAGAACTTGATCTCGTCCACTTCGCTGTGTGCTTCCAGGACCTTCTTGCCCATGTCGAACAGCGTCTGCTGCAGGGCGTGGGAGTAGTTCTCGGTGAAGCCTTCCAGCAGGAGTGCCTTGATGTCCTCGTAGCTCTTGTTGAAGTCCGTGCCGGCGAAGTCCAGGTTGGTGTTGTAGCGCCAGCGGGCGGATACATCGGTGGCCAGGATGCGGTCGGTGGTCTCCGGCAGGGTGGTGTACTTGTCGCGCGGGTAGCCGACAAAGCCGGACTGCGTGGTCTTCAGGACGGTCAGGTCCTTGAGGCCGGAAATAAGGTGCGTGGTTGCGCCATCACGGACGACGACGGCGGTACGCACCTCTTGTCCGTTGCGGACGAAGCTGTGGTCGTGTCCCTCGCCATGGGCCTGGATGCGATCCCAGCTGTAGGCCTCGGCTTCCCAGCGGCCGCCGGTGACCCAGTCGAACCCACCTGTGAAGTGGTCTGCAAGACGCAGGAGGAAGGACTCGGGGGAGCCGATGCCTTCACGGGCGAACGCATAAACGGTGTTCTTCTGGGTGTCGGTGGCAACGACGTGGCCGTTGTCGCCTTCGAGGTGCGCGGCCTGGAAGTCGCCGCGCAGCTGCGAGGTGACGTTCAGGTCTTCGATGTGGTGGCGGTCCGTATCCCGAGTGACTTTGACGACGCGGACTTCTGCTTTGCCGTACTGGTTTTCGCCGAGGACGATGTTGTTGCTCATGGTCATATCCCAACTTCTGTGAGGTGGAACCTACGTTCCATCAATGAAATTAAGCGCGTGTTTCCACCGCGTTTCTGGTGGAGCCGACCCAACAAAAAAGAGCCGACATCCATTGATGCCAGCTCATTACGACCCTGCCTGCTGCTCTCAGGTTACGTGACCTACGCCACGAACTCATTCGAGAGTAGCGCATGATTTCGGCTTGTGTATATGGATTCCGAAGGATCGTTATGAACCATCCAAATGTGACCGGGGCAACTCGGTTTGGCTTTTCGGGGGTCTTGACGCTTGCCTTGCCGCCTGCCTACACTTTCCACATAACAATAAAAGTTTTCCGAAGAGCGGAAACTGCATGCATGAGAAAGAGGAGGAACAGATGGACTCGAAGGATACGAACAACGTCGTGGAATTCCCGGCGCCCGGTCAGGAGCTGTACCTGCCCTTCGGTGCAACAGATCCGGACTTCTACATTCCGGCCGACTGTGACCGCAAGGCTGGCGGGTTCTCCCGTTGGCTGCGCGCACTCCCGGTATTCGGCCGGCAGCGCCCCTGAGACCCTGCATCTTCGGGGCGCGGACTCTGCGCAACAGAGCCAACGAAGCGGGCGATACCTGGGGAGGTGTCGCCCGCTTTTGTGCGCCTTCTGTGCGCTCCGCCCGCCTCGAGTGCTGTGGCCCCCGTTTCGATGCCTCGCTGCAGACTAGACGGTAGGAGTCATCTAGCCCGCAGCAAGCCATCGAATCGGGCTGGGTTAGCCTCGCGACGCATTCTGGTTCGGGGGAGATCCCGGTCTGTCCGGAACTCGGGAATGACTCCAGGCAGATGCTTCGCTGCAGATTAGACGGTAGGAGTCATCCAGCCCGCAGCAAGCCATCGAATCGGACTTTTCCACATAGGGCCGTACGCACCTGTCCCGGACTCGCGGGCTTGGCGAAAGTTGGCTCATGACTACTACCGCCCCCAAGGAACTCCCACCCGGCATGGATTTGTGGAGGACAGGCCAGCTTAATGAGGCAGGATTCAATGCCCGGGCCATAGCAGCCCTAGTGCGAGGGGGAGTTCTGGTGAGGCTCCGCCGAGGCTGCTACATTCGTGGGCGGACCTAGGCGGCGCAAAAACCTTGGGTCCGAAGCCGGCAACTGATCGCCGCGCACGCCCACGGGACACTCACGACGTCGGGCGGTGGCTTGGTCTACAGCCACACCTCCGCTGCCCGCCTCCACCGCCTGTTCCTGTGGGATGTTGACGACCGCGTGCACATTACGCAGAAGAAGACGCCGTCGCCGATTTCGCATGGCCGCGATGTAGCGGCCCATTCCAGAGTGCTTGGGGAGGGCGAGGTGGTCCTCATGGACGGGCTGCCGTGTACTTCGCTGGAGCGGACAGTGGTGGACTGTTGCCTGATGTTGGACTACCGGCAGAGCCTTGTCTTGATGGATCATGCTCTCCGCATTGGTGCGGATGCGACGAGGCTGGCCCAATTGTGCGCAGCTCTCTCCGGCAGAAACGGAGTGCTTTCGCTGCGACGGGCTTTGGAAAATGCCGATCCCCGCTCTGAGTCTCCGGGTGAGACCCTAAGTCGGGAACTTCTGGTGCGACTCCGCATTGAGTCACCGGAACTTCAGGTGGAAGTCCGCACGGTTGAGGGCCGGCACCGTTTGGACTTAGCCTGGCGCGACAAGAAGGTGGCCTTGGAGTTCGACGGCAGGATCAAGTACTTCGACTACGCGCCAACGGATGAGGTTGTCTTCCAAGAACGTCAGCGCGAAAAGGCCCTGACTGAGCTCGGCTGGAGGTTCATTCGCATCAAATGGCGGGATCTGTTCCAGGAGCGCGACTTCAAGATGCGCGTGCTGCGAACTCTCCGCGCGGCCGAATAGACGAATCCCTGCGCATTGGGCGACTCCTACCGTCTTATGCGCAGCGAAGCATCGAAATGGTGGAATGTGATCTGCGTAACAATCGGCGGGGCGCTGGGGGCTTCACGTAAGCTGGGCTGACGGCCACCCCCTTGGGTCTTGAAGGCCGTGGCGACCCTGACTGAGGGGTTGCGTTTGCTCGCTCGATGGCGCCGGCCTTACGTCCGCACGCGTCGCACCGCAGCATGTCGAGTAATACGGACGCTCGTCATCGAGCCGTGCCGGGTCACGATCCCCGGCCGAAAATCCCTGCCTCGGCAGGTGACAACGAGAGCCGGGTGTGGGGATTCCGGCAACGCAGCAGCCTGCTTGTGGCTGCTACCCCAAAGGAACACTGTCATGAAACTCAAGGTCTCAATGCTTGGGGCGGTGATCGCGTTGGCTCTGGCAGGGTGCACGACGCCGACACCGACACCGACTATAACTGCCACGGAAGCATCGCCGAGTCCGACTACCGTAAGCCCGACCCCGACGCCTTCGCCGACGGAGACGAGCGAAAGCCCGACCCCGACGCCTTCGCCGACGGAGACGAGCGAAAGCCCGTCCCCGACGCCTTCGCCGACGGAGACGAGCGAAAGCCCGTCCCCGACGCCTTCGCCGACGGAGACGAGCGAAAGCCCGTCCCCGACGCCTTCGCCGAGTGCGGCGACGGTTGGCCCGACGCCAACGCCGACGCCGACGCCGACGGAGACGAGCGAAAGCCCGACGCCGACGCCGACGCCGACGCCCACCCCGACGCCCACCCCAACCCCCACAACTCCAACCACCGGCACCCTCGCCAATCTGGCTCGGGTTCCCTGGGATGGTGGCCCTGCGTACTGGGCAAAGTTCCCCGGCGCAGCGAAGCTTAACAACCCTAATCTGTTCCCCGTCAGCGTCTATTACGGAAAACCTGAGCACGCCACCCAATTGAAGGACATTGGCGTGAACGTTTACCAGAACGCCGAGCATGACGGTTCCACGATGGCGTCCATTACGAACACGGGAATGCTGGTCATCGCCGGAACAGAATGGTCCCGGAGTGAAGTGGGCAGCAACCCGAACGTGGTTGGCTGGGACACCTATGACGAGTGCGACATGCTGGGGCTTGGCTGCAACGGTTCAACATATGAGCAGAACCTTCAGCAGATGAAGAACAAGGTGGCCCAGATCCGTGGGTTCAACGACGGCAGGTTTGCGTTCGCCAACTATTCCAAGGGCATCCTGGGAACCTATTGGGCGCCGGGGCTCATGGATGACTTCATGTCTGCTGTTGACGCGGCATCCGTGGATAACTACATGTACACGCGGGCGGATCTGCAGGACGAGTTGAACCGGACGCCGGCATGGCCGGAGGGTGCGAACACTGCTACCTCGGCGGCCTACGGCTGGCAGATTGACCAGATGCGCAAGTTCCAGTCGACGCCGGGTATCCATCCGAACTGGATATTTGTTGAGTCGGCACGCCCGTTCCTGAATGCCTCCAATGACCGCACCATCACACCGGAACAGATGGAAGGCGCTATGTGGTCCGGCATCATCCATGAGGCACGCGGGATCAGTATCTTCCAGCACAACAACAATGGCCAGGCAGGCTTCGGGACGTACTCACTGGTTCAGGCGCCGGCTGACAGGAAGGCGAAGATCAAGGCTGCCCTAGCCGGTATCCAGTCCTTGGCACCTGTACTCAACACGCAGAGCTATGTGTGGGACGCAGGCGCCGCGGGCACGGACACGATGCTTAAGGCGAAGGATGGAAGTGCCTACCTCTTCGCAGGCATCGGCTTGAACGGCGGTACAGGTTCCAAGACGTTCACCCTCCCGGCCGGGATCACCGGTACGCAGGTGGAGGTTGTGGGCGAGAACCGCACCATCTCTGTCCAGAACGGAAAGTTCACAGACTCGTTCGCCAACGAGTACACACATCACATCTACAAGATCACGATCTGATACAACTGGCGGTCGGCAGCGAGATCGCCGGAATAGTGCGAAATCGCCGGAACGTTCCCTGTGAAATGGACGCGTTCCGGCGATCTCGCGCAAGCGGCACCGAACCTACCCCGCAACCAACTTCCGTGCCGCCGCCGAGTGCTCAGCGATCAGACCGGCGACGTCCAGCCCCGGAATCGCACCGTCAACCACCCGCCAAGCACCCCCCACCATCACCCGGTCGGCACGGTCCGCACCGCAGAGCAGCAACGCGGCAACGGGGTCGTGGCTGCCCGAGAATCGCAAGGAGTCGGGTTTGAACAGGGCCAAGTCCGCCTGCAAACCCGGAGCCAGTTGCCCAATGTCGGAGCGCCCAAGAACCGCGGCGGATCCACGGGTGGCCCAGCCAAGGGCCCGCTCTACAGGAACCGAGGCGCCGTAGCGGAGCCGCTGCAAATACAGTGCCTGCCGGGCTTCGAGGATCATGTTGGAAGCATCGTTCGACGCCGATCCGTCCACTCCCAGCCCTACGGGAACACCCGCAGCCTCGAGTTCCAGGACCCTCGCGGTTCCGGAGGCCAGGCGCATGTTGGAGGTGGGGCAATGCGCGACGGCTGTGCCGGCCGCTCCCAGCCTGGCGATCTCCTCGTCGTTGAAGTGGATGCCGTGTCCCAGCCAGGTCCGGTTGCCCAGCCAACCCACGGACTCCAGGTAATCCACGGTCCGCAGTCCAAACATGGACCGGCAGAAGTCTTCTTCATCAATGGTCTCGGCTAAATGCGTGTGCAACCGGACATCGAATCGTTCGGCCATGGCGGCACTCTCGGCCATGATTTCCTTGGTCACGGAGAAGGGCGAGCAGGGGGCCAGCGCGATCTGCACAACGGCTCCGTCACCGGTCTCGTGATACTGGCGAATGAGCCGTTCGCTGTCCGCAAGGATCGCCTCAGGTGACTGGACCGTGGTCCTGGGCGGCAGTCCGCCGTCGTCCTCTCCCAAGGTCATGGACCCGCGGGTCAAGGTAGCGCGCATGCCCATGGAACGTACGGCTGCAACCTCAATGTCAATCGCGTCTTCCATGCCGTCGGGGAAGAGGTAGTGGTGGTCGGCAGCGGTGGTGCAGCCGGAAAGCAGCAGCTCAGCCAGCGCAACCTGTACGGCAAGCTCAAGGCTCCGGGGCGTCAGCCGCGCCCACACCGGGTACAGGTTCTGGAGCCATGGGAACAGGGGAGCGTTGGCCACGGGACCCCACGCGCGGGTGAGCGTTTGGTAGAAGTGGTGGTGCGTGTTGATGAGGCCGGGCAGGACCACGTGGGAGGAGGCATCAAAGACGTCGGCGGGAGATGAAGGCTGCCCGCCCGAAGGCACCAGCTCTACGATTTTCCCGTCGGAAACCACCAGGCCGCCACCGGCGTCGAGGTCGTTAGCGGTGAAAATGCCCAACGGATTCTTGATCCAAAGTGGGGTCATGACAGGTTCCTTGTCTGGTCGGCGTGTACGCGTTCCAGCTCAGTTAGGCCCTGTCTGCTGATCCAGGTGCCGGACCGTCAGAATGCGGCCCAGTCCGAAAAGCGTAGAATGCCCGACGGCGGCGGTCAACGTCCGTGGGGCGTCCCCGGTCACATTCGGCCACCAGAACCGTGGAATAAGTAATTTCGCATGACGAAATTAAGTTTTCAAAAAACTATGGCGCGGCTCACAAAGCTGGTGCTACGCTCTAACTGCCAAAGGCGGGCACCCGGACCTCGGGAAGCTATCTACCAGGCGCAACTTAACCTTCATCGCACATGCTGAAGCCTGGTAACCAAGCTAACTGGAGCTCTTCTCTGTAGCGCCCCCACATAGGTCACCTGGCTTCCTCAGCACTAAGGAAGTCGCAACATGAGTACAACCGTCACGGCCGAGCAATTCCTGGCCACATCCATTGAGCTGGCTACAGCCAATGTCCTCAACAGTGGGGGCCCGTTCGGCGCCGTCATTGTCACCGCGGACGGACGAGCCTTCGAAGGCGTCAACCGCGTCACCGCCACGAACGATCCCACCGCCCACGCAGAAGTCACGGCCATCCGCAACGCCTGCCGCGAACTGGGAACCTTCGATCTCAGCGGAGCAACCCTCTACACCAGCTGCGAGCCATGCCCCATGTGCCTGGCCTCCGCACTCTGGGCACGCGTTGACCGCGTGTTCTTTGCCGCAGACCGTCACGACGCCGCATCCGTCGGCTTCGATGACGCTGTCTTCTACGAGTACTTCGAGAATGACAACCGGGACGCGCTGATGCCGGTAGCCAAGCTGGAACTGGGCGACCCCCAGGCTCCGGCGGCCCTCCAGCCGTTCAACACATGGAACACGCTTGATTCCAGGATTGACTACTAGGGCCCGGTGGCTGACATGACAATCCTGGATAATTCCGCTGAAAAGCAGACAGCAGCTGAAAAGCAGGCTGCGCTCTTTCCCCAGGGAGACAGCGCAGAGCCCACAGCGGCAAAGCACACGGCAACCGGCCTGGCAGGTGGCAACAAGAAGCCCCCGGTGTCGAACTCCTTCCTGGACAAGTTCTTCCAGATCTCCAAGCGTGGATCCACGCTGGCCCGCGAATTCCGCGGCGGCCTGGTCACGTTCTTCACCATGGCGTACATCGTCATCCTGAACCCGCTGATCCTTGGCGGCTTCTCGGCAGAAAACGCTCCCACCGACGTCGCCGGCGGCTGGCTTTCGGCTGCACAGGTTGGCGCCGTCACCGGCCTGACCGCCGGCGTCATGACCATTGTTTTCGGTCTCATCGCCAACCTGCCCTTCGGCCTCGCGGCCGGGCTGGGCATTAACTCCTTCCTGGCCGTCGCGGTGATCCAGGAAGTCACGTGGCCTGAAGCCATGGGACTTGTGGTCATCAACGGCATCCTGATTGTCATCTTCGGTGCCACCGGCGCCCGGACGGCGATCTTCAAGGCAGTTCCCAAGGAGCTCAAGGCAGCCATCACCGTTGGCATCGGCTTGTTCATCGCCTTCATCGGCTTTGTGGACTCCGGCTTTGTCCGCGCCACCACGGGCGGCCCACCGGTTCAGCTCGGCGACAACGGCTCCATCACCTCCATCCCCACCCTTGTCTTCATCATCGGACTGCTGACCATGGGCATCCTCGTGGCACGCAAAATCCAAGGCGGCCTCCTGATCGGCATCGTCGCCACCACTGTCCTCGCCGCTGTTGCCGAGGCCGTGTTCCGCATTGGTCCAGGCAGCGCCGACAACCCCGGCGGCTGGCACCTCAACGTACCCATCCTGTCCAGCCAGCTGGTGTCCGTCCCGGACCTTAGCCTGGTGGGCCAGTTCGATCTCTTCGGCTCCTTCGCCAGGATCGGTGGATTGGCGGCCACCATGTTGGTCTTCACCCTGGTGTTCACCAATTTCTTCGACGCCATGGGCACCATGACCGGCCTGGCCAAGAGCGCAGGCGTGGCACACAAGGACGGTACCTTCCCCAAGCTGAAGTCGGCTTTCATTGTTGAAGGCATGGGCGCAGTGGTGGGTGGCGCAACGTCCGGTTCATCCAACACCGTCTACATCGACTCCGCTGCCGGCATCGGCGAAGGTGCCCGTACCGGCTTGGCCTCCGTGGTCACCGGCCTGTTGTTCCTGGGTTCGATGTTCTTCACGCCGCTCACCTCGGTGGTGCCGCTGGAAGTTGCAGCAGCAGCCCTGGTGGTGGTGGGTGCAATGATGATGGCGCAGATCCGCGAGATCAAGTTCACCAAGTTCTCCATCGCGCTCCCTGCGTTCCTGACCATCGTGACCATGCCGCTGACCTACTCGATCGCCAACGGCATCGGCGTCGGATTTATCTCCTTCGCCGTGATCAGCGCAGCGTCGGGTAAGGCCAAGAAAGTTCACCCGCTCATGTGGGTGGTCACGGCAGGCTTCATCATCTACTTCGCCCGCGGCCCCATCAACGCCCTGATGGGCGTCTGACCCGGAGCCGCACCCCGCGCCGGCGGTCATTCCGGCACTCTGATCGGCGGTCCGTCGGTACCCACCGCACGAATAGGCGTCCGCCGTCGTCGTCCTCTTAATACAGGCACGACGGCGGGCGGCGGTTGGGCGGTCGACGCTCCGTCAAGGAACGGGGGCAGGGAGATGAAGCCCTTGCCCCCGTTCCTATGAACTCTGACTGACTGAACTCTTACTGACTTAGCCGCGACTTCCCCTCAACAACCTCTGGAAATGAGAATATGAGGCAAGATCGCGCACTGCTCCGGCCGGGCCACCCGGCCGGGACACCTGGAAAAAGGACGTGTTGCCATGCTGGATCTGATGCCTTCACTGGGCAGCTGGCGGCCTGCGGTCTCCGGCCAGCGATGTGCTGTGGCCACGATCGTAGGGACCGGCGGCTCCGTGCCGCGGCCCATGGGGACCTCCATGATGGTCTCCGAACATGGC
This sequence comes from Arthrobacter sp. D5-1, assembly GCF_017357425.1. NCBI lineage: Bacteria > Bacillati > Actinomycetota > Actinomycetes > Micrococcales > Micrococcaceae > Arthrobacter > Arthrobacter sp. D5-1. Next base: position 3,924,589 of record NZ_CP014571.1, on the reverse strand, counting down.
GAAATACTGGGCAGCCTGTCCGGAGGCTGCGTGGAAGGTGCCGTGGTGGAAGCGGCCCTGGAAGCAATGCGCGACGGCGGCCCCCGCCTTGAGTCGTTCGGCTACAGTTCCGAGGACGCCTTCGCTGCAGGGCTCACCTGTGGAGGAGAACTGGAAGTCCACATCCAGCCGCTCGGAGCAGGCTCTCCGGAACTTTCCGTTTTCACTGAACTTTCGGTTTTATCCGGACTGTCATCCTTCAAAGGCCAGTCCACCACGGCACACCCTTCCGAAGCCCAGCCTTCCGTGGCCCCTCCTGCCGTGGCGCTGATCCGCAGGCTGGATGCGGCGGGCGGTGTCGTCGTCGTGCATGATCCTGTGAGGTTCCGCGCGATGGAATCGGAAGAACTGGCCAAGCTGGTGGGAGACCATCCCTCCACACTCTTCGCGGCCGCCGCGCAGGTGGAGCCGCTGCTCCAGGGCGGACGTGCCGGCTTGGTCCGGCTCGCTCCGCCGGAGGGCTGCATCGATGGCTGGGTCACCACGGACAGGTGGGCAGCTGAGCACCAGGAAGAGGAAACCCAGCCCGAGCCCATCACACTATTCGTCGAAAGCCGCTTGCCGGCCGCGCGGATGCTGATCTTTGGTGCCAACGACTTTGGCGCCGCGTTGCTCCCCGCCGGACAACTGCTCGGCTACAACGTCACCCTCTGCGATGCCCGGCCTGCCTTCGCCCGGCAAAGCCGCTTCGCGGGGGCAGACCAAGTTGTCACTGATTGGCCGCACCGCTATCTGGAAGCCGAAGCAGCGGCCCGCCGCATCGATAACCGGACTGTGGTGTGCGTCCTGACCCATGACCCCAAGTTTGATATTCCCTTGCTGGAGACGGCACTCCGGTTCAACCTGGCCTACGTCGGGGCGATGGGATCACGTAGAAGCCATCGCCAGCGCGTCGACGCTTTGCTCGAGGCCGGCACGACGCCGGAGTCCTTGGAACGGCTGCATTCACCTATCGGACTGGACCTTGGCGCCGTGACCCCCGCGGAAGTAGCGGTATCCATTACGGCGGAAATCGTGGCGGAACGCGGGGCGGCCGCCCAGGAGCGAGGGGGCAGTGCGGCCGGAAAGACCCCGGGCTTCCCTTCACTCAAGGACAGCATTGGCCCGATTCACCCGGCTCCGATCCACCCAGCACCTCAACACCTCACTCAGGAGGACCCATGGACATGAACACCATCGAGGCCGTGGTCCCCACCACGGACCCCGCACAATGGCGCGACGGCGATGCCTGGCTCGCCGGTGGCACGGTCCTTTTCTCCTACGGAAGCACCGTCCTCAAACGGCTTCTTGACCTTGGCCAGGCCGGCTGGCCCGCCGTGACCGTGACGGACAAGGGCATCGAACTCGCCGCCACCTGCACCGTTGCGCAGCTGTACGCCTTGCCGCAAACTGCCGAAGCAGCCAGCCGTGAATGGCCTGGCTTGGCCTTGATCCGCCCTTGCTGCGACTCGTTCGTGGCTTCGTTCAAGATCTGGAACATGTCCACGGTGGGCGGCAATATTTGCACCGGCCTCCCGGCAGGGCCCATGACGTCGTTGTGCGCCGGACTGGACGGCATCGCCACCATCCTCAGTGCGGATGGCACCAGCCGGGAAGTTCCGGTGGCCGACGTCGTTACAGGGGATATGCAGACTGACCTGGCGCCGGGAGAGCTGCTGCGCAGTATCCATCTCCCCGCCGGCGCCCTTTCCGCGAGGGTTGCCTTCCGGCGTTTGTCCCTCAGCAACCTCGGGCGCTCAGGCGTGCTGCTGATCGGACGGCTCGACCCCGACGGCGCCTTGGTCATCACTGTGACTGCCTCGACCAAAAGGCCGGTACAACTGAGGTTCCCTGCCGGGCAGGTTCCCGACGCCGGGACGTTGGCTGACGCCGTCGGCGAATCAATTCCCTGGCCGCTGTACCACGACGATATCCACGGGCTCCCCGCTTGGCGCCGCGACATGACGTTCAAGCTGGCCGAAGAAATCCGGGCGGAACTGCTGGGCGAGCCCATGACCGTGTCCGGCGATTTCTGGCCGCCACACAACACCTCGCCCCAGCCGTCCACGCAGCCCGCACCATCCACCACCCAGCAGAAGGAGGCCCCGAATGGCAATTGAGATCAACGGAACTGCCTCGCAGGCCACACCCCGCCCCGGCCAGTGCCTCCGCACGTTCCTCCGCGAAGAGGGCAACTTTGGCGTCAAGAAGGGCTGCGACGGCGGCGACTGCGGAGCCTGCACCGTCCACGTTGACGGAACACCCGTCCACAGCTGCATCTACCCGGCTGTCCGTGCCGAGGGCAAAGCAGTCACCACCATCGAGGGCTTGGGCAGCGCAGAAGGCCTGCATCCAGTGCAGGAGCAGTTCCTGGAAGCCCAGGGTTTCCAGTGCGGGTTCTGTACCGCCGGAATGATGATGACCGCGGCCACCTTCGACGACGAGCAACGCGCCAACCTGCCGCGCAACCTCAAGGGCAACCTATGCCGCTGCACCGGTTACCGCTCCATCGCGGACGCGGTCTGCGGCCACGGCGGCGATCACCAGCACGACGCCGGAGTTGACGTTTCGGGGGCGCAGTCGCCAGCTGCCGTTCCCACCGCGGTTGTGCCCGCCACTCCCGGTCAGCTGGGCGACAACGTTCCCGCACCCGCCGGTCAGGCTGTGGTCACCGGAACCGCCCGCTACACCCTTGATGTCCCGGCCGGGCAACTTCCGGGCCCGCTGCACATGAAGCTCCTTCGTTCGCCGCACCCGCATGCCCGGATTGTGTCCATCAACAAGGCCCCGGCGCTGGCGGTTCCCGGCGTCGTGGCGGTGTTCACGCATGAGGACGCACCGCAGCTGCTGTTCTCCACGGCCCAACACGAGAATTACACCGACGATCCCGATGACACCCGTGTGTTGGATAACGTGGTGCGGTTCATCGGCCAGCGGGTTGCGGCCGTCGTCGCCGAGTCCGTTGGGGCGGCAGAGGCCGGCGCCCGCGCCTTGGCTGTTGAGTACGAACTGCTGGAACCGGTCTTCACTCCGCAGGAAGCCATCCTTCCCGGAGCCCCGGCAATTCACGGAGAAAAGGACGGAGTCTTCTCCCGCATTTCCCGCCCGCTCCAGAATGTGGTGGCAGAGGTCCATGCCGAACTTGGGAGTGTTGCTGATGGGTTTGCGGCTGCGGACTTCATCCACGAGCACACGTACCAAACCCAACGGGTGCAGCACGTGGCAATGGAAACGCATGCTTCCATTGCCTGGTTGGACGAGGAGGGACGCTTGATGATCCGTTCCTCCACGCAGGTTCCCTTCTTGGTAAAGCGGACGCTGAGCCGGGTGTTCAACCTGGCGCCGGAGACCATCCGGGTGGTGGCCGGCCGGGTTGGCGGCGGATTCGGTGGCAAGCAGGAAGTCCTCACCGAGGACCTGGTGGCGCTTGCCGCTTTGGCTCTTCGCAGGCCCGTCCAGCTGGAGTTCACCCGTACTGAGCAGTTCACGGCAACCACTACGCGCCACCCCTTCACCATTCACCTCAAGGCGGGTGCCAGCCGTGACGGTGCCCTCACCGCGCTTCAACTGAACGTCCTCACCAACACCGGTGCCTACGGAAACCATGCGCCGGGCGTGATGTTCCACGGTTGTGGCGAATCGTTGGCCGTGTACAAGTGCGTGAACAAGAAAGTGGACGCGCGCGCGGTGTACACCAACACCGTCCCCGCCGGTGCCTTCCGCGGGTATGGGCTGAGCCAGATGATCTTCGCGATCGAGTCGGCCATCGATGAGCTGGCTGTCGGCATCGGCATGGATCCGCTCGAATTCCGGCTCAAGAACATGGTCCGGCCCGGCGATCACATGCTGTCCACCACCCCCGAGCCGGAAGAAGACGTGCACTACGGAAGCTACGGCCTGGACCAGTGTGTTGCTTTGGTGCGGGACGCCCTGGACCGGGGCAAGGAACGATACCGCGCCGCCGGACTGGACGACCTCGGACCGGACTGGGTGGTGGGGGAGGGCTCGGCCCTGTCCATGATCGACACCGTCCCGCCGCGCGGCCATTTCGCCCACACCCGGGTGAGCCTGGAAGCGGACGGAAGGTTCGCCGTCGACGTCGGTACTGCCGAATTTGGGAACGGCACCACAACTGTTCACGCGCAGCTGGCCGCCACGGCGCTTGCGACCACGGCGTCCAAGGTGACGGTCCGCCAGTCCGATACCGACCTCGTGGAGCACGACACCGGGGCTTTTGGCTCGGCTGGAACCGTGGTGGCCGGCAAGGCGACACTCGGTGCCGCGTTGGAACTCGCCACCCGGATCCAGACGGTGGCCGCTTCGCTGACCGGAGCGGCCCTGGCGGATTGCCGGCTGGTGGATGGCGCCGTCGAGTGTGGCGACCGCACGGTGACGCTGGCGGAAATCGTCGACGCCGCCCGGCTGCAGGGCGTTCGGCTCGCCACCGACGGCAACTGGGGTGGGACGCCGCGATCTGTCGCGTTCAACGTCCATGGCTTCCGGGTTGCCGTTAATACGGGAACCGGTGAGCTGAGGATCCTGCAGAGTGTCCAGGCCGCCGACGCCGGTGTTGTGGTGAATCCGCGGCAATGCCGTGGACAGATCGAGGGCGGCATTGCGCAGGCCCTCGGAGCGGTGCTGTACGAGGAAGTGAAAGTGGACGACGCCGGACGGGTCACCACGGACATCCTGAGGCAGTACCACATCCCGTCGTTCGCTGACGTGCCCCGGAGCGAGGTGTACTTCGCCGCTACCAACGACTCCACTGGCCCCCTTGGCGCGAAGTCCATGAGCGAGAGCCCGTTCAACCCGGTGGCGCCCGCGCTGGCCAACGCCATCCGCAACGCGACGGGGATCCGCTTTGGCGAGCTGCCCATCGCGCGGGACAAGATCTACCTGGCCCTCCGCGACCGCACCACTGCGCCCGTGTAGCCCAACTGAGTAACAGCAAACGTCGGTATGAGCCCTCAGTGCGACGTTTGCTGTTACTCACTTGGGTGAGACGGCGAGCTCCATGAACACACTGTTCGGGTCCAGGGTGTAGTCCCCGAAAGGCGGGCATTCGGTGAAACCATGCCGGGCATACAACCGGCGGGCCGGAGCGAAATAATCCTCGGTTCCCGTTTCCAGGCTCAGGCGCTCGAACCCTCGCACACGGGCTTCGGCCACGATGTGCCCCAGCATCAAGGTGGCCACTCCGCGTCCCCGCGCGCTGGCCGCAGTGCGCATGGACTTGATCTCGGCCTGCCCGGCGGAGAGCGTCTTCAACGCACCGCATCCCAGCAACACACCATCCTCGCGTGCCGTCCAGAACGTGATGGATTCGTGTGACAACGCCGAGTGGTCCAGCGCGTGCACGCTCTCAGCGGGCGACGTGGCGAACATGTCGGCCAGGTGCTCGCTGAGGAGTTGGTGGACATCGGGGCGTGCGGGATCGTCAAGATCAATGCGGATCATGCGTCCAAAGTTACCCGGGCCCTTGACTCAGGCACCAATACTTACATCTCCAGCAAGTGCAGCTGGTCCTTCGTGTCCAGGTCCTCGCCGGAGCAAAGGTCGCTGCAGTCCACCAGGTCCACCAGGCCGGGATGGGCCTTCAGGAACGATCGCGCTCCCGTGTCGCCATGAGCCGCGGCAGCGGCTTCGGCGCGGAGTCCGACGTCGAAAATCACCGGGTGCCTGCGCTTCAGGTGGCCCGACTCATCAGGGTACGCGGCCGCGGTAACCCGGCCGGGACGGTGGCTGCCCAGCAGCCTGCTCACCGCCGTCGGAGTTAATCCGGGCTGGTCCACCAGCGCCACCATGATGCTGTTGCCAGGGGTGGCGGCGTCGATTCCGGCGCGGAAAGAGCCCGCCATGCCTTTACCCCACTGCTCGTTCTCCACCACCACGTAGGGGCCCAGATCCGTGACGCTTCTGACGCGGTCGGCTTCGGCGCCGAGTACCACCACAACCTCGCGGCAACCGCCGTCGAACAGGGTGTTGGCCAGAACCTCTACCAACGTCCGGCCGCGGAATGGGAGCAGCGCCTTCGGGCCGCGCCCCAAGCGGGTGCCGGCCCCTGCAGCGAGGAGCACGCCCGTGGTGGGGGCCATGCCGGAGTCAGTCATATCCTCACGATACGCGCGGGGGTGCATGCGGTCTCTAGCTCCTGGCTTGCTTTCTGGTACATCTACCTAATTCGGTTGCAGATTACCCGCGGGTAGGCCTTTTGATCGGCGTAAATGGCCATTATTGTCGATGGGGGAGTTGTGCAGTCAGCTCGTAGACGCAACGACGCGTGAAGGAACAGAAAATATGGCTGGCACTTTCGAAATTCTCAAAGCAGGATCCAACTCATTCCGGTTCAGGCTCACCGCCGAGGACGGCACGGTTGTGGCAGTGTCGCCACAATTTCCGAACCTCAAGGCCGTGGTGGCCGGCATCAACGCCGTCCGCGAAAATGCGGCAACGGGCTTTGTGGTGGACCGAAGGAACCTGGGTACCTAGGTCCGGTCCAAAGAAACCAGCGAAAAAAAGTTGGCGGCAGTGTTCCATACGAACACAGCCGCCAACTTTTTTGTGCGGGTTGTCAGGCGTCGCCGCCTGCGCCGCCGGTGGTGCCGGCGTTCACGTCCAGCAGTTTGTAACGGTCAATGGCGTACGACGGCGCGCCCTCCTCGACTTCGCCCCTCGCCGCCAGCAACTGCAGGGTTTTGGCGACGATGGAGTGGGTGTCGTTTTTGAAGTAGCGGCGTGCGGCTTGGCGGGTGTCGGAGAAGCCGAAGCCGTCTGCTCCGAGGGCGGCGAAGTCGTTGGGGATGAATTGGCGGATTTGGTCGGGGACGGCTTTCATGTAGTCGGTGACGGCGATGACGGGTCCGGTGTGGCCGGCGAGTTGTTCGGTGATGAACGGGGTGCGGGCGGGTTGGCCGGGGTTGAGGAAGGCGTGTTCTTCGGCGGCGAGTCCGTCGCGTCGGAGTTCGTTCCAGGAGGTCACGGACCAGACTTCGGCGGCGACGTTCCAGTCTTCGGCGAGGATCCGTTGGGCTTCGAGGGCCCAGGGCACGGACACGCCGGAGGCGAGGATGTTCGCGGTGGGGCGGTTCGCTGTGTTGGTGCTGTCCGCGGTGGGGGCGTCTGCGAGTTTGTAGATGCCTTTGAGGAGTCCGTTGATGTCCAGGTTTTCTGGTTCCGCGGGTTGGGTGATGGGCTCGTTGTAGACGGTGAGGTAGTACATCACGTTGTGGTCCTCGGAGGCCTCGCCGTACATTTCTTCGAGGCCGTGGCGGATGATGTGGCCGATTTCGTAGCCGTAGGCGGGGTCGTAGGTTTTCACGGCGGGGTTGGTGGAGGCCAGGATGGGGGAGTGTCCGTCGGCGTGTTGGAGTCCTTCGCCGGTGAGGGTGGTCCGTCCTGCGGTGGCGCCGATGATGAAGCCGCGGGTCATTTGGTCTGCTGCGGCCCAGAAGGAGTCGCCGGTGCGTTGGAAGCCGAACATGGAGTAGAACACGTAGATCGGGACCAGGGGTTCGCCGTGGGTGGCGTAGGCGGTCCCGGCGGCGGTGAAGGCTGCGACGGCGCCGGCTTCGTTGATGCCGGGGTGGATCAGTTGTCCGGCGGGGGATTCTTTGTAGGCCAGGACGAGGTCGCGGTCCACGGAGAGGTAGTTCTGGCCTTTGGGGTTGTAGATTTTCGCGGTCGGGAAGAACGCGTCCATCCCGAAGGTCCGGGATTCGTCGGGGACGACGGGCACGAACCGGGCGCCGAAGTTCTTGTCCCGCATCAGGTCCTTGAGCAAACGGACGAAGGCCATGGTGGTGGCGGCTTGTTGTTTCCCGGATCCGCGTTTGGCTACGTCGTAGGACTTCGCGTCGGGCAAGGTGACCTCGGTGTGTTTGCGGCGGCGTTCGGGGACGAACCCGCCGAGCTCGGCCCGGCGTTCCATGAGGTACTTGATTTCGGGGGCGTCCATGCCGGGGTGGTAGTACGGGGGCCGGTAGAGGTCAGCGTCGAGTTGGTCATCGCTGATGGGGATGCGGAGGTGGTCACGGAAGGCTTTGAGGTCTTCCATGGTCAGTTTCTTCATCTGGTGGGTGGCATTGCGGCCTTCGAAGTGCGGGCCCAGTCCGTAGCCCTTGACCGTTTTGGCCAGGATCACGGTGGGTTTGCCCTTGAACTCGGTCGCGGCCTTGTACGCGGCGTAGACCTTGCGGTAGTCGTGGCCGCCGCGTTTGAGGCCCCAGATCTGTTCGTCGTCCAAATCCGCGACCATGTCCTTGGTCTGCGGGGATTTGCCGAAGAAGTGTTCCCTCACGAACCCGCCGGACTCGGCTTTGTAGGTTTGGTAGTCACCATCGGGGGTTTCGTTCATGATTTTCACCAACGCCCCGTCCTGGTCTGCTTCCAGCAGGGAATCCCATTCCCGGCCCCAAACGACCTTGATCACGTTCCAGCCCGCACCGCGGAAGAACGCTTCGAGTTCCTGCATGATTTTGCCGTTGCCGCGGACCGGTCCGTCCAGGCGCTGGAGGTTGCAGTTGATCACGAAGTTCAGGTTGTCCAGGTTCTCGTTCGCGGCGAGCTGCAACAAACCACGGGACTCGGGCTCGTCCATTTCCCCGTCACCGAGGAACGCCCAGACCTGCTGGTCCGAGGTGTCTTTGATGCCACGGTTCTGCAGGTACCGGTTGGACTGGGCCTGGTAGATCGCGTTCATCGGGCCGATACCCATCGACACGGTCGGGAACTCCCAGAAATCCGGCATCAGGCGCGGGTGCGGGTACGAAGACAACGCATGGCCGGCCTTGGACTTCTCCTGACGGAACCCGTCCAAATCCTCCTCGGTCAGACGGCCTTCCATGAACGCCCGGGCGTACATGCCAGGGGAAGCATGGCCCTGGAAGAACACCTGGTCCCCGCCGGAGGGGTGGTCCTTGCCGCGGAAGAAGTGGTTGAACCCCACCTCATACAACGTCGCAGCACCGGCATAGGTGGAAATATGCCCGCCCACACCAATATCGGAACGCTGCGCACGGTGGACCATGACCGCGGCATTCCACCGCATGTACGCACGATACCGGCGCTCGAACTCCTCGTTCCCCGGGAACGGCGCTTCCTGGTCCACCGGGATCGTGTTCACATAATCAGTGGTCGTCACCATCGGCACACCCACCGACCTCGCGCCGGCACGCTGGAGCAACGAACGCATAATGTACTGGGCACGCTCGGTACCCTGCTCCGCGATCAACGCATCAAGGGACTCAATCCACTCCGCGGTCTCTTCCGGATCACGATCAGGCAGCTGGGCAGTCAACCCGCTGAGGATGTGTGAGGTCTCTTCTCCTGCAGCCACGTCCAACCTCTCTTCATTGAATGTCTGGGCGCTTGCTCTGTGGGGGCGCTCAAGGAATTTCGTATTGTGAGAATAAAATTCTGCAATTCGAGATTACGTCTGCTGATGGGCAGCGTCAACACGGATTGCGTATCCGCATCAGTCAACTGGGAAAGCTTTGCCCAAGCAACCGAATGTGACCCTGCATACACCCGCAACCCTTGACGTTACGTGACCTGAGTCATAGAGTGCTTTCACTATTCAATAACTAGATTCCGCATTGTGGAATCAGTACGAAGTGGAGATCCACGATGCAGACGACTTCATCAGTCGGCGTCACTGAGACTCCGGGAGACAAAGACGCAGGTGGCCCCAACCATCCGGTCGTAGGCAACACTGACCTCTGCGCCATTGCTTCCGAAGCATCAGGCCGTACCATCAGCCCCAGTCTTTACAACATCGACCTCGCTCCCACCAAGGCCAAAGGCCGCAAGTGGACCAGCTACAGCATCTTTACCCTCTGGGCCAATGACGTCCACAGCCTGGGTAACTATGCCTTCGCCATCGGCCTGTTCTCCCTTGGTCTGGGCGGCTGGCAGATTCTGGTGGCCCTCGGAATCGGCGCCATCCTCCTTTTCGCCCTCCTGAACTTCTCGGGGTTCATGGGCGAGAAGACCGGGGTTCCCTTCCCGGTCATGAGCCGGATCAGCTTTGGCATCCGCGGAGCACAAATTGCCAGCCTGGTCCGCGGCGCCGTTGCAGTGGCATGGTTCGGCATCCAGACCTACCTGGCTTCGGTGGTCCTCCGCGTCATGCTGGTGGCCATGGCCCCCGGCCTGAAGGACCTGGACAGCAACTCCATCCTTGGCCTCTCCACGTTGGGCTGGTTTTCCTTCGTGGCACTGTGGATTGTGCAGTTGGTGATCGTCAGCTTCGGCATGGAAATGATCCGAAAGTACGAGGCCTTCGCCGGGCCCATCATCCTGGTGACCATGGCTGCGATCGCGGTATGGGTCTTCATCGAAGCAGGCGGAGCCATCCAGTGGAGCGGCATCAAGGGCCTGGAAGGTACCGAAATGTGGCTCACCATTTTTGCCGGTGGTGCACTGTGGGTTTCCATCTACGGAACTTTCGTCCTGAACTTTTGCGACTTCACGCGCTCTTCGGCTTCCAAGAAGTCGATCGTCAAGGGCAACTTCTGGGGCATCCCCATCAACATGCTGCTCTTCGGCGCCATCGTTGTGGTGATGGCCGGTGGTCAGTACAAGATCAACGGCACTGTCATTGAGAGTCCCTCGGACATTGTGGAGAGCATTCCCAATACCCTCCTGCTGGTCCTGGCTTGCCTCGCCCTCCTGATCCTCACCATCGCGGTGAACCTGATGGCCAACTTCGTGGCTCCGGTCTACGCACTGACCAACTTGTTCCCGCGGCACCTGAACTTCCGCAAGGCTGCGTGGGTCAGCGGCACCATTGGCCTGGTCATCCTTCCGTGGAACCTCTACAACAATCCGATTGTCATCGTGTACTTCCTGGGTGGCCTCGGTGCGCTGCTTGGCCCGCTGTTCGGCGTCGTCATGGCCGACTACTGGCTGGTCCGCCGCGGCAAGGTCAACGTCCCCGAGCTTTACACCGAGGATCCCAAGGGTGCCTACTTCTACAAGCGCGGCGTGAACCCGAAAGCGATCATTGCCATGCTTCCGGCAGCCGGCATTGCCATTGCCATCGCTTTCATTCCCGGGCTGGCAGCAGCTGCACCGTTCGCCTGGTTCATCGGAGCCGGCGTCGCCGCTTTGACGTACTTCGCTGTCGCGGACAAGAAGCAGGTCCACGAGGACGTCTCCGGCGAGCCGATCGCCGTCGCCAGCACCCACTGACCCACCGAACGTCACGGCGTCGCCCGTCCTCCCGGATCCCACTGGCATAACGAGTTCCAGCAAGCGGATCCAAGCCAGCCGGCAGGGGACGGGCGCTGCCGTTGAGAGGAACTCCATGCGCATCCTTGTCGCAAACGTCAACACCACCCAGTCCATGACGGACTCCATCGCAGCCCAGGCCCGTGCCGCAGCTGCCCCCGGCACCGAGATCATCGGCATCACCCCGCGTTTCGGCGCCGACTCCTGCGAGGGGAACTTTGAGAGCTACCTCGCCGCGATCGCTGTCATGGACGCCGTGGTCAACTACGCCGGGCCTTTCGATGCCGTCATCCAGGCCGGCTATGGCGAGCACGGCCGCGAGGGCCTCCAGGAACTCCTGGATGTCCCGGTGGTCGATATCACCGAGGCCGCAGCCAGCACCGCGATGTTCCTGGGCCACAAGTATTCGGTGGTCACCACGCTGGACCGTGCGGTTCCGCTCATCGAGGACCGCCTCAAGCTCGCTGGCCTGGAGGCGCGCTGTGCTTCTGTGAGGGCCAGCGGCATGGCTGTCTTGGAACTCGAGGAGTATCCGGAGCGTGCTGTGGAGGCGATCGTGGGCCAGGCCGAGCAGGCAGTCCATGAAGACAAAGCCGAAGTGATAGTCCTTGGCTGTGGCGGTATGGCCGGACTCGATGAGGAGATCCGTCAGCGCACCGGCGTCCCCGTAGTGGACGGCGTGGCGGCGGCGGTCACCATTGCCGAGTCCTTGGTCCGTCTTGGCCTGTCCACGTCCAAGGTCAGGACTTATGCCACGCCGCGTCCGAAGACTGTCATAGGCTGGCCGATAACCTCAGCCCCAGCAACGCCACCCCAGCCAGCCGCAAGCCAAGCCGCGGGCTGACGCTGCCACCCTCTCATTTCCCCGAAAGGCAACCACATGACCGACTCCAGTCCGCCCACCAACCCGAGGGTCGCCGTCGTCACCGGGGCAGGTTCGGGGATCGGGCGGGCCGTTGCCCGGCTGATGCTCGCCGAGGGTTACCGCGTTGCGCTGGCCGGGCGCCGTGAGGCGCAACTGCTGGAGACCGCCGGCGACCATCCGGAGGCGCTTGCGGTTCCGTGCGACGTGACAGCGCCCGACGACGTCGCGCATCTTTTCGCGGAGGTCCGCCAGCGCTGGGGCCGGGTTGATGTGCTGTTCAACAACGCCGGGATCTTTGGGCCGGCCGGAGACGTCGGCGAGATCAGTGTGGACGAGTGGGAAGCGACGCTGCGGGTCAACGTGACCGGCTCCATGCTGTGTGCGGCCGAGGCTGTGCGGGCGATGAAGTCCCAAGAGCCCCAGGGTGGCCGCATCATCAACAACGGCTCCATTTCGGCGCATTCGCCCAGGCCCAGATCTGTGGCGTATACGGTGACCAAGCACGCGATGACGGGGTTGACCAAGAGCATCGAGTTGGATGGCCGGGAGTTTGGCATCACCTGTGGGCAGATCGACATCGGCAATACCCGCACCGAAATCATGGACACCATCGGCGTCGGCTCCGGCGCGTTGCAGGCAGACGGGAGCCGCAAAGTGGAACCCATGTTCCCCGTGGACGACGCCGCCCGGGCTGTGCTGATGATGGCCAACATGCCGGCGTCAGCCAGTGTGGGTTCCCTGGTGGTGACGGCTGCCGGCATGCCCTTCGTAGGCCGCGGCTAACCCAAGAGCCTGCCCCGACCGCCAGGCCGCGTACCGCCACCACCCACTTTGAAAGCCGTATGCCCGCGACACGCCTCACAAGGGGTGTGTCGCGGGCATTTCCGTGCTCAAAGAAGGTTGTGGAGGTGCAGGCGCGGACCTTCTAAACCAAATGTGACTTCCATAATACGGAAACGCATTTCCCCCTTGCGGAATGATGTGAGCGGGATTACATTGAAAATATCCCCCGAAAATGTGGGGCTGTTCCCAAACTGATTGGTTCAGATCAATGAAGATCCCAGACCCCGCGGCGCTGAAGGCGAGTTCGGCCCCGCAGAAGAAAAAGCGGCTGTACCAGTCGCTCTTTTTTCAAATCCTGATCGCCGTCGTCGCAGGTGTACTCATCGGCCATTTTTGGCCGACCATCGGGTCCGCCCTCCGGCCACTGGGTGATGGATTCATTCAACTCATCAAAATGATCATTGCCCCGCTGATTTTCCTCGTGATCGTCACAGGCATCTCGGCAGTGGGCGACGTCAAGGCGGTCGGAAGGGTCGGGGTCAAGGCGCTCCTGTACTTCACCGGCGCCACCCTCTTTGCCCTGGTTTTCGGCCTCATCGTGGGAAACATCGTTCAGCCCGGCGCCGGGCTGAACATCGACCCCTCCACGCTGTCCCAGGACGCCCTCAACGCCAAGACCGGAAACGCGCCTCCCAAGGACGCAGCAGCATTCATCCTGGATGTTATTCCCGTCAGCGTGATTGGCGCCTTCGCCAACAACAGCCTGCTCCAGGTCCTGTTCTTTTCGGTCTTCTTCGGTGCGGCGATCGTGGTTATCGGGCGGGAACGCTGCATGCCGGTCATCAGCCTCATGGAGACCGTCCTGGAGCTGATCTTCAAGATCATGTCCTGGATCATGAAGGTGGCCCCCATCGGCGCGTTCGGTGCCATGGCGTTCATCATCGGCCAGTACGGGCTGGGCACGCTCAGTACCTACGCCCTCCTGATAGCTGCCTGCTACGGTGCAGCGATTGTCTTCATCGCGTTGCTGTTCCTGGTGGCCTGGGGCTTCGCCCGCGTACCACTCTGGTCCTTCCTCAAATACACCCGTGAAGAGTTCCTGCTGGCGCTCGGTACGGCTTCCACCGAAGCGGTCATGCCGCGCATCATGACCAAGCTGACCAATGCCGGCTGCTCGCGTGCCACCACGGGTCTGGTAGTTCCCACGGGCTACTCCTTCAACCTCGACGGCGCCGCGATCTACCTCTCCATCTCGCTGCTGTTCCTGGCCCAGGCGTTCGGCCACAATCTTGACCTCGGCCAGCAGTTGGCTGCCCTCGGCGTGCTGCTCCTGACCTCCAAGGGCATGGCGGGCGTGCCGGGCTCCTCCTTCCTGGCGCTTTCCGCCACGGCAGCAGCGTTGGGCATCTTCCCTGTAGCCGGTGTTGCACTCCTCCTCGGAGCCGACCGCCTCATGGACTCCATGCGCGTGGTGGTGAACCTGCTGGGCAACTGCGTGGCAACGTTCGTGGTGGCCAAATGGGAAGGCCAGTTTGACCGCAGCGTCATGCTGCGCGCCTTCAACGGCGAAATCACCAACCATGACTCCGCCATCATGCTCGGCAAGGAAGAGGTGTTTGAGGAGCAAGAACTCGAACGCATCAGCGGTGGCCAGGAACCGTCCCCGAAGTTCCGCGGTGGCCCCGCGGCGGAGGACATCCCGCAATTCGAAATGAGCAAGCGGAGTGGCCAGGCGTCCACCCCGGACTAACTCCAGAGTTTTAGACAGCCAATGCCCTTAAGACACGGTCTTAGGGGCATTGGCTGTAGAAAAACTCCCTAGAGGGGGAGGAGCCCGGAGAGGTCCGCGCGCAGGCCGGACGCGGTCACCCGGTGGGTTGAAACCGCGTCCGCCCACGAAAGGCTGCCGGTCACCAACGAAAGCCACGTGGCGGCGTCGCACTCGATCACGTTCGGAGGAGTTCCGCGCGTGTGGCGGGGACCCTCCACGCATTGGGTGACGCCGAACGGCGGCACGCGGACCTCCACCGAATTGCCGGGAGCGCGGGCGGTGACTTCCTCCAGCGAGTAGCGGACCGCCGTCGCAATTAACGAGCGCGACGGCGGGTTCCCGGCAACGGTGCCCGGCGAACCAACGGTGCCGGAAGATTCGACGGCGGCCCGCCAGGCTCCCAGCGCGGCGCGGCCTTCCTCAATGTTGACGCGGCGTCGTGCAACGGCCATGGGTTTTCTCCTCTGAAGTACTAGTCGAGCAGGGCCGAGACGGCGTGGCCCAGCCGGATTTTGCCCACGGTGCGTCCGCCTCCGAGGACGGGCTCCACTACTCGTTCCAGGACGTTGGAGACGGCCGGAATGTCCACGGCTCCGCTCACGGCCAAGAGGGTGAGTCCCACCAAGGACGTGGCGCGGAGGTTCCCGTCCAGCATCTTCACGGCCACCGTTGCGCCGGTGGACGTGGCCAGGACCAGAATGCCCTCGGCGCCGATTTTCGCCAGGACCTCAAGTTCTTCCATGACGATGGTGTTGGACTCGCCCGTTCCTTGGACGGCCCAAGGGTAGTCCAGCATGGAGGTGGCGATGGTGGCAGCCCGGGCGTTGGAGGATTTATCCCCCGGGGACTTGGCCAACCGGGAATAGGCGCGGGCAATGCCGGTCAACGAGATGGCGGCAACAGGGGCACCGCACCCGTCGATCCCCAGGTGGGAGATGGGTTCGCCGCTGTATTCCTCAATGACGGACCGGACCCTCTGTTGGAGCGGGTGGTTCGGCTCAAGGTAGCTGCGCAGGTCCCAGCCGTTTTCGGTGCAGGCCCACAGGAAAGCGGCGTGCTTGCCGGAGCAGTTGAAGGCCAGCTTGGACTGGCCCCGCTCCGACCGGACCAGCCAGTTTCGGGCAGTCTCGTCCTGCGGCCAGGCGGTGGGGCACTGGAGGTTCTCTTCTTTCACTCCAGCCGCTTTGAGCATTCCCTCTACAACGTCCATGTGATCCAGGGACCCGGTGTGGCTGCCGCAGGCAACAGCAACCTGTGCGCCACGCAGGGGCACGCCGGACTGCATGGAGGCCAGGGCCTGGAAGGGCTTGAGAGTGGAGCGGGCGAGGATGGGGGCATCGATGTCACCGAGACGGGTGACCACCGAGCCGTCGCCGGCGAGAACAACGGCCGCGCCGATGTGCCGGGACTCTATAAAGCCACTTCGTTCGATCACTGCCAGTTCCACCGCGGACTCAACGCTGAACGTTTCATGCGAACTCATGGGCATAAGCCAAGTCTAGGGCGCAGCAAGGTCCGGTGAATGACACAGCTTAGGCCGCGCGCCCTTCACAAAGTACCCTTGAGGACTGTGAAGGTACTCGTCATTGGCCCAGGCGGCCGCGAACACGCCATTGTCCGCTCTCTGCTTGAAGATCCCAACGTTTCCGAGGTCCACGCGGCCCCGGGCAACGCGGGCATCAGCAAACTCGTTCCCACCCATGCGATTGATGGGAACAACCCGGAAGCCGTGTCTGCCCTCGCCACCAAGCTCGGCGTGGACCTGGTTGTGGTAGGACCCGAGGCGCCGCTGGCTGCCGGTGTGTCCGACGCCGTCCGCGAAGCCGGCATTCCGGTGTTCGGTCCCAGCAAGGAAGCTGCCCAGTTGGAGGCTTCCAAGGCTTTCGCCAAGCAGATCATGGCCGAAGCCAACGTCCCCACGGCCATGGCCCGCGTGGCCACCAACGCCGAGGAAGCTGCTGACGCCCTGGACACGTTCGGCGCGCCGCACGTCGTCAAGGACGACGGCCTTGCCGCAGGTAAGGGCGTCGTGGTCACCAAGGACCGCGCGGAGGCTTTGGCCCACGCGCAGGCTTGCTTCGACGCCGGTGGAACCGTGGTGATCGAGGAATTCCTTGACGGCCCCGAGGTTTCCCTGTTCGTCCTCTGCGACGGCCGCACCACTGTCCCGCTGTCCCCGGCGCAGGATTTCAAGCGCATCTTCGACAACGACGAAGGCCCCAACACCGGCGGCATGGGTGCGTACACCCCGCTTGAGTGGGCTCCCGAAGGCCTGGTCCAGGAAGTCATCGACCGCGTGGCCCAGCCCACCGTGGACGAGATGGCCCGCCGCGGCACCCCCTTCGTCGGCGTGCTCTACTGCGGCCTGGCCCTGACCTCCCGCGGAACCCGAGTCATCGAGTTCAACGTCCGCTTCGGCGATCCCGAGACGCAGGCTGTCCTGGCCCGCCTCAAGACGCCGCTCGGCGCGCTGCTGCTGGCAGCTGCCAAGGGCGAACTGGACACCGCCGAGGAGCTGCGCTGGTCCAAGGACACAGCAGTCGCCGTCGTCGTAGCCGCCGAAAACTACCCGGACGCACCCCGGACGGGTGACCGCATCCGCGGGCTGAAGAAGGTTGATGAGCTGGACGGCGTGCACGTGGTCCACGCCGGCACCAAGCTGGATGACGAAGGCAAGGTGATCTCCGCAGGCGGCCGCGTCCTTGCGGTTGTCGCGCTTGGTTCCGATCTGGTGGAAGCGCGCGAAAAAGCGTACGACGGCGTGGAGCTGGTTCAGCTTGAAGGCTCACAGTTCCGCACGGACATCGGTGGCAAGGCCGCCCGGGGTGAAATCCGCGTACCGCACACGGCCACCGGAACCATCCCGAAAGTGCAGGCCTAGGCATGACTGAAGGACTCCCCACCGGCGGGTTCGAAACGGAGACCCTGGAGCTTCCGGGCTGGACGCACGTCTACTCCGGCAAGGTCCGCGACCTCTACATCCCGGCCGATGAAGCCATCACGGAGAAGATCGGCCAAGAGTGCGTCCTGGTAGTGGCCAGCGACCGCATCAGCGCCTACGACCATGTTCTGAGCAGCGAAATTCCGGACAAGGGCCGCGTCCTGACGCAGCTGAGCCTGTGGTGGTTCGACCAGTTGGACGTGGAGCACCATGTGCTGGCGTCCACGGTTGACGGTGGCGTTCCTGCCGCCGTCGAGGGCCGGGCCATGATCTGCAAGAAGCTGGACATGTTCCCGGTGGAGTGCATTGCCCGCGGCTACCTCACTGGCTCCGGCCTGGTGGAGTACAAGGAATCCGGTACGGTCTGCGAGATTCCGTTGCCCGAAGGCCTCGTGGACGGCTCCCGCCTGGACAAGGCGCTGTTCACTCCGTCGGCCAAGGCCGAGGTGGGCGAACACGACGTCAACATCACCTACGACGACGTTGTGGCCATGGTGGGCGATGATATCGCCGCACGACTCAGCGAGCTGACGTTGAAGATCTACACCCGCGCCGAGGAGATCGCCCGCGAACGCGGCATCATCCTGGCCGACACCAAGGTGGAGTTCGGCATTGATGCAGCCACTGGCATCATCACGCTGGGCGACGAAGTCCTCACCCCGGATTCTTCGCGCTTCTGGGACGCGTCCACGTACGCCCCGGGCAAGTCGCAGCCCTCCTATGACAAGCAGTACGTCCGCGACTGGCTGACGTCCGCCGAGTCCGGCTGGGACAAGTCCTCCGACATACCGCCGCCCGCCCTGCCTGCCGAGGTTGTGGAGCGCACCCGCGCCCGCTATGTGGAGGCTTACGAGAAACTCACCGGCCGTACGTTCGCCTAAGCGTTAACGCAAACTGCCCCGGACCGTCTGGTCCGGGGCAGTTATGCTTTGACGCGGGCTACGCTTCCGAGTGCTCCTTCGCCGCACGGCGCTCAGCCAGTCGGATCTCCAGCACGGCGTCCATGGCCTGCTGGACCCTGTCTGAAGCTCCGGCCGCGCTGAAGTCGTGCTGGGCCTCTTCCAGGAACTGGAGGGCCTCAAAGGCTTCGCCGGCGGCTTTTAGTGACTTCCCGAGCAACAGCGAGACTTCGCCGGCAGTGTGGCGGGCCAGGACCTTGCGGTCTGCATGGATTTCGCGGAGCTTTTCGACGGCGGCCGGAATGTCGCCGGTCAGGTACAGCCAGCGGGCGCGAATGAAGGCAACCTCCAGCTGATCCGTCTTGTTTCCGCCCACAATGGACAGCGCGAGTTCCGCACGTTCAATGGCGGAAAGGGTTTCCGGTTCCACGATCCCCGAGGACAGCCGGACCGCTGCGGAGGCTTTGTTGAAGCGGGCCCACAGTTCGATGTCGTTGGCGGGGGAGAGGAGCTTGGCCGCGCGCTCGTGGTGCTTGATCCCCTCCACATAGTCGTGGCGCATGAAGGCCACGTTGCCTACCACCCACGCCACCTCGCCGGCGAGCTGGGACATGGAGTGCTCGTCCATGTGCTCGATCATGGCCAGGCAATACTCCCAGGCCTCATCAAGCTTGCCGCTCTCGGCAAGTGCACCAATCAGCGCGCGGTGCGCGCCGATGATGAGAGTGGAACCCTTGGGCAGCTGTTCGCTGAGTTTGACGGCTTGCTTGGCATGCTCGACGGCGGTGGCCAGCTGACCTTGTCCGTGACACACCGCGGCAAGCATCTGCCAGGCGCGCACTCCCAGGCCGGCGGATTCGGTGCCCATAGGGTGCTCCAGGAGGTGCTCAACGATTTGCTGGCATTCCTTCAGCTGCCCTTGTTTCATGACGCATTCGGCCTGCATGTACGTCATGTTCCACCAGGCGCTGTTGTTCTTGGCCTCAAGGGCGATCTGCGCGGCGGTGGCGGCGTGGCTGGCAGCGAGTTGGTAGTCGCGGAGGTCCCAGGCTTGCCGGGCGTAGAGTCCGGCGAGGACGTACTCTGCGTCGCTCACGGAAACGGGTTGGCTCCACGCTTCCAAGGCTTTGGGCGCGAGTTCGAGCCGGCGCGCCAGTTCTTCGATGACCTCAGCCGTTGGTTCGCGACGGCCTGTTTCCAGCAGCGAAATGTAGCTGGGCGAATACAGGTTTTTGCCGAGCTCTGCCTGCGTCAACCCACGTTCGAGCCGTTCGGCACGTAGCTTCTCGCCGAATCCGTTTCCCACGGGTCCCTCCTACAGGTGTCTTTTGACCAAAACCTTGACAGTCTCTGTGGAAAACATTTTACAATGTATGTCAACAGGGACCGTGCAATTTCCGTAACGAATCCGACTCGCATTGGGGTACTACATCATGTTCAAGAAAATCATCGCTTCAGTGGCCGTGGCGGGCGCACTGACGTTCGCAGTCGCGGCTCCCGGTGTGGTCTCTGCTGCTCCCGCAGCCGATTCCAGCACCGTCAGTGCTATTGGCAACTGGCCCGATCCTATGCGCGTAGCGGCGCCGACCAAGTCAACGGACACCACGTACACGCCGATGTCCATCGGCAACTGGCCGGACCCCATGTAAATCAATTGTAGTAAAAGAAACCCCGGAGCGTGACGAGCGATGCTCCGGGGTTTTCTTTTTGCTCATTCGCAAGGACAGGGGAAACACAAAAGAGGGTCTTCCATGTGGAAGACCCTCTTTGTTTGGTCGAGGTCCTAGGATGTTACTCGAACCGGGCCAGCTGGACTATCGACAAGCTCGATGTCATCCGCGACGCCCTGGATCGGATCGATGCAGCTGAACTCCGCCGTCCTCCAGCCAAGAAGCCTCGTCCCGCGCATCGCTACCGCCTGACTGATCGCTTCACACCCGACGAACTCAATCAGCTCGTCGCTCGCTACCAAGCCGGCGAGATGAGCACGGCACTGGCAAAAGAGAGCGGTATCTCAAAAACGGCTTTCCTTCGCCTCCTGGCTGAACGAAATGTCCGCACTCGGTCGCGTAAGCTCACCGCCGCCCAAGGAGAGAAGATTCTCCAGCTCCGAAGGCAGGGAATGACCATCCGTACTATCGCCAAGCAAGTCGGCTGTAGCTACGACACGGCGAGAATCTTCTTGCTGACGAGCAGCGAGGGAAAAAGTGCGTAGAAATGAGAAAGCCCCGCACCACCATGCTAAATCGCATGTGGTGCGGGGCTTGCGTACTCAGTCACTCAGAACTCGGCTAACGAGTCGTTGATCTCCGGAGACAACCGACTTGCCACCGATCTTGGACTTGCCATATATCTTGGCTTTGCCCTTGACGTGTGCGTGGTCGGCGACCTCAGAGGCGCCGGAGACAGTTGACTGGTCGAAGACAAAGGCTCTGTCGCCGATGCGAGCGTTACCTCGCACCTTTGCGTGACCATAAACTCTCGACCTGTCGCCCACTTGCGCGTTACCTCCAACTTCGGCATGGTCATATACCCATGCCTGTCCGGAAATGACTGCGTGGTCTGTGATGAGGGCATTGCCAGCGATCCAGGTGTTGCCGGATACGCGGGCATTGCCGCAAATCCGGACGCCGCCCACGGGACCCTTGGTAGTTCGCTCAAATATGGATTTGAGTATGTCAACGGGGCTGGCATCTTGGACTCTCGCATTGTCACACACGACAGCATTGCCGAAGACACTGCTGTTGCCGTCGATACGAGCCGTATCAAGAACCTTCGCATGGCCTAAGACCATGGCGCGAGGGCCAATGTACGCTGTCTCGGCGACAGTTGCAGACTCAGATACCCACCCTCCGCCATTTGGATGACGGTGGCAGATCTGACCTGCAATTTCTTTCGTTTCAATGACTGTAGACATGTGAAACCTCTCTGCTGGCCTTTCCTGGCAAGGGAGGTTGCGCCTGTGTGGCAACCAGCTGAACAGGCGACTGATAATTCCGTCGTCAGAAGGGCTGGTTGCCACATGTCTCGTGAGCTGAGTGATGATTATGTACTCGAAGAGCGCTCGACCTAAAGGGAGGCTTACGACCTAATCATTATATACGATTTTACTTGAAATGTCAAGCATTGTTGGCTGTTTGCTTTTGTATCTCTATACAAAAAGAGCTCCAGAGAGCTCTTTTCTTATCGATTGATGCTTTTTGTTTCGAGTAAGCATCCTTAGGTATCAATTGGTCGAGGTCCTTGCATGTTATTCCAGGCATGCCCTCCACAAATTGGACCAGCTCATGACGATCGCCGCTGCCCTCGAACGTGTGGATGCTGGCCATATGAAGTCACGCCCGCCGCAAGCTATTCTGAAGACTCAGCGCTACCGCATCGCCGATCGCTTCAGCTCGGATGAACTGGCTCAGTTCGTAGCTCGCTACCAAGCCGGCGAGATGAGTACGGCACTGGCACGTGAATGCGGCATCGCCAAGTCAACCTGGCTCTTCGCGGTTGATGGTGAAACAGGTTCCGTGTCTTGAAATCTGAAGGGCTCGTAGCCCTGCTGTGATGGATGTTCTCTACGCATTCATCAAGAGTCAGGAGCTACGAGCCTTGAACGAGCCTACTTCGCCGCGCCCCGATGCTGCCACCGCCATTTTCAACCTGCCCGACTACCGGGTCACCGGCACCGAGGTCCTCGCCTTCGGGCAGCGACGGATCCGCGTCGTGGCCACCGCCGAGGCCGGCTGCCCGTCCTGCGGCGTGATCAGCACCCGCGTGCATTCACGCCGGTCACAACGCCTGCGTGACATCCCTGTCGCCGGCCCGGTCGAAGTGGTCTGGGCCAAGCGGAGGTTCTTCTGCGATGAGTACCTGTGCCCCCGCCGGACATTCACCGAGGAGACAGCCGAGGTACCGCGCCGGGCACGGTCCACCCGCCGGCTCCGTGAGGCCCTGGTGGCCGCCGTGATCGGTTCCGGGAGGGCCGCCGCCGAGGCTGCCTCTTCATTCGGTGTCTCGTGGTGGCTTGTCCAGCGGGCACTGGATTCCGCGGCGCTGACGCTGCCCGATGTCGATGCCCTGGCACCGCGGATGCTCGGCATCGATGAACACCGCTACCGGTCCGTGCGGTTCTTCCGCGACCCTGCCACGAAGGCCTGGAAACGCTACGAACCCTGGATGACCACCATCGTCGATCTCGACACCGGACAAGTCCTCGGGATCGTTGACGGCCGCGACAGCGAGGGGGTAGGAGACTGGCTGTTCGCCCGCCCGCTTCAGTGGCGGCTGGGCGTGCAGGTCGTTGCCATCGACCCCTCGGCGGCGTTCCGCAAGGCCCTGCGGATGTGGCTTCCACGCACCGCTGTCTCAGTCGACGCGTTCCACCTGGTCAAGCTCGGCAACGACATGCTCACCGAAGTCCGGCAACGACTCACCCAGCAGACCCATGGTCGGCGGGGGCGCTCCATCGATCCGGTCTGGGCCAACCGGCGACTGCTCCTGCGCGCCGGGGACACGCTCTCGGATCGGGCCCGGGACAGGCTCAGCAACGTGTTCGCGACCGACGATGTCACCGGGAAGCTGCAGGCCGCGTGGCTGGTCAAGGAACAGCTCCGGGCCCTGCTGACTACCGGCTCTCTTGCCGACGCTGCCGCCGCGAAGGACCGGCTGCAGGTCCTGGTCGAGCGAGCCGCGCAGCCGGAGACGAACCGGCTGTGGCGCACAATCTGCCGGTGGTGGAAAGAGATCGAAGTCCTCATTGTCACCGGTGCGACAACCGCGAAAGTGGAAGCCAACAACACCGCGATAAAACACATAAAGAGGCTCTTCACGGTTCGTGGTGAACGTTCTGCCGTGAGGGATGTTCATGCCGCTGTTCTGGCGGCACTGCGCAACAGGATACGGGTTTTGTAGTTGCGTGCGTTGGTGAATCCCCGACCCGTCCTCTTTATGTGTTTTATCGCGGTGTTGTTGGCTTCCACTTTCGCGGTTGTCGCACCGGTGACAATGAGGACTTCGATCTCTTTCCACCACCGGCAGATTGTGCGCCACAGCCGGTTCGTCTCCGGCTGCGCGGCTCGCTCGACCAGGACCTGCAGCCGGTCCTTCGCGGCGGCAGCGTCGGCAAGAGAGCCGGTAGTCAGCAGGGCCCGGAGCTGTTCCTTGACCAGCCACGCGGCCTGCAGCTTCCCGGTGACATCGTCGGTCGCGAACACGTTGCTGAGCCTGTCCCGGGCCCGATCCGAGAGCGTGTCCCCGGCGCGCAGGAGCAGTCGCCGGTTGGCCCAGACCGGATCGATGGAGCGCCCCCGCCGACCATGGGTCTGCTGGGTGAGTCGTTGCCGGACTTCGGTGAGCATGTCGTTGCCGAGCTTGACCAGGTGGAACGCGTCGACTGAGACAGCGGTGCGTGGAAGCCACATCCGCAGGGCCTTGCGGAACGCCGCCGAGGGGTCGATGGCAACGACCTGCACGCCCAGCCGCCACTGAAGCGGGCGGGCGAACAGCCAGTCTCCTACCCCCTCGCTGTCGCGGCCGTCAACGATCCCGAGGACTTGTCCGGTGTCGAGATCGACGATGGTGGTCATCCAGGGTTCGTAGCGTTTCCAGGCCTTCGTGGCAGGGTCGCGGAAGAACCGCACGGACCGGTAGCGGTGTTCATCGATGCCGAGCATCCGCGGTGCCAGGGCATCGACATCGGGCAGCGTCAGCGCCGCGGAATCCAGTGCCCGCTGGACAAGCCACCACGAGACACCGAATGAAGAGGCAGCCTCGGCGGCGGCCCTCCCGGAACCGATCACGGCGGCCACCAGGGCCTCACGGAGCCGGCGGGTGGACCGTGCCCGGCGCGGTACCTCGGCTGTCTCCTCGGTGAATGTCCGGCGGGGGCACAGGTACTCATCGCAGAAGAACCTCCGCTTGGCCCAGACCACTTCGACCGGGCCGGCGACAGGGATGTCACGCAGGCGTTGTGACCGGCGTGAATGCACGCGGGTGCTGATCACGCCGCAGGACGGGCAGCCGGCCTCGGCGGTGGCCACGACGCGGATCCGTCGCTGCCCGAAGGCGAGGACCTCGGTGCCGGTGACCCGGTAGTCGGGCAGGTTGAAAATGGCGGTGGCAGCATCGGGGCGCGGCGAAGTAGGCTCGTTCAAGGCTCGTAGCTCCTGACTCTTGATGAATGCGTAGAGAACATCCATCACAGCAGGGCTACGAGCCCTTCAGATTTCAAGACACGGAACCTGTTTCACCATCAACCGCGAAGAGCCCATAAAGAGGACGGGTCGGGGATTCACCAACGCACGCAACTACAAAACCCGTATCCTGTTGCGCAGTGCCGCCAGAACAGCGGCATGAACATCCCTCACGGCAGAACGTTCACCACGAACCGTGAAGAGCCGTCAACCTTCCTTCGGATGCTTACCGAGCATGGCGTCGACGCTCGACCTCGCGGCCTAACGCCAGCCAAAAAGAAGGAGATTCTTCGACTGCGTAAGCAAGGGATGGTTATCCGTGAGATCGCGAAGCGCGTCGGCTGCAGCTATGACACCGCCCGACTGTTTCTCTTGGCCAGTGTCTCGGATTAGTCCCCGGGTCTTGTTATCTTTGTCTTCTCCTCGAATACAGGCCTTCCTCAAGACCCCGGTGATGCCAAGTAGTAGGCTGAAAAGGCCCCCAGCCCGCCGTATCGGTGGACTGACATAGCCGCTGAGAGTGACACAAAAGCTTCCTGAACGGCTATGGTACGGGGTGGTTGGGCAAGGACTGAAGCGGAATGTAGAAGCTGGCTAATTTTCGTTTCTTGGCCCTCAGCGTACCGAGCATGCTGACCATCTAAGCGGGGAATTATCATCAGAGATCTTCAAGCGCGTCGGCTGTAGCTTCTTACCACGAAGTATCTATGAGGCTGACGAAGCTTAGTGGAAAGCCGGTTTGCTCTTAGCGTCCAAGATATCGAGCACGACGGATTCGCCCATTTCTTCAGTTTTCAAGGCGTCTTCATTGAGCGCAAATGCAGGGCGTCCGTCCTTATACTGAAAAAGTTCACCCAACTGGCGCTCACACGCAGAGCACGACAGTCCGTCGTCCATGCCAGCACCGATATTTATCCGGATTCGATTCCAGTAGCAACGGAGGAGCGGACCTGGCCCATCCTTCTGGTAAACGAACAACGGATGACCACAGGCAGCACACGTGCATCGTAGAAAAACGGAGTATCCGCCTCGATGGGTTTGGTATTTATCCACAAAAGGAATTAAATCAATCATTACATATCCTCAGTGCTATTATGCACGTAAGTTGGCGTATTTTTCTGCTTTGCGGCTTTCCTCAGATAAGCTAATTCATCTGGTCTTATGTTCCTGGCAGAGTTTCCCTGGGTGAAACGCTTTAGAACAGTCTCAGCTGTCGCGCCGGACTGACTATCGGTGCCGAGGTCTTGCCCGAAGTCTATCCAAACGCAGTCTCGGTCTCTTGATCGCAAGTCATGAAACCCCAGAGGCAGATATCCCCCCTCGGCAAGAATCTCAAAAGCTGCCGACAGCGCACCGATCATGCCACTCCGTCGAGGCGCATCGGCCGCGTTGAGTCTCTCCCAAAAGGAGTACTCGATACGCTCTTCAAGAATCGTGCCGTCACCCACCCAGAACCGCCGCGGGACATCTAGACCGAGCTCACGGAGGTCAGCGTGTCTCTGCTGCCACGTTGACAATGTCTCTGCAATGGGTCGCGACATTGTCACGCAAGCCTTCAAAATGAAGGCCTCCAAATCTCCGGATGCCTTCACTACGTCAAACGGCAGGACGTACGTCTCCCCGCCGCCAAGGGTCCACTCTCCGTGTTGTCTGATCTCGAAGTTGTCATCCGGGGATTCGATGATCCCAAGACGCGCCAGGGCAACCGTGAGAAGAGAAGTGCCTGTCATTCGAGTCAACTGGGATGCAACATCGTCCACAACTAGTTCTCTATCTTTATGACGTCGTTCAATGCTTCAGCGGCGTCCTTCTCCTCCGTGATGTCATAAATATTGACTGGCCCATCCACCGTGTCGATGATCGCATCGCTCACTAAAGCGTGCAGCTGATCGACGTTGCTTCCCGCCTTCAGCAGAAGCTTGCCGAACGAAGTGTCTTCGGCAGCGAACTTCGATCGAGTCAAAGCAACGAAGCGCACGATTTCAGCCATCCCCTCCACGGGGCCAGCTGATAGGTGTACTCCATTGAGACTCGGATTGAAGTAGTGCAGCCCGAGGGCCTCCGCGTTGTCGAAAATTGTTCGTCGCAATGATCCTGGTTCTGCAACTGCCGGATTGGTTGCGCCTACCATATTTCTGCGCAACGACGCCCAATCAGTCTGGCCTCGCAGGACCAGCATCAGAATTGCTGACTCAGAATCCTCGTAGCGGTCCACTTGGTCTGGATGGAAGCCATTCAGTATGCCTGTAAGTCGGCCGCGATACTTGATCCAGCCGCAATGAACACCGCCAGCCGCGCGGTAAGACGTTGAGTTCTCGTATAAGACCGTTAGCGCTTCACCGGTGAAACTAGGATGTGATTCAAGAAATTGATGTCCGCCGAGGAGTTCCGCATCGCGACCTTTCTCGGGGGCTTGCGCGTACAGGTTCTCTAATGCGTCTACATTGAGCGCCGACGCGCCTTCTCGTGACACTTTGTCTATAACGCCGTAGTGGCTTCGCATAACCGAATGCGAGGCCAGACACGCGCCAGGGATCACGAACGCTCCGGCGATCTCAAGCCCATACTCGTCGAGGGCCGTAAGAAGAAGATTGAGAATCTTGTCAAAGTTACTGGCCGGCAGGGATGTAATCTCAGGCTTCAGGAAGAGGCAGAGTTCGTTCACAACACTTGTGGTGCCCTCGTAGCGATCCAGTTCTACGGGAGCGCCACTCTCCACCGCATCAGAAATAGCACCTTTTACCGTGGTTGATGAAATCATTGAATCTGTAAGCTCCTGGATGTGTCGTCATCGAATTAAGTGGCGACCATATCTGAATTGTGAGTCTGAGTGCCTTGGATGCTGTAAACACAGGTGCGGCGGGCGGTTGCGCCGCCGCACCTGTGTTTGACCGTTTTAGGCCGGATCCTCGAGGAAATGGTTGTCGACGTAGAGTTTGTCGCTGTACTGCTTCTTCAGCAGGTCATTCGTGGGCTCGATCATGACGCGCCTATCACCATGAACTACAGGAAGCCCCGCGCTACGAAGCGCTTCAACCTTCAATGGGTTGTTAGTCATGACAACGATGGACTTCACCTGGAGATCTTTAAGCATTTCTGAAGCGACGAAGTAACGGCGACTATCTCGCGGGTATCCGAGCTGCTCGTAAGCTTCCGACTGCGAGACACCCGTACGCTTTATCGACTGCGAAGCGATGTGAGCCATCATGCCGTTCGCTCTGCCCTCGTGATCCAGCCATAGCACGACGCCTCGACCCTGTTCGCGAATGTACTCCATGGTGATCGCGAGCTGCTCGCGACAATCACACTCAGTACTGAGGAAAACGTGGGCTGTGATGCATGACGAATGGACTCGGCACAATACGTCTTCCTGACCAGCTACGTCGCCATAGACCATAGCGATAGCCTGCTGCATCCCGTCCCAGTAGACGATGTGTGTCCATTCTCCGCACAGCGTCTCAAGTTGACCTCGAGCCAGTTCCTTTATCACGATAGCCCCTCCCTAGTAAGCTGCTATGTCGCTTGACGCAGGTACAAGCAAGAACCGTCCCGTAGTCAAACTGATCCAGTATAACAGCTGTCTGTTGTACCCGAACACCTTGGGTAGCGGTGGTGGAAAATTCCTGCTCGCCCGGAATCGGTAGCGATCGAGTTTGATATTCTCACCGGGCGCACCCGATGTGCACTTCATAGTGAGTCTTCTTCTACTCGGTAGTGCTTCGTCTTTGTTGACTCGGAGTGAGAGGAGAGCTTTTCCTAGTCCGTATATCCAATTCGAGGACCATGGCGTGGGCTCTCAGTTCTGGGCGGCCGCGATCATATTCCGGACTGCCTTCGGTAGCATCGACAGAACTTTGACCTCATCGACCAGATAAGAGAAGTTGACCCAGGTCTGTTGTCGAATGTTCTCCGCTGTCGTTCCGTGCAGCATGGCCAGCGCTATTTCGACTTCGGCAATAGCACCCGGCTGCCTGGGAGACGAGGAGTGACGGTTCCCGGACGGATGATCAGTCTCCACTAGGAGTCGATCAAGCGGGATCATTGCTAGTTCGTTAGCTCTCTGCATGTTGGCCGCGTTGACGGAGAATCGGCAACCAAGATCAAGGGCTCGTTTCGTCTGGGCTTCTGTGCCTCGCCACCAGTGAAGTACTACACCCTTGACTCTTACAGCTTCTAGGGCGTCGATGGTTCGTCCTGCAGCGCCCGCGCTGTGTACGGACAGAATTCTTGGGGTTTCTTGTAGCTGTGTGAGGATCGACCGGAAGACCCTGTCTTGGTCTGCTATCGATACCCTGGATCGACCATCCAGCCCAACCTCACTGACATAGGCACTCGAGGATATGAGTTCTGCAAACTTAGATGGTTCGTAGGCATTTTGTGCTTCGGTGATGCCAGGGTGACAGCCCACCCCCCAGATGGTGACCTGATCCTTGCGACTCTTGACGCTCTTGTATTCGTCGAGTGTCCTTGTGGCCGCAAAAACAACGGCGCCTAGCCGCTCCAGATCAGCGGTGCTGATCTTTGGGCTGACATGCGCGTGAAGATCTAATGGGGGAAGGGACTTGGTCATCCGAGGACACTCCTAAGCTCGTCGATGCCGCGCTGGCAGAGTGCAAGTGCGCCCTTTGCGGGATAATCTTGCGGTAACGACATAGTCATCACGTCACGTGAACGGATGCCGCGACGAGCGAAGTCGCGCATAGGTTCCACAATGGACTTTTGCTTGACGAAAGCGTTGAACTGGCCGCTAGTGTCATCGACGAGGTAGGTACTCTTGTCCGGCACTCCTGAGGCAGTGAACGACGACTTTCTTACAAGGCATCCAAAGCACACCCCACAAGAGGAGCCTGCTGGCGCGCCGCTATAGCGCGCATCCGTGTGGGAGCAAGAGTTGGTTGCAGAGAGATACGTTGATGCCGCGTCGGCACCAATCGCATCTGCGACCCGTTGAAACATCTCTCCTTTAGTGAGGCGCTCGAAAGGATTTTCGATTTCTCCGTGACCTCCGACGCTTCGCATTAGTTCGCTCAATTCACAGAGGAACCGGGGATGGGTTGTGTGCGTGGATAGGCTGCCGCGGCGATCAGCACCAAGTGGAGGGTTCAGTGATGCGAAACCGTTCTCGGGGATCCATAGTTTCGAGTTGGCCCGTTCAGCCACGGCAAGTCCAAGGGCGAGGAATAGCAATGAGCGCGATCGGCTCGAGGGCTCATCTCGAAACGTTGAACCATCGAGCCGTTTCGACCCGCGGTGGAGTCTGAATTGGTGATGAACTTGTCGTACTCCCGGCGCGAGTTCTCCAATTGATGACACGATGTTCTGTTGAACGGGCGAGAGCGCGGTCGAGCTGAATTGGGAAACTAAAGCATGGGATTTGCCTTCACCAAGCTCTATCGCTGACAACAGGGCGCCCGCTGCGGAGTCAGCGCCGCCACTAAGGAGTACCGTACGGTCGAAATGTTGTTCGTCGAGGGGTAGTGCAGCCACCTCAGGGGCTGTAGCTTGTGCAAACTGAAACGACCAGCGGTCGCCAGAAAGGAATCCGACCGTCTGACTGAGCTTCTGGGCGTGCGCGGTCCACGTGGAGGGATCATTAACCTCGACTGTGATATCGAAGTCGCGGGCATTCCAGTTCGATCCTCCACCTTTGCGGCGTACTGATCTATCGGCCCCGAAAACCGCTAGGGCAATCCGCACCAAATCCACATTCAGTGGATTAACAGCTCCGATTCCGCCCAGATGAGGGTCGACTGATCCAACGAATGTTGATCGTCCATCTCGTGTCCACAGGAACGTCTCGTCGTAGCCGCCGTTTTGTTGAGCCGCCTCAGCGTTAGCGTCAGAGATGGTCAGTAGTATCCGGGTCATGACTGCACTCCGAAGATCATTCCGATATCCCGGATGCCAGTTTCGATAGCCTGCGCCATCTCTTGTTCGGTTGCACCAGTGGGATTAAGAGATGCCTGCGCCGCATACTCGGCGGCAACATCGCGGATCTGCCGCTCGACGCCGTGGCGCTTCTCATAACTGATGTCCTTCGCGTAGATGGTAGACGAAACCTCCGTCAGTGCAGTCTCAGCGATGGTCGTCTCGATTGACTTCCGTACAACCTCTTCTGGTGTCGGCGGTTGATTGATTGGCTGCTCAAGAATCCAGGCGACGACATCAGCGACGATGTCGCGCTCCTCGGCGTCTGCAATGGTGCTATCCGCCGGGGCTCCAAACGCAGCCTCGACGATCTTGATACCGATCGATACAGGATCACCAAGCGCCTTCAGATCGTCATAGTTGAGTCCAGCCTGCTGCAGAACTTCGCGATTTGCAGATGAGTACGCCAAAGCGAGGCGACCAGCTCGGCCGGCAGCTCGCGATACTCGTCCGACAGAGCGTGTGGCGCCACCCGAGGATCGGCCTCCGCCGCCACCCCGGCCACCACCGCCACCGGAACCAGGGCCGTCACCTCCTCCGCCGCCACCACGCGGGCGCAGGAGCACGCGCAGCGCTGGCCCAAGATCTATTCCGGGGCCCTGCACCGGAAGTGTGGATGGCGATGACTCGCTAGGGTTGCCCGATTCATCAGGGCCGCTCGAATCCGCGCCGTCGGCAGGTCCAGGTATCCCCGGCCCGTCAAGCCAGTCGGCGATGTTATCGCGCAGATCACTAGCGTCTTTGCCGCCGCTTCCCCCAAATGAGCCGCTAGTTCCCATTGATTTTGCTCCAGCCTCCCTCAACAACTCTGATCGCCGCCTGTAGCTGCTCGTCGTCAGTTGATGTCTTCCAGACGTCGAGTACAGGTTGGAATGATGCTGCATCGAGTGGCCGCAGCTTGACGATGGTTGCAGGCTCTACGTCGGCAGCCGGCAATCCCTTGAGTGCAGCAATGACGTTCGGCAGAGTGACAGGTTGTTCGTGTGCTATACGAAGGAGACTCTCTACGGTGAATTTCTGGATGCTTGGCTGATCACGGGTACGCCGGCCAAGATGACTCACTAATGTCTGAGCATCGAGCTCGGGCAGAGCCTTGAGCGTTTCATCGGTAACGCCGGCACGATCAAGTTTGAGGCCAGAGGTCAGTGCAGCGGCAAGGTCACGAAGACGTTCCGGCAGGCCAGTATCGATAACTTCGATCTTTGCGAACGACGCCGCCAAGTACAGGTAACCGGATATTGCTGTTGCGTCCAGGGCAGGGGGGAGCTTTGCCCAGCGCCGGAGGGTGTCTGTGAAAGCATCCTCTCGCGTTGCAGCAGGTGTCTTCTCCTCGGGCTTTGCTGTTGATGCGCGCTTGCCTTTGACGGGTGTTTCCTCGACCGTGTTGCTACTCTCAGTGTCCGTCGGCTGTGCGGTGCCGTTGGCAGCGAGTTCCAGCGCTTCAAGCTTGTCTCGTAATTGATTAGACGCCAGCCAACCGAGAACGATGCGGAAGTCATCGGTAAGAATTCGCTCAAGCACCATCAGCTTGGCGACCTCGTCGGCTTTCAGCGTGAACCCTCGGCGGCTTGAAATAGCTCGGCGGACATTCAGGTCATTTAGGAAGCGCTTGATGCGGCGCGGGTTCCCGTGGAACTTCTCGTAAAGAATCGGCGTCAGACGTGCGGCCGTAATCAGGTGGTCGCCAAGCCCACCGCCTTCCTGCACTTCAATGTCATCGAGGCTGCCGCCGTCGATTCGAAGATCGTCGCACTGGGTAACGAGTTCCTCGTAGGTGGCATCATCGATTTCGCTGTCGCTCTTCGCTAGCAAGAGAAAGAGGTAGGCCTCAGTGTCGAAACGACTCAGGGCTGGCAATGGGATCGTGGTTTGGACGATCTTGTGTAGATAGAGCTTCGCTGGGTCTTCATCTTCTGGGCCACCAGGGCGCGTTCCAAACTTCTGCTGAATAGCTTCGGCAACACGATCCTCATCCGCCGCAATAACGAATGACATTCCCTTGGCAGATAGGAAGAGTCGGATGGCCTCAAGTGTTTCGACGACTGTGTCGGGTAGGCACCGATCAAGGTCGTCAACAAGCACGACCACCCGAGACAGGTGTTGAAGGGCAGGATCGGCGAGGAGATCTTCGAAATCCTTCCGGAATGCCGCCATCCCCTTTTCAGTTTCGAGGCTTTCCGGGTCATCGCTGACAAGATCGAAGACGTCATCGACGCGGGGGAGCTGCATCGTGATAGCCGTGCGAGTGGCCATCTTGACCGCTTTCGACCAATTGACCTTTTTTACGAGTTTCTTGAAGGCCTCGAGACCCGCCTTGCCGATGGGGTCCTCGGTATCGAATTCATCGTTCAATGCGGTAAGAACTTCGGCAATGAGGCTCTCTTTGGGCCCGACTGCAGGGTCGTAGCCCCAGGGTTGCGTCGGAATCACCAACACCTTTCCGTCCGCGGTGTCGGATCGCTCTTCGATTTCGGCCTTAACTAGTTCCAAGACACTGGTCTTGCCGCTACCCCACGCGCCTGAAAGGCCAACGGCGACCGGATCAAGTTCGTCATCGAACAAGGCATCGGCAACAGTTTCGGCAACTGCGCGGAAGGCCAGAAGGTCTTGGATGGCTGGTTCATCCGACAACAGCGGGAATGTCGCTTTCATAGTGCGCGCCCCTTTGAATTCACACCACAAGTGAGATTCCAATGACTAGGAACCGATGCGTTGTTCACACGGCTGGATGGTGCCGCGGAGCGTGGAATCGATATGTCTCTTGTTTTCATTTCTTCCCCCAGTTCTCTTCAGCTAATGGCGCTGTATTTAGCTCGTCGCGGCGGGCTCGCCAGTCCGGCAGAAACCCGTCCATCAGTTCGGTGAAGTGGTCGTTGTGATTCCGTTCCAGGAGATGAGTCATCTCGTGTACGACGATATATTCCAGGCAGTTTGGATGCTTTTTGACGAGCTCCAGATTGAACCAGATGTGTGCAGACTCGCGGTTGCAGCTGCCCCACTTGGTCTTCATGCGGCGCACAGTCCACTTCGCCACATTGCGCCCAATGATCGGCTGCCACTTGTCTATGAGTTCAGGGATTTCGTGCTTGAGAGCAGCGCGGTACCACTCGTCCATAGCTTCGCGACGAGTGTCCGGAGTACTTTCTTCGGGGGCGTGCAAGGTCAGTCGCTTGCCGGTGATATCAAACCGAATCCGACCAGGTTCGTTTACGACGCTTAGGCGGTATCGCTGGCCCCAAACATAGTGGGATTCGCCTGTGACCATTTCGCGTTCGGTCTGACGTACGGCACTACGAAGTTGCTCGCGCTGTTTTTTGATCCATGGCAATCGCTGCACTACAGCAAGCCTGATGGCATCGTCATCGAGTCGTTCAGGCGCTGCTACGCGCACCCGGCCAAGGGGAGGGTAAACGGCGATATGCAGGTTTTTGATGTTCTTGTAGATGACATCGACATCGATCCCGGAGACGGTGAGGTAGGCGCTAGCGGTACTCATTTCGGGCCTTTACCAACTCAAAGAGTTCATCGAAACGGTCGAAGTCAGGCGGTAGGATACGACGAATTGCTCGTGCCACTTCCTTCTCCTTGAACGTGTTGCCAACCCAACCGTGCGGCTTGCTGGTCATGATCGCGGTGTCGACTTGGATCGGAGTGGCCGGATCTGGCCAGCCGAAGTCGACGATGGCACGCTGCGCACCGTTTGATGCCCAGGCAGGGTAGACAGTGTCAGACTCTTTTGAGCCAACCTTCTTAGCGTGGGCGATTAGCTGCTCAAGATATTCTTTGTAATCGATAGCACCCTTGCGGCGTTGCTCGATTATGGCGTCGAGAAGGGTGGACATGCTCTCGTAGTACTTCGGATTCATCGCGTTCTCATCGATGATGACTTTGCGGATGTTGTTCGCGATGGTTTCGGCGACAGCTTCAGGATCCTTTTTGATCCCAGAGGGGAGCTTGTCAACCGCAGCCGCTCCTTGTTCAACGATCAGGTCAACGAGCCCAACGCTTTGGAAGTCGGCGACGACTTCAGATGCATCGGCCCGGATGTATGTATCGAGCAGGAACCGCATGCCGGCTTCATATTGTTTGAAGTCGACATTCTCGCCAGCACCGAGTTTCACTTCATCACGCACAGCGACGTAGTGGGTGACTTCCTTGGCAATAGCTGCAGTTTCAGTCGCGCTGTATCCAGCCTCCGCCATGTCGTTGGCGATTGCTCCGTAGGTACGAACCAATGCGGCCACGGACTTGTAGAGTTCGACGCGCTTGGCTTCGTTGTTCTTGATCTGCTGGGCGTTGCCCTGTTCAATCGCGCAGAAGTAGCGCTGGTACTGAAGGGTTCCCTGGGGTGGCTCGACGGCTTCACAGAGAGCTCTGATGCGTTCGAGGGCTTCGTCGAGGTCTTCACGTGCTTGTTGGACGCGGTCTTTGAGCAACCCCTCGATGTCGGACTTCTCGTAACCGTCGAGAGCCCCAGACGTGTAGTCCGTGATGGCGTCTTCCAGAGAGTTGAAGAGGTCCTGATAGTCAACGATGTAGCCGTAATCCTTGTCATCACCGTCGAGACGGTTGACGCGGCAGATGGCTTGGAAGAGTCCGTGATCACGCATTTTCTTGTCGATGTACAGGTACGTGGCTGCTGGCGCGTCGAAGCCAGTCAGCAGCTTGTCGACAACGATCAGGAGGCGCATCTGACCGGGCTCGTTGATGAAGCGGTCTTTGACTTCTTTTTCGAACTGCTCGATCTTCGTCACCGCTTGGTCAGCCGGTTCATCGAAATGATCGGCCAACATTTGCCGATAGATGTCGTATTGGCGCAGCTTCTCAGTTGCACCGTGGCCTGAATCCTCTTTGGAGATGTCGCTGGCCTGAGGGACATAGCTCGTGACGATGGCGCACTTGCCTTTGAACCCGGCCTGGCAGAACATTTCGTAGAACTTGCATGCCTGATAGATGCTGGATCCAACGAGCATGGCGTTGCCCTGGTTGTCCATGAGGCGCGGCTTCGTCTCCATGTCGAGCAGGATGTCATTGACGATCTGCTTGGATCGCGGCTCGGAGCTGACGACTTTTTGCATCGTGCCCCAACGCTTCTTGAGTTCAGCCTTGGAAAGGTCAGTCATGCCCTTAGTCTTTGCCTCGAACCATTGATCGATTTTGGCTGACGAGATGAGATCCTGATCGATGTTGCGGGCCTCGTAGCGTAGGTCGAGCACCACGCCGTCTTCGACCGCTTCGTTGAACTTGTACGTGTGGATGAAGCTTCCGAACGTCTCGATGCTGGTTGCTTTGTCCGCCTTCAGCAGCGGGGTACCGGTGAAACCGATGAACATAGCCCCAGGCAGCAATTGCTTCATGGCCTTGTGCATTTTGCCGGACTGGGTGCGATGGGCTTCGTCGACGAAGACGAACAGATTGCCCTTAGCTGAGAAGCCAGGCGGAATCTTGGAGTTGAGCTCGGCGATGAAGTCTCCGTCGGCGTCATTCTGAGCCTGATCGTCATCGCCGCCGCGGAACTTGTGCACGAGCGAACACATTAGCCAGGGGTCATTGCTGTTTAGGGAACCGATAAGATCGGCGCCGCTCTTCGTGCGGTAGATATCCTCGTTGACACCGCTGAAGACTCGCTTGATCTGATCGTCCAGCTCAGTACGGTCGGTGATAATTAGGACGCGCGCCTGGCTATCGCCGCGCGTCTGATGTTCGCGGATCCACTTAGCCAGCCACACCATTGTGAGGGATTTACCCGAACCTTGGGTGTGCCAGATGATTCCGCCTTCGCGCTTGGCGATGCGGTCCTGGGCAGCCTTGACGCCGAAGAACTGGTTATGGCGGCAAGTTTTCTTCGTACCACCGTCAAACACCATGAAGTCATGGATTATCTCCAGGAAACGGCTCTTTGAACACATCTGAACGAGCGCACGATCGAGCGGTTCCTCGATGTCGGACGGCTCTTTCCATTCAAGCCAGTACTTCTCGGCCGTGTCGATGACGCCGTAGCGCAGGCCCTCGACGTCGTTGCCGGCCATGACCAGCTGCACAGTGGAAAAGAAGGGACGAATGAAGTCCTTCTTCTGGTTGCCGATATTCTGGCGGATACCTTCGGAGACAGCGACCTTTGAGCGCTTGAGTTCGATGACGCCGAGCGCCAGGCCGTTGACGTAGAGAACGACATCCGGTCGCTTGTTGTGTTCACCCTTGATCGAGACTTCTTCGGTAACCACGAAGTGGTTTGCCTCGGGGTTGTGCCAGTCCACGAGCCAGACCGTCTCGGTCTGTTCGCCAATACCGGGCTTGACCTTCACACCGTAACGGAGAAGGTTGTAGACCTCGTGGTTAGCTTCGTATAGGTTGCGGCCGCCGCCGAGCGACGCGGTCTTCTTGAACTGCTCAACGGCTTTGTTGATCAGATTGGCGTCATAGCCACGGGCCTCTAGATTCTGCTCAAGCAGGCTGACTTCGATGTGCGAATTGTTTTCGCGATACTCCCAGTTGCCCAGGTACTCGTATCCAAGTTCATTTTGGAACAGGTCGACAACACGGTCCTGTGTCTTACGTTCAATCTGTCCGACTGTGCTCATGATTCATTTCCCCCAAAATTACTTTCAACATCCTGATTCTGCCAGCTTCCGAAGCTTATGCCCGTTCCTGGAATACGCCATTCGACTCGGCCGTTTGCCGCTCTGCCCGCCACGATTGCCGGCTCTTCACGGTTCGTGGTGAACGTTCTGCCGTGAGGGATGTTCATGCCGCTGTTCTGGCGGCACTGCGCAACAGGATACGGGTTTTGTAGTTGCGTGCGTTGGTGAATCCCCGACCCGTCCTCTTTATGTGTTTTATCGCGGTGTTGTTGGCTTCCACTTTCGCGGTTGTCGCACCGGTGACAATGAGGACTTCGATCTCTTTCCACCACCGGCAGATTGTGCGCCACAGCCGGTTCGTCTCCGGCTGCGCGGCTCGCTCGACCAGGACCTGCAGCCGGTCCTTCGCGGCGGCAGCGTCGGCAAGAGAGCCGGTAGTCAGCAGGGCCCGGAGCTGTTCCTTGACCAGCCACGCGGCCTGCAGCTTCCCGGTGACATCGTCGGTCGCGAACACGTTGCTGAGCCTGTCCCGGGCCCGATCCGAGAGCGTGTCCCCGGCGCGCAGGAGCAGTCGCCGGTTGGCCCAGACCGGATCGATGGAGCGCCCCCGCCGACCATGGGTCTGCTGGGTGAGTCGTTGCCGGACTTCGGTGAGCATGTCGTTGCCGAGCTTGACCAGGTGGAACGCGTCGACTGAGACAGCGGTGCGTGGAAGCCACATCCGCAGGGCCTTGCGGAACGCCGCCGAGGGGTCGATGGCAACGACCTGCACGCCCAGCCGCCACTGAAGCGGGCGGGCGAACAGCCAGTCTCCTACCCCCTCGCTGTCGCGGCCGTCAACGATCCCGAGGACTTGTCCGGTGTCGAGATCGACGATGGTGGTCATCCAGGGTTCGTAGCGTTTCCAGGCCTTCGTGGCAGGGTCGCGGAAGAACCGCACGGACCGGTAGCGGTGTTCATCGATGCCGAGCATCCGCGGTGCCAGGGCATCGACATCGGGCAGCGTCAGCGCCGCGGAATCCAGTGCCCGCTGGACAAGCCACCACGAGACACCGAATGAAGAGGCAGCCTCGGCGGCGGCCCTCCCGGAACCGATCACGGCGGCCACCAGGGCCTCACGGAGCCGGCGGGTGGACCGTGCCCGGCGCGGTACCTCGGCTGTCTCCTCGGTGAATGTCCGGCGGGGGCACAGGTACTCATCGCAGAAGAACCTCCGCTTGGCCCAGACCACTTCGACCGGGCCGGCGACAGGGATGTCACGCAGGCGTTGTGACCGGCGTGAATGCACGCGGGTGCTGATCACGCCGCAGGACGGGCAGCCGGCCTCGGCGGTGGCCACGACGCGGATCCGTCGCTGCCCGAAGGCGAGGACCTCGGTGCCGGTGACCCGGTAGTCGGGCAGGTTGAAAATGGCGGTGGCAGCATCGGGGCGCGGCGAAGTAGGCTCGTTCAAGGCTCGTAGCTCCTGACTCTTGATGAATGCGTAGAGAACATCCATCACAGCAGGGCTACGAGCCCTTCAGATTTCAAGACACGGAACCTGTTTCACCATCAACCGCGAAGAGCCCGATTGCCGCCGCAGCCGATGGGCTGCGAAAGACGATGTCTTGGGCAAAGATCGCGGTGTCTTCTCCGTCCTGAACAAGCTGCCCACTCTTGAGGAGCTCGCCGTGGAGGAGTTCGTAATTGCTTGAATTCTCGGTGAAGGAGAGTCGGGCCATTGACCCCTTCTTGACGGTGAACTCACCATCAATTTCTTGCGCCGCCGCTCTGATGCCGTACTTCTTGACGAATATCTCGAAAATCGGCGAGACAGAAGGATCGGCCGGAGCTGCTAAATCTATCGGGTCTGACGGCTGCCGGAGTGTTGTCGTTGTTCGAAAGATGTTGACACCCAGGACGGGCAAGATGATTTTGGCCTGTGTCACGAAGTACTCCATATCCGATATATCGGACTCTGGAAGTGGCAGGAGGGGAGGCGCTGTGCCGTTGGTTAGCCGTGAACGGTTGGCCTCTTGCGCAAGTGAGATGAACCGCGACTCCAAGTAGCGGGCGTGTGCTTTGGTTAGGTTCGTGTCCTTGCTGGTGAGGACGATTGCCCGATCCCAGAAGTCCTTTCCACCCTGATCCTCATTGCGAGAGTGATGATAGAGACGTTTGGCGACATCATCACCTTCGCCGATGTAAGCGAGCGATCCACCCATACTTTCTGGATCGTCTCCAAGAAGAATATAAATGCCCGTCCGCGACGCTTCGGGACGTTTCAACAGCGCACCAAGGTCTGATCGTGGGGCAGCAGCAACGTGACCAGTCCAGTTCATGATTTCAGCCGTCAGAAGGCCGCCGGGTGTGCCGTCAGCCAGGAAGAGGCGGACTGACTTACCTACGCTCATAGTGAGGACTCACTAACTGGCTGTAATCTTGTCCGTCCTGTCAGGAGTTCCTGCATAACGCCTTGCTTCATTGCCCTGGCTTTGAGAAGACGATGTTGTAGTGCGTCGATCTCATCATCTACATCATGGAGTATCTGAGCTATTGCAATCTGTTCTTCTACGTCCGGTAGATGAAGTGTAATGCTCGAAATGTAACTTCTTGTCGTTGCCAATACCTTAGTCCCAGCAGCTAAGCGCAAGAGCGAATTTCGAAGATCTGGCATGAACTGCAAGTAGGCTTTGAACCCATCAGCAAGCACTTTCTTGTCGAAACGTGCCGCAATGGTGTGAAGGCCAGGAACTACACCTTCGGCTGGGACCGATGTGATTTCAATGGATTTGCCAACCCCATCCGGATCTTCAGAAGCATCAGCGAAAACAAGATCACCAACCTTTAGAAAACCGGCCGCGCCTACTAGCGCAGCGGCAGCTCTTGGCATATCGCGGGTGGCTGCCGCAAGCCTAATGTCTCTAGTCGTGTGAATGTCTCCATAGTGGAGATACCGACAAGGCGATTCTTCATCAAGCTGAGCCCGCGAAAGAGCGATGGTTTTGACGTAGGTGACATGCTGGCCAAGGAGAACATCCTCCCACTGCTTTGTGAAACCAGGCAGCCTAGTTCTGCCGGTCAGGAGTTCCTGCATCATGCCGTGCTTGATGGACTGCTTCTTCGTGATCGATCGCTCAAGGGCAGAAATAAGCGAGGTCACGTCGCTGAGATGACTTGAGATCTGTCGCTGTTCGGTTTTTCCAGGAAGTGGCACGACTATTTTCCGGACAATCTCGCCACTCAAGTTCGGCTGGCCGCCCTGTGTGTAGGTATCGATTATCCGATCCTTGTTGTGTGCGAGCCATGCGTAGAGGTATTCCGGATCTGCACCTCGAGGCTTGATTGCCAAAACGGCTTGATTAATAGCTCCGGAAATTTTAGTGATGGCAGGAATGCCTGCGGTTGCACCGTACAGCGCCATTAAAAGAGTGTTGGCCTCGACCAACTTCGCTGACGAATTCTGCAGTCCGGCCGCAGTAATTCGGCCGTTAACGTCCTCGATAATTCCTTGATTGAGATCGCCGGAGGCAATCCAGGGAATATCTCCTCCGTAGTAGTCTGACCGTGAAGTTGATGGCGTACCACCACTGTACGTCGAGCAGAAGTCTGCAAGGGGAAGCGCCTGCCAGTCTTGGGGTATTACGCCTGCGTCAGTCGTGTTATAACTGGGTTCCGCCGCCGAAGGGTTCACGTTATTTCACCCCCATTTCTGCCAAGTGTTGAGAAACCCTTTCGTTCAGCTGCTCAAGCTCACTTTCCAGATCGCCAACTGTTTCATCGTAACGAACGCCCAACTGTTTAATGCGGGCGACGAGGTGATGAGTAAGCTTGGTGACTTCGCGGATGATCGCCGTGGAAATTGCTTGCTCCCACTTTTGATCTAACACTAGGAACTTGATGTCTTGTTCGGTGAGAGTTCCATAACGGGCCAATGTGGCAATATCGAGCTTGGTCTGAGCGTCCTTTGCCAATTTCTTAGCGCCGGCTTCGCCATTATAAAGCTTCACTAAATATTCAAGCGCCTTTATCTCCTCCGGGTCTGAGTTATCTCGCTTCGCATCCTTAAGTCTGGACGTGGCCAATGCCTTGCTGATTTTGCCGTCTTCCATGGCTTCAGACAGGAGACCATCTTCGGCGCCGTGTTCCCCGACGTACTCCTCTATTTGAGTCGCGACACCTTCGGCAATCGCGGTGAGGCTCTCTATAGATGTTCGATCAGCGTCAAAATATCTCCCTACGATGAGCGAGGGCGGAATGAGATCTGTCTTGTATTTGCTCGAATTCCGACCGGAACCGATGACAATATCTGGGGTTTCAGTGATCTTGCGGTCTTTATCTTCTATGGTCTTGCGTGGTTTCGCTGCGGACTCCCAGCCTTCGTTCATGATCAGGAAGACATCATCGTGCATCACACTGTGCCAATAGGTCATGAGCTGTTCATAAACGTTGTATTCATCCAGCAATGGCGTTTTCTTGAATCGTTCAAGCAGGTCGTCGCCAATAGTAGCGATTAGGTCGTTCGGATTGGTGTTGGAGTCGATCGATTCCAGAGCATGTCTGTGAGCTGCGTACCAGTCAGATATCTGCCGGCGGACATCGTCAGAGAACATTTTGAACTCCGGCGAATCAAGGATTGCCTGACGAACTTCGGAAATATCTACGGTGAGCTGGCTGTAGCCCGCCTGGTCTTTGTTGGTGAACAAGTGTTGACGCAGCGATGGAAAGGCGTCCCAGCTGGGGCTGAGGGCATCGATATCGCGGTTAGGAATACCCCCATGGAGGTGCGCATAGAGGTCTTGAATGTCTTCTGGCTCAGATGAATCTATGTAGCGTGAAATGTTGAGCGTGAACTCGTTTGCCTCATTACTTATTTCGGCTAGAGGAACCATTCGCGAGTATCGTTCAACTTCTTGTTGTTTGGTAAAGACGTCGACAATCTTGTGCATGTCTTGGGAACGCAAGCGGTTCTTGTTGCCATCTTTCAGGAACCCTTTCGAAGCATCGATCATAAAAACTCCGGTACGGCTTTGAGCATTTTCTTTGTCGAGGACAATGATGCAGGCAGGGATGGTGGTGCCGTAAAAGAGGTTGGCAGGAAGGCCGATGATGCCCTTGATGAAGCCGCGTTTCAGCAATTGCTTGCGGATAGAAGCCTCGGCGTTCCCTCGAAATAGAACACCGTGGGGAAGAATTACAGCCGCTTTGCCAGTGCTCTTCATCGACTTCAAGACATGGAGCAGGAAGGCGTAATCGCCATTTTTCTCGGGTGGGCGCCCGAACTCGAATCGGCCGAATTCATTTTCAAGACCGTTAGTCCATGTCTTGTTAGAGAACGGTGGATTCGCAACAATGAAGTCAAAAGTGTCGAGATTGTTCCCAGTAACAAACTGAGGGCTTGCTATGGTGTTGCCTTTGCGGATGTCTGCGATCTCATTGCCGTGCAGAATCATGTTCATCTTTGAGAGTGCCCACGTGGCTACGTCATTCTCTTGACCGTAGATGGTTAGCCCGTTAGGGGCTTCGGCAGACACCTTGAGCAAAAGTGATCCAGAACCGCACGTCGGGTCATAGACAGTTGCTGACCGTTGAGTCTTGGAATCGACGCCGATTAGCTTCGCCACGGTTCGCGATACTTCCGCAGGCGTGTAGAACTGCCCCTTAGACTTGCCTGACTCGGTGGCAAAATGGCGCATCAGGTACTCGTATGCGTCACCTAGGAGGTCGTCGCCCTCCGCTCGGGAACCGCGGAAGTCGAGGTCCTGGAATATTGTGATCAGTGAGCTCAGGCGGTCCTGCATGTCTTTGCCACTGCCGAGTTTTTCCTCGTCGTTGAAGTCGGCCAGGTCGATGACCTTTTGCAGGGCATTGGCTTCGGCGAGCTTGGCTATGATTTTGTTGACTTTGTCGCCGATCTCCTTATCGCCCTTGAGCGCGATCATGTCGTCAAATGAACCGCCGGCAGGAACATCGATTAGGGAATTCGGGTCGGTCTTGGCCTTGTCGGAAACGAACTTCACGAACAGTATCGTGAGGATGTAGTCCTTGTATTGGCTGGCGTCCATGCCGCCACGCAGCTCGTCGCAGCTCTTCCAAAGCGAGCTGTAGAGATCCGATTTCTTGAGCGCCACGGCTCGTACCCCTTGCGTTAGTCCTGATTCAGTTGAACTTGTCATGCAGCAGTCTCCAGCCACACGACGGCAGCCACTTAGTGTTGATTTCAATCTACCGGGGAGCAACGACAAATCAGGTGAAGTCGGGCTGCGCTAGGTAGGTTTGCGGGTGGGGAGAGGTCTCAACCACGCCCCGCTAACTGGCCTAAATTATACCACATTCGGCATATATCTTATAGGTCCCTGAATGTGTCAGTCATTGCCAATAGCCAGAAGGTCGATAGTCGCGATCGTGCGGTAGATGGCGAAGCGGACGTCGAAGCCATGGGGGAGCTTGGCGTGGTTTTCGAGCGTGACTGTGCGCATAGGTGCGTCCCGTCCTTCAACTGAGATGCTGAGCAGTTTCAACTCGTCATCGGTAGCGGGCAAATGGGGCAGCGGGAGGGTGACGCGGTGTCGCCTCATCGCGTATATGCCACGACTCGCGGTGGTGACGGGGTGGTCTTCGAGGTCGACCACGAGCTCGCGTTCCTCTGGTTCGTCGTCGACGCTATAGGCCCACAATCGGATCAGGGGTGCGCGACTAGGCAGGGAGGCTGTTGTCATCTGGTCGATAACTACCATCAGGCCTGATTCGGCTGTTCCCGTCACTTCAATGCCGAGTAGCTCACTGCCGAGCCGCCCCTGGATATCAGCTAGATAAACCAGCTCCGTAGCAATCGTTTTTAGGCCGGCGTCACTCCATCGTCGTGCGCTTCGTTGATCCTTCACATCATCTACACCAGAGAGTGCCTCCGCGGTCAGCTGTAGCCTGTCGAGAACGCTGTCAGCTTCGGCACATATTGAGAAGGCGGCGGCGGCCTCGTTTCGTGCGCCAGATTGAAAACGACGCATTTCGCGTTCGAACATCATGTACG
Source organism: Arthrobacter sp. D5-1 (assembly GCF_017357425.1). Classification (NCBI taxonomy): domain Bacteria; kingdom Bacillati; phylum Actinomycetota; class Actinomycetes; order Micrococcales; family Micrococcaceae; genus Arthrobacter; species Arthrobacter sp. D5-1. Next base: position 3,880,383 of record NZ_CP014571.1, on the reverse strand, counting down.
CGTCAAGCAGATCGTTGCCGCCGCATACCAGGTGCAGCGTCTCGAAGTCGATGAATTTTTGAATGGTGAGCCGACCCGGCTTACTGCGAAGCGCGGTCAGCTCGCTCAGAACGCGCGAGGTTAACTCGCTGTGATCGCCAAGATCCTGGGTGATGACTCCTTCCATAGATTCCATCGTTGCCGGAATCTCTCGGATGTGCACTTTTCTGTCACGACATGCCTACCGATCGCCCTGTCCAATAGCTTTATCAGCTGCTCACCGGAGCAGGAAGAATTCAGAATCGAAAGGCAGGGTCATGACAGACCTCACTCCCCGCCCGAGTGGCAAAATCACCCCATTCAGCGCCCCCGAGGGGTTCGCGCGTTCCGAGGGCAAGTCCCTCCAACGCCGCCAGAACGCCGAAGCGGCCAATGGCATCGTTGCGGCAACGCGCGTCCAGGCGGCCGGTTATGTCGCCGCAACGGGCATGCACCTGACCGGCATGTTGAGCCGGGAAGCGCAGTTTCAGTCCGATGGCGACCCACGCACATCCGAGCGGCTCAATTACATCGCAGATTCCTTCGCCGAGTACGCGGCATGGGAAGTACGACGGTTTCAGCGGTAACGGGGGCTTGGTCATGAATCACGAATTTACAAATCCGCTGAAGCCTATTGGCTCCCCGGATCCCGAAGTGCTGCAGCATGAGGCCGCTGTCCGTCTCTTCATTGGACGGGTCGCGAGCCTGGTGGATGAGATGGATGCCGTAGCAAGGGCAGTGAATGCTGACTCCCCAGCGACTGCGCGTCATCTTCGCCTCGTTTCGCAGCAGATGTCGTCCATGGCGCTGACGGCGCTGGAAACTTGGCCGAAGGGACCACGACGGTCATGACTGCCGTGCTTTCGATTGCCATCATAATTACGTGCGCGGCATCTATCGTTGCCGCTTACCTTGTCGTTGCAGACTACTGGCGCGACCGGACGCCTCACTCTCGGGCCCAGATTGTCCGTATCGCTCAGGATGCTCAGGAAACGACTAGCCGTCTCGATGCGGCATATCAACAAGCCTTGCGAGATATGCGCCGCCAGTAACGGTCGGCCACTCAGCCCGACCTCTCGATCACCCCCACCATTACACGCCTCTAGAAAGGGGTTACTTGTCATGCCCAAATCCTTCACTTCAACGGAGCTGCTCGCAGCGCAACAGCGACTCTCTGACTACGTCCTCGACCAAGCCCACAAGATTGAGCAGCGTCTGTACTTCGGATGGGAGCCTGCCGGTGACGCGCCGGAAAGGTATAAGGACCTGTGCGAAGCGTTCGTCTCCTCGCGCGAGAATGGACGTCCACTGCCTGTCTCGAACGAGAATACTGGCAGCGTCGTTTTCGGCTCGCCCGAGGTCAATATGGCCTACCGCTACGTTCACGATGTTGCTCACGTCGAACAGGGCCTGAGCTTCTCGTCGCCCGATGAGTTCGTGTTGGCTCGATGGCTGATGCGGCGATTCGAGCGCGCGGGCTTCAGCCGGGGTGATCTCGAATGGCATCTGTTCGAAGCTGATGCGGTAGGCCAAGTCATGTTCTATGCCGTTACTAAGCAGTACGTGGGGGACCAACTGCAGTTCGCACTCGACTGCGTACGGCACGGCCTGAGCACCGGGATCTTCCTGGAGATGGAGCGTCAACGGTGAGTGTTGATCCGAGTCCCAGGTCCTGGTTTGACCGGGCGATAGGCGCCTGCATGTCGGTCCTGCTTGCCGTCGTTGCACTCTACTGCGCGACCCAGGTGTTGCAGTCCATTCTGCCGTTTCTGGTCGCATGCGTCGGTGTCGTTGCCATCATCTGGGCTGTATGGGCCGTCGTCCAGTATCGACGAGATAGGTACTAAATCCATCGCCGCAACGCGGCAACTACAGCTCTTCCAGTCGGTGTTGTGGTTTGCGCAAAAATGCTTGAACGTTCAACATGTTGAACGCATACTAAGCCCCAGACACCGTTCAATTCGTTGAACGATTGCCGCAAATCACAACACCGAAGGAAGGAGGGAAACAACTATGTCTACTAGCAATAAACGTCCTAATCGGAGCCGCCAGGCGCGACCACGTAGGGACGGCAGAATTGTCATCAGGGGAGTTGAGCGCGATCGTCCTGATCTACGTAAGTTGAGCCGCGCCGTCATCGCCATGGCTCAGGCGGAAGCCGAGCGGGAAGCCCAGATTCAGTACGAGCAGAAAAGCGTCCGGCGCACGACGGAGGATCTGAACGATGAATAACTCCGCGCCTAGCCTTCGAAAATTGGTGTGGCAGGAGGTTTTCTGGCCCCGCCCACTCGACGACGAGCAAGCCATCAACCTGCTCCGCGTATGGAGTGCGCAGAGCCACGCACCGCAGATCATTCTGGAAGCCAGATCGGATAAACAGGGCATCCGCTACATTGTCGGCACGCAGCGACGGCACGCATCTGCTGTCCGCCGCGACATCGAACGTATGGTCGTTGGGACCATCGTTGTTGCCGATGATGCCGACCGGCTACCGGCCCAGTCTGCGCGGCGGGTTACTGTCAACACGCCTGCCCAATCTCTGGAGCCTCGGAATCCGGAAGGTTCAACGCGAGCTCTCTTGGCAAGCCTGACGGCGGTCCGTGGAAATGAAAGCCTGGTGGTCCAGATCGTATTGGGCCCGAGGTTCAGGCCTCAGCTGACTCCCCACGCAATTGCCCAAGTCGATCAGGGAATCACGTCGCTTATCCTCACTGGCGTTCGGCCAGAGCGACGTCGGGCGATCAGCCGGCGAATCGAAGAAAAGCAAGGCGACCACGGGTTCGCTACCTTCGTTCGCATAGGAGTCAGCGCCTCCGAGGAAGATCGTCGGCGAGCGCTAATAGGCGGTGTCGTCAATGCATTCCGCTCGATGGTGGCGCCAGGGCTCCGCTTCCGTGTTCACTTCGATCAGAGCCATAAGCTGAATAACCCTAGCCCTGAATGGCCGCGCCTCGCTTTCGGCCAGCGACTATCTGCCGTCGAGGTGGGCATGCTTAGTGCTTGGCCGGTTGGCGATGGGAAGGTTGCCTACCCCGGGCAGCCGCCAGCTCATCCACGGCAAATCCGGCCTTCCTTTGCCGCGTCGGACACAGATCGCATTGTGGGGCGAGCGACGGCCCCCGGTGCTAGCGATGCCCGGCTGGGCCTAACACCAGAGGATAGCTGCCACCATCTGTGGGCGATGGGGCCGACCGGCGTGGGCAAGAGCTCGATGCTCCTCTCACTCATTATCGGTGACATGGAAGCTGGGCGCAGCTGTGTCGTCGTCGAGCCCAAGGATCTGATTCGCGATGTACTAAAGCATGTTCCTCCAGACCGTCAGGGTGATGTCATCGTGTTGGATCCGCTGGATGACTTGCCTGTAGGGATCAATCCACTCGATGGTCATGGGCGAAGTCCGGCGCTCGTTGCCGACCAGCTCTTCGGCACGTTCCATGCCCTCTACGGCGACCAGCTAGGGCCTCGAAGCTCGGACATTCTGCGGCACTCCTTACTAGCCCTCGCTCAGCGGGATGATGCGAGCCTGGCCATGCTGCCTGTTTTGCTCAATAACAGAAAGTTCCGTCAGCAGGTGACACGCCAGAGCGCGAGTGACGACCCCTTTTCGGCAGGACCTTTCTGGCACTGGTACGACCAGCTATCTCCAGAGGCCAGTGCGCAGGTGACGGCACCGCTAATGAACAAGCTGCGCCCGTTGCTCGACCCGCATCTTCGTCACGTTCTGGCACAGCCAACTCCACAATTCAATCTTCGCCAAGTGCTGACAGAGCGAAAGATTCTGCTCGTCCCACTGCAGAAGGGGGTGCTCGGTCCTGAGGCGGCGCAACTATTAGGCGCCATGGTCGTCGCGGAACTGTGGCAGGCGATTCAGGAGCGCGCCAGTATCGCAGCCAAGAATCGTCACCCGGTCATGATCTATCTCGATGAGGTGCAGGAGTACCTGCGACTACCGACCGATATAAGCGATGCGCTGGCAACTTCACGCAGTCTTGGGGCTGGGTTCCATGTGGCGCACCAGTACCTTGACCAATTGCCCCAAAGCATGCGGACGGCCTTCGAGGCCAACTGCCGATCTCGAGTCTTCTTTCAACTTGCATCCAGGGATGCCAAAGCGGCCGCCGCTATGGCACCTGGTCTTGAACCAGAAGACTTCATGGCGTTGTCGTCGCGTCACATCTACGCGCAGCTCGTCCGCAAGAGCGCAGTGACCGACTGGGCATCTGGCGTCACGTTAGACATCCCGAAACCGACCTCGTCACCGGACAAGATCCGGGCCCTAAGTCGCAGTCAGTACGGACAATCAAAAGACGTCATCGAACGTGGGCTTCGAAGCATTCTGACTCCTTCTCCAGAAACCGGCGGAACTGATGGCCGCCGCAGAAGGAGTCAGCCATGAGTGTCGAACGGGCTCTACCGACCGGCTACCCGCCCGCGTCGAAGCCATCGGGTGCGTCTGCGCAGGTCAGCGACGAATCTGCACGAATTGGGGCGCCGAATACCGGTGCTGTACCTAGCACCGGAGCCCACACTGGCCCGCGGATAAGTCGGCGCCGCTTAAGCGACATCGAAGACCGCCTCAGCGAACGCGATCGAGCTGTCTTGTCGTCTGTTGGTCGGTATCGCTTCTTGACGGCACGGCACATCGAAACCTTGCATTTTGCAGAGCACGCGACAGCGGAATCGGGTGCTCGAACCTGCCGCCGAGTCCTGGCAAGACTACGACGCCATCGCATTCTGGGCGTTCTCAATCGGCGGATCGGTGGTGTTCGGGCAGGCTCGGAGGGGCTGGTTTATTTCATGGATACGGCAGGCGAACGTATCCAACGCAAGGAGGACACTCATCGCCGACGCCGGCGGTTTGACGAACCATCGTCACGGTTCCTTGATCACACTTTGGCAATAGCTGACGTTGCCGTCGGCATCATCGCCGCTGCATCCGAGTCGGGTGCGGAAGTTGTGAAACTGGTTCCGGAGGGCGAGGCTCGTCGCCACTACACGGACCGTCTCGGCGTCGGTCAAGTGCTTCGACCAGACCTGTATGTTGAGCTCGCTGCCCGTGTCGGGGACCAGGATGTTGAGGCGTTCTTCGTTGAAGTGGACCTTGGTCATGAGAGCCTACCAACTGTCCTCGGCAAGTGTCTGTTGTACGAGGAATATCTCGAAACGGGTATCGAGCAACGTGAATTCGGGGCGTTTCCGAAGGTCGTCTGGGCTATGGATGCCTACCGTCCGAACGTGGCAGAGCGCCGTCGCCAAGCATTCTCACTGGCGCTGAATCGGAGCACCAGGGTGACGCCGGAGCTCTACCGCATCAGCGCCTTGGCGGAGGCTTCGACTCAACTTGTCCGGGAGGTTCGCCATGACTAATCCGGTAAATGTCTTGTACGTTGGGGACGCGTTGGACAAGCTCCGAAAGCTCCCAACCGGGTCGGTGGATATGTGTCTGACGAGCCCGCCGTACTTCCGTCTACGTGACTATGATGCTGACGGCCAGATAGGGCTCGAAGCAGATGTGGAGGCGTGGGCTGAAGTGATTCGGGCCGTTGCACGCGAGATCGACCGCGTGCTGGTCCCGACGGGCACCTTCTGGCTCAATCTCGGCGATACGTACGCCAACCATCCTCGGCAAGGCGCGCCGTCCAAGAGTCTGCTTCTGGCACCGGAACGTGTAGCGCAGCTGCTGCAAGAGGACGGGTGGATAGTCCGCAACAAGATCATCTGGGCCAAGCCAAACCCGATGCCAACTAGCGTGCGTGACCGGCTGACAGCGTCCCATGAGGTGATTTACCTGTTCGCGAAGCAGGAACGTTACTACTTCGATCTCGACGCGATTCGTGTGCCCCATCTGTCGAAGCCAGGTCGCCCGCCTCGTGCCGCATCGCGGCGTCCCGCCAAGGAAAGATGGCGGGGTCCGAATGCCGATACGACGACCGGCCTCACCGCCATGAAGGCTCGAGGAATTGTCGGCCATCCGCTCGGCAAGAACCCTGGAGACGTATGGACAATCGCCACAGCCGCTGGCAAGGGCAGTCACCATGCCACATTTCCTGAGCCGCTTGCCATCCGATGTATCCAGGCCGGAACCCCCGAAGCGCGCTGCGCCATTTGCCGCGCCCCGTGGCGGCGACCGATCCGCAGACTAGGACAGATCGCAACGCGGCTGGCGCTTCAGGCGGGCTGCAGCCATAAAGGTGATCCAGAGCCCGGCATGGTCCTTGACCCATTTATTGGCAGTGGCTCGACCGCCGTCGTCGCTGAATCGCTTGGTCGTAATTGGTTGGGTATTGAACTCAATCCGATCTTTGCGAAGGAGGCGCGAGATCGGATCACCGCAGCTCGTCCGCGTTCGCCACCAGGGGGATAGCACTCGGACAGCTCGTCGGTGCGCTGCGGCCGGTGAAGAGGATTCCATTCCGGAATCTCGCCGGTCGCACAATCCGAGGAGTTGTCATGACGACACCCACGACTGGCGGGGAACGCCAGAATCCGGCAGGAGTGAAGACTCTTGCTATCCGGCTCGAACCGGACGTCCACACCCAGCTGACGCTCATCGCGCAGCTACGGGGAAGCACTATCACCGATGAGATCAGAAAGGCCTTGACGGCGCACATCGCCAGCGTTAAGGAAAACACCGATCTGGCATCTCAAGCCGAAACCGCCATTGCGGAAATCGACCGGGAAGCTGCTGCCCGACGTGAGGCTATCGCACATCTGTTCGGCAACGATCAGGAGGCGACCAAGCCCCGCGCATCGCGCGGACGCTAGTTCGAGCACCACCGGCAGGGACGGCGTGAGCAGCGCTCTATCGAGAGTGCCTCCGCTGTCCTTGCCGCCCATCCATCCGAATAAATGAAAGGAGGACACATGAACCACGAACAACTATCCGAGCCCACTCCGGAACGAGAGAATCGCACGGCCCCCGCCATCTACGTCGCGTCGCTGGCTGACTACAACAACGGGCGACTACTCGGTACCTGGATAGACGCAACCATAGGCGCGGATGCCATCTACGAGCAGATCCATGCCATGCTGGCGCGGTCTCGTGAACCTGCGCCAGAGGAATGGGCCATCCATGACTACGAAGGCTTCGGCAGCAAACAACTTAGTGAATTTGAACGCGTTGAGGAAGTCGCCGCGCTGGCGGAAGGTATCGCCAAACATGGTCCCGCCTTCGCCGCGTGGGTGGATTACTCCGGCTTAGATGCTGAAGATTGGCACTACTTCGAGGATGCCTACCTCGGCGACTATCCCACGCTGGAGGCTTACGCCGAGCGGATCATCGCCGACATGGGATGGCAGCAGCAAATCGACGCGTACTTGCCTGAATCGCTGAAGACGTACGCCAAGATCGATGCGGAAGCGATGGGGGAGGACTTGCGACTCAGTGGTGAGATCTACGTGATCGAATCTGACTCCGGGGTCTACGTTTTCAATAGCCGAATTTGACCTTCCCCGATATTAGGAAGCCCTTCCTTTCTTGACGAATTTTCTGTTGTGGAATTCTCTTAAATCGTTGAAGGAATTGAACGATCGATTCATAATACAAACAGAAATTGGAGACAGGAAAAATGCAGGAAAAAGACATACAAGGCCTAGCCGAAACAATCCGGAAGCAGCGCCAGAAGCTGGCACTTTCAGCAAGCGAAGTTGCTCGGCAAGCGGGGGTCGCCAAGGGAACCATCACCCGGCTGGAGCTGGGACAGATTGCCAATCCCCGCATGGACAATCTTCGTGCCATCGCCGACGTCCTCCAACTTCCACTGACCGACCTTCTGGCCGAATCGAGCATGCTGCGCGGCTCTGACCTACCAACACTCAATCCATACCTGCGCACGAAATTCAAAGGTATGCCGGACAGCGCGGTCCGTGAGATCGAAGAGCATTTTCGCGATGTCGCCGCCCGGCATGGCATCAATATAAATACCGGCCCCGCACCCGGCGAGGACGAATAACCAACGACTTCTCAGAGAAAGGAGAAAGCCATGACCAACGAAACTATCACCCCATTTATCGAACGGAGCGTCCTGGCTACTCTCCGCGCGCTTATCCCGAACCGAGAGGTTCGTTCCCACTCTGAGGCGAAACAAGTAGCTGAGCACCAAGCCACCCGACTACTGGAGCTGCACGGCATCGAGGATGGGCCAGTGCCGGTTGAACTTATCGCCGACCTGCCCAAGATTGAAATTGAGATGGTTAATGCTCCAGTCTCAGGGGCTAGCTTCTGGAACGGTAGCAATTGGATCATCCAGCTGAACAAGTATGAGAGTTACAGTCGACAGCGGTTCACGCTCGCTCATGAGTACAAGCACATCGTCGACCACAATCGGGCCGATGCACTATACATCGGAAACCGCGACGTCACTCCTGCCGAGCAAGCCGAGCAAGCTGCCGACTACTTCGCGGGATGCCTGCTCGTTCCAAAAAAGCTTCTCAAGCGCGCATACTACGGTGGCATGCAGCGAACGGCCGATCTCGCTGCACACTTTCAAGTATCCGAGGCCGCAATGACCGTGCGACTGCGACAAACAGGCATCGCCGAGGCCGCTCCGCGTTGCACACCCAAAAGCGCACCGTTCTCCCGTTCATGGCAGTACCGCATGAGTCACCGCGCCCAAACACAAGGAGTATGACTATGACCATCGAGGAAATCGAGGCATCGAAACCACGTAAGGCAGTTCTGTACCTACGGGTGTCGAGCAAGAAGCAGACCGAAACAGCCGTCGACATCGACAAAGATGGCAACTCAATAGCTACCCAGCGCGATATCTGCGAACAGAAGGCGGTAGCCGTCAACGCAGACATCGTCCAGGAATTCGTGGAGCCTGGTGTGTCGGCGCAAACGATCGAGAAGCGGCCGGTCTTCCAAGCCTTGCTGAAGTTTCTGCAGGAGCACCGCGACGTTGACTATGTCATCGTGTATGCCCGATCCCGTGCGTTTCGTAACTTCACGGATGCCGCCATCACGCGACGACATCTCGACAAGCTGGGCGTGCGCTTGCTTTCCGCCCGTGAGGACTTCGGTGAAGGCACCTACGCGGAAGCGATGGAGGCCGTCACCGACATCATGAACCAGGTGCAGAACCAGCTCAGCGGAGAAGACATTCGGATCAAGATGCGCAATAAGGCGATTAACGGGGGCACGGTCGGCAAGGCCAAGATTGGGTACCTCAACATCCGAAAAGACATCGACGGACGCATGATCAACAGTGTCGGGCTAGATGAAACCAGAGCGCCGCTCGTGCTCAAGGCCTTTGAACTGTACGCCACCGGGAAATACTCAATCGAGCGGCTGGAAGCGACGATGGCGGACCTCGGGTTGACGAGCCGTCGGACAGCTCGATACCCGGAGAAGCCAGTCTCCGCGAGCAGGCTGCATCAGATGCTCAAGGATCCGTACTACGTCGGTTATGTCGTCTACAAGGGCGATGCTTATCCGGGACGTCACGAACCGATTATCGGGCAAGACCTTTTCGATGAGGTCCAGGAAATCATGAGCTCGCGCAGCGGATCAGGCACTAGGGATCGCATTCACAATCACTTCCTCAAGGGGATGGTCTACTGCGGTAAGTGCCATCGGCAGGGCCGGGAAAGCCGCGTTATCTACACGCAGGCGAAAGGGCGCGGAGGCACGATTCACGAGTACTTCTTCTGTCGTGCTCGGCAGGAAGGACAGTGTGATCTTCCATATCTACCCGCTTATCTCGTTGAAGACAGCGTTGCAGAATCCTACGGTCAGCTCGTGCTCGACAAGGACTTCGAGGAGGATATTCGCGCCAGGCTCGAAGAAGCCCTTCTGGGTGAGCAGCAGGACATAAAGGAGATGTACGCGAAGTACAGGAATCGACTCAAAGAAGTTGAGGCCAAGGAAAGCCGGCTCGTTGACATTGCGGCCGATGGCATCCTGCCGCAGTCGAAGGTTCGGGAGAAGATGCATGAGCTGCGCGTCCAACGTTCTCGTATCGAAGACAGCCTGGCGAATATCGGCGAGCAGATTGCTGTGGGCGGTCAGCTTCTTGCCAAGGCGATTGATCAGATCGCCGATCCGAAGTCTTACTATGAGAAGGCAACAGATAAGGTCCGGAGGCTACTCAATGAATCTTTTTATCACCGCTTCCTTGTGGATCAAGACGGCTCGGTTGGAACGGACCTGAATCAACCGTTCGATGACATCTTCGCCGCCCAGACGGCCTACCGGTCGATCAAACCCTCGTTGGCGATGTCCGTCCATGGATCGACCCAATCGTCCGATAAATGCGCGATTTTGGACGTTTCCGGCGTACTTTCTACCCAGTTCGCGGATACCAAAAATGGCGCCGATTTCTCAACGCCATCTCTGTTGCTTCAACTAAAGTCGATCTACTTGAACCATGGTTCGAATAAAGCGACTCTGGTCGGGATGACAGGATTTGAACCTGCGACCTCTTCGTCCCGAACGAAGCGCGCTACCAAGCTGCGCTACATCCCGATCCGCTGCGAAAGCAACTGTTCAAGAATAGCCGAAACGTCCCGTGATGCGAAATCGGAGGGTAGGTGTCGCTCCTCACAGCGGCCGGCCAAGGGGAGCTACACCAACGAGTCCCGCCAGGCCCCGTGCAGCTGGGCAAACCGCCCCCCTCCGCTGATCAATTCTGCTGGCGTCCCATCCTCCACGATGCGTCCGTCATGGACCACCAAAACCCTGTCGGCCGTCTCTACCGTGGAGAGCCGGTGGGCGATGATGATCGCGGTGCGGGCGGAGTTCCCGCCGGCCACGCCTTCCAAGAGCTGGGCGAGTCCCTGCTGAACCATCCGCTCTGACGGAATGTCCAGCGAGGACGTTGCTTCGTCAAGGATCAGCACGGCCGGCGCGGCAAGGAAGGCCCGGGCGAAACCAATGAGCTGGCGCTGGCCTGAGGACACGCGCCCACCGCGCTTGTTGACGTCCGTGTCGTAGCCCTCAGGGAGGCTCACGATAAACTCGTGGGCTCCCACAGCGGCTGCAGCAGCCTCGATCTCGGCCCGTGAAGCCTCAGGCCGGCCCAACGCGATGTTGTCCGCCACGGAACCGCTGAAGAGGAATGCTTCCTGGGTCACCATTACTACCGCTCGGCGGAGGTCGGTGGTGGACAAGTCCCTGAGATCCACCCCATCCAGAGTGATCGAACCGGACGTGACGTCGTAGAAACGCGCTACGAGCTTGGCCAACGTGGACTTGCCGGCCCCTGTCTGTCCCACCAGCGCGATGGTCTGTCCGGCCGGGATATGCAGATCCATCCTGGGAACAACCAGGTTGCCGTCGCCGTAGCCGAATTCCACGCCCTTGAAGTCGATCTCGCCCCGGGAACTCTTCAGCGGCACCGGGTTCTTGGGTGGGCGGACCGTGGGAACTTCTTCGAGGAGCCCGGATACCTTCTCCAGTGCGGCCTGGGCGCTCTGGAAGGAGTTGTAGAACATGGCCATCTGGTCCACGGGCTGGAAGAAGCGCTTGGTGGAGAGGATCAACGCGAGCAACACACCGACCGCGAGGTCACCGCTGAGCACCCGGAATCCACCGAACAGCAGCACCACGGCCACGCAAACATTGCCGATCAGCACCAGGCCCGGCTGGAAGATGCCGTTCAGGTTGATGGAGCGGACGGTGTTTTTGCGGTAATCCTCAGCCAACTCGCCGTAACGCTCAGCGTTCTCAGGCTCCTTGCGGAAGGCCTTCACAGCGCGGATGCCGGTCATGGTCTCCACGAAGTGCACAATCAAGCGGGCGGACACCACCCGGGATTCACGGAACGCGATCTGCGAGTGCTTCTGGTACCAGCGGGCCAGGAAGAACATGGGGACGCCGGCGCCGAGGACGATCAGTCCACTGCGCCAGTCGAGCGCAAAGATCGTAAAAGCGGTGAACACCATGAACAGCATGCCGGACGCCAGGGAACTGACACCGGAATCGAGGAGTTCGCGGAGTGCTTCAAGGTCCGAGGTCTGCCGGGCAATGATGCGCCCGGACGTGTATTTCTCGTGGAATTCCAAGCTCAGCCGCTGGGTGTGCCGGAAGACGCGGAGCCGGAGATCCAGGAGCATGGCTTGGCTGAGCCTAGCCGTGGAGGTCACGTACAGCGCAGTCATGCCGGCGGTGGCGATCGCAGCGGCCAAATACAGGGCACCCGCAAGTACCAGCGGCCCGTTGTCACCCGCCTGCAGCGCCGGGAGGGCGTTGTCGATGCCGAAGGCGATCAGCGCCGGACCGGCAACCCGGGTGAGCTGCGAGACCACCACCATCACGATCGTCAGCCAGAAACGCAACCGCACCGGGCGGATGAGCGAGGCAAGCAAGGTGAGCGACCGGCGTCGTACGGCTTTGCTGTCTGCTTTGGTGAGGAGCGTGTTGTCCTCGTTGGCGGTTCCAAACGTTGTGGCACTCACCGGCGGGCCTCCTCAGCTTCTTCGAGCTCGTCCAGTTCGGTGTCCAGGTCTTTGGGACCGGTGTCCAGGCTGGCAATGACGTAGCGGTAATGGTCGTTTTCGGCCAACAGTTCCGTGTGGGTCCCGACGGCGGTGATGGTGCCGTTTTCGAGCAACGCCACCCGGTCCGCCAACGCCACAGTGGATGGGCGATGCGCGACGATCAACGTGGTGGTCTCGCGGAGGACCTCCCGTAGACGGGCTTCCACTCGTTCCTCGGTGTTCACGTCCAACGCGGACAGGGGATCATCAAGTACCAGGACCTTCGGCTTGGCCGCGATGGCCCGCGCCAAGGCAATACGCTGGCGCTGGCCGCCGGATAAACTCAATCCCTCTTCACCGATCAGCGTGTCCACGCCATCGGGCAACGAGTAGGCGAACTGGGCCTGCGCCACATCCAAGGCCTCGTCCAAAGCGGCATCGCTGGGATCGGGAGCTCCCAGAAGGACGTTGTCGCGCACTGAGCTGGAGAACAGCGTGGTGTCCTCGAAGGCCACGGCGACGATCCTGCGAAGCTCGTCAATGTCGTAGTCGCGGACATCCACGCCGTCGATCGTCACAGCGCCCTCGGTCACGTCGTAGAGGCGGGGGACCAGCTGGAGCATGGCGCTCTTGCCGCTGCCAGTGATACCCACCAGGGCCATGGTCTCGCCGGGACGGATATCCAGGGTGAGATCGTGGAGGAGCGAACCGCCGTCCTCGAACCCGAAGCCAGCGTGCTCAAAGCGCAAGGCGCCCTGCACGGTCTCCGGTACCTTCGCGTGAACCGGGGAGGTGATGGTGTTTTCGGTGTCCATGACTTCGAAGTGGCGGTCCAGCGCGGTCTTCGCGGTCAGAGCCATGGCCAGCAGCATGCCCGAGAATTCCACGGGAGTGGCTACTACCGCGGCTGTGGCAAAGAAGGCGACCAACGAGCCAATGCTCAGCTGGCCACTGGCAGCGAGCATGATACCCACCACCAGCCCGACGCCCAGGGCAAGTTCGGGCAGCAGCGTGACCACCAGCGTGAAGCCGGCCTGCTGCTTGGCTTTCGCGATCTCGGTCTGACGGAGTTCCTCGGCCTGGCCGTTGAAATTTTCCAGTGCTTCGCGGCTCCGGCCGAAAGCCTTCAGCACGCGAATGCCGTGGACGGATTCCTCCACGGTGGTGGCGAGGTCGCCGGCCTGGTCCTGGCTGAGGCGGGTGACCAGGCTGAAGCGGCGGCGGAAACGGAAGGAGTTGATCATGATCGGCACGGCCGCTGCCAGGAAGATCAGCGCCAACTGCCAGCTCATGGAGAACATCACGCCGACGCCAATGATGACCGTCAGCGTGGTGACCACCAGCATGATGGCGCCGAAGGCCATCCAGCGGCGCAGGAAGCTCAGGTCCGTCATCGCGCGGGAAAGCAGTTGGCCCGAGCCCCAGCGATCGTGGAACGCCACGGTGAGCTCTTGCAGGTGGCCGTACAGGGTCACGCGCATCCTGGTCTCAACCGTGGTGGCCGGGTTGATAACGAACTGCCGGCGCAATGCCACCAGACCCGCTTCAGCCACGCCCAACGCAAGAATCACGACGGCGGCAATCCAGACTGCGTCCGTGGAACCGCCGGGCTGCAAAGAGTTGTTGACGAGTACCCGCAGTACCTGCGGAATCGTCAGTGCAACAATGCTCGCGAGCAAGGCGCAGATCAGGCCCATGAACAGGCGTGGGAGGATTGGCCGCACATGAGGGTACAGGCGGCCGACGGAGGTGAAAAATGACGTTTGCTTGGACATGCCCGCTTCTCAACAGCTGGATCTTCAGATGGTGCGGAGGTAGTTTCCCGTAGCAACTACCCTATGCCATGGCGTGATTCGTTTCACAGGACCACGCAACCTAGGTGAAATGTTTGACCCAGTTATTGAGGATCGTAATGATCCCCGACGTTCAGCTGCGTGCCGTGAGGGTGAGCAGCACTGCTTCCGGGCGGCAGGCGATCCGGACTGGCGCGAAGCGCGACGTGCCGATGCCGCCTGAGACGTTCACCGGCGTCGTGAATTCATTGCTTTCCCAGTCGTGGAGGCCTTTGGCGCGCCACGTGGGGAGGTCGCAGTTGGAGACCAAAGCGCCGTAGCCGGGGATGCAAATCTGACCGCCATGTGTGTGGCCGGCGAGGATGAGGTCAGCTCCGGCTTCGGTGAAGTGGTCCAGTACGCGCTGATAGGGAGCGTGGATCACAGCGACTTTCAGGTGGCGGCGCGCATCCTGGTTCACGGTTCCGCGGGGCCAACCGGCGTACCGTTCGCGTTTGAGGTGGGGATCGTCCACTCCGGAGAAATCGAAGCGGAGTCCATTCAGGACCACCGACTGGGCGCGGTTGGTCAGATCGATCCAACCACCCATCCCGAACGCGGAGCGGAGCTTTGGCCAATCGAGCTTGATGGGGTCCTTCTTGTGCCTCGACGGTCCGCGGAAGTAGCCGGCAGGATTCTTGATCCGCGGGGCGTAGTAGTCGTTGGACCCTGGAACGAACACGCCGGGGAACTCCAAGAGCGGACGCAGTGCCTGGATCAGGGGATCGATGGCTTTCGCGTGGCTCAGGTTGTCGCCTGTATTGACCACGAGGTCGGGCTTCAACTCAGCCAACGACTCAAGCCAGAGGGCTTTCTTGTCCTGGCCCGGCACGAAGTGGATGTCACTGAGGTGCAGGATCCGGAATGGTGCTGAACCCTCAGGGAGGACTGGCAAAGTTTCCTGGCGGACCTCAAATTGGTCCTTCTCCCACCAGCCATAGGCGGCGGCTGCTGCCCCGGCTGTTGCACCGAGAGCTGTAGTGACGGCGAAACCGCGCCCGACGGTGCGGACGCGGTTTGCCAGTGAATCACGGAAGGACACGCTTAGTCCTTATCGTTGTTGCCGTTGCCGTTATTGCCATTGTTTCCGTTGCCGCCGTTTCCGTTATTGGAAGGCGGGGCGGGGTTCGGATTGGACGGCGCAGGCGTGGTGTTGCGCTGCGGGGCCGCCGTGCCCAGCAGGTTGGACGGCGGCGCAGGGAAGGGGTTGGTGCCGTAGGCAGGAGCCACCGACAACATGTAGTTGGTGAACTGCGGACCGGCGATCATGTAACCGTCGATGGCCGGGTAGAACTTGCCGTTGACGGTCAGATTGCGGCCCGGGCGCAGCTGGTTATCCAGCGGATCACCGAACCAAGAGGCTGTGGCCAAGCCGGTGGTGTAACCCACCACCCAGGTGGAGCCGTTGGAGTCGTTGGTACCCGTCTTGGCCGCAACCGGGAAGTTGCCCTTCGTGGAAAGCGATGGGCGGATCAGTGAGCCCGAGCCGGCATTCAGGACTTCCTGCATGGCGTAGGCCACGCCACGGGCAACCTCGGGCTTCACGGCGTCCTTGCAGTTGGAGGACTGCGCCGGCAGTTCAGCGCCTGACTGGTCCTTCACCGACGTGATCGCGATCGGTTCGCAGTACTTGCCGTCAGCGGCGAAGGTCGCGAAAGCAGCCGCCATGGTCAACGGCGCAGTCTGGGTGGCGCCGATCAGGTTGGACAGTGTGGTCATCGGGACCTTGGGGTTCGGGTCGGTGACCTTGCCTGTGTCATCGCGCGTCGGCAGTCCGCCGTGGATGCCGGTGGCGTCCACGATGCCCTGGATGCCGCAGAGGTCAACCTGGGAAGCCGAAGCAAACGTCGCGGTGTTGATGGAGTTCATGAGGCCGTACAGGACGGTCATGTTCCGGTAGTAGCCCTCATCCGAGTTCTGGAGGTCGAAGCTACCGGCCACGTTCCTGTCGTAGAAACCATTCACGGGCGTGGGACAGGTGTTCCGCCAAGGGAAGTTCACACCGTACCTGCGGACGCTCGCGTTGACGTTCTGGTTCATCGACTTGCCCTCGTTCAGCCACTGGGCGAACGTAAAGGGTTTCATGGTCGAGCCGGGCTGGAAGCCACCAATGCCGTTGAGGTCATTTCCGTTGGCGTCCAGGACGTCAACGTTAAAGTTCTGGGTCTGATCGAACTTGCCTTCTTGAGGCAGCCAGACGGTGTTCTGGGCCATGCTGACGATCTGGCCCGTACCCGGCTGAACGGAGGTGATGGACGCGCCCCACTTATCCGGGTTGGCGCCGGCCGTGGCATCAACCTGCTGCTGGGCCACGGTCTGGGCTGTCGGATCAAGGGTGGTCTGGATGGTGAGGCCGCCACGCTGGACGCGCTTGACACGCTCTTCGGTGGTGTCGCCATATGCCGGGTTGTTGAACAGAAGGTGCAGGACGTAGTCACAGAAGTAAGGCGCCATGGTGGCGTACGCGCAACCCTGGCGGGCGGGAGTGACCTTGGTGGTCACCGGGGTGGCTACGGCTTCGTCGTACTCGGCCTGCGTGATCTTGCCCTGGTTCACCATGGCAGCGAGCACCAGGTCGCGGCGCTTCTGCGCGTTGTCCGGGTTCGCGATGGGATCGAAGGCCGAGGGGCTGTTCACGAGGCCGGCCAACAGGGCGGCCTGCGGAAGCGTCAGGTCCTTGGCGGTGGTGCTGAAGAAGAACTTGGAGGCGGCTTCAATGCCGTAGGCGTCACGGTTGAAGAATACGATGTTGAGGTAGCCCTCAAGGATCTGCTCTTTGGAGAACTTCTTCTCCAACGCGATGGCGAGCTTCATTTCGCGGAGCTTGTCGCCCACGCCCTTGCCGCCACCGTTGAGCTTGACGTCTTCTTCACGGTCGGACGCCACCAGGGACTCGTTGATGACGTTGTTCACGTACTGCTGCGTGATGGTGGACGCGCCCTGCTTGTTGCCGCGGGCGGTGCTGACGATGGCTCGCATGATGCCCGTGGTGTCGATGCCGCCGTGCTCATAGAAACGGCTGTCCTCGATCGCGATGACAGCGTCCTTGATGAACGGGCTCATCGAATCCAAGGGAACCTTGGTCCGGTTCTCCGCGTAGATCGAAGCGATCGGCGTACCGTCCTTGGCCAGGATCGTGGTGTTCTGGCTGGGCGGATCCACCTGCAGTTCCGCCGGCAGAGTGTCAAAGAACTGTATTGAACCACTGGCGGCACTGCCCGAAACGGCGGCTGCGGGGACCAAAAGGCCCGCCACCAGGACGCCACAAATCGCGCTCACACCGAGGAAACCTAGAATCTTTCCGAGGGTGGTGGCAGTGTCGAATAGTGGGTTCTTGCGAGTCACCATGTTTTCCACTTTACCGTCAAGGGCTAGGCTTTCTGTCATGACCAAATGGGAGTACGCCACGATTCCGCTCATTATTCACGCCACTAAGCAGATCCTGGACCAGTGGGGCGAAGACGGCTGGGAGCTTGTCCAGGTCGTCGGTGGCCCCGATGGCAAAGGCCTTGTTGCATACCTGAAGAGGGAGAAGCAGTAACCATGACCACCCCCGCAGAAACCACGTCTCCCGCGGAATCCGGCGCACCCACGTCGGCTGTCGAGCAGCGCCTGGCCGAGCTCGGTTTGACCCTCCCCGAGGTCGCCGCACCCGTTGCGGACTACGTCCCGGCCATCGTCTCCGGCAACTACGTTTACACGTCCGGACAGCTGCCCTTTATTAACGGCAAACTCGAAGCTACGGGCAAGGTCTCCCTCGGCGAGTTGGGCACATCCGACGAACCCACCGTTGATCCCGAAGACGCCAAGCGCTACGCCGCCGTCTGCGCCATTAACGCCCTGGCGGCAGTCAAGAGCGTCATCGGCGACCTCGACCGCATCACCCGCATCGTGAAGGTCGTCGGCTTCGTCTCCTCCGAACCGACGTTCACCGGCCAGCCTGGCGTCATCAACGGCGCGTCCGAACTCCTCGGCCAGGTCCTTGGCGACGCGGGCAAGCACGCACGCTCCGCCGTCGGCGTTTCTGTCCTGCCGCTCGACTCTCCTGTTGAAGTCGAGCTCATCGCTGAATTCAGCTAAGGAACCGGTTCACCCAATTGCCGCAGCTTGCCCGTCGCCTGTTTGTACTGCCTCCCGAACTCGAAGGGGCAGCACGAAACTGGCTTGAGCTCGGCGAGCGGACCCCCAGGGCCGCCCGCTACGCATCGTCCGTTGTGCTCTTGCGCGACTCGCCCACCGGTTTGGAGACCTGGCTTGGTTACAGGCCGGGATCCTCGCCGTTGGGTGTTGTCGCGTTCCCGGGCGGCTCCCTGGACGCGTCCGACGACGATCCCGTCGGGTGGGTAGGCCCCACGCCGCAGCAGTGGGCTGAGCACATGGGAACGGACGACGTCGGACTCGCCCGCCGTCACGTGGTGGGCGCCATCCGCGAACTCTTCGAAGAAACCGGCGTGCTGCTCGCCGGACCGGATGCTTCCTCCACCGTTGAGGCCAACTCGACGGTCGATTGGATGCGGGCCCGTGAAGCCGTGGCGGCCCAGGAAAAGTCCTTCACGGAGATGCTCTCCAAGCGCGGGCTCTCCCTCCGGACGGATCTGTTGAAGCCCTTGGTGAATTGGCTCAGCCCGGATTTTGCCCATACCCGCTTCAACACGCGATACTTTGCCGCAACGGTCCCCGTGAACCAGCAACCCAGCATCCTGGGAAGCAAAGGCGTATGGGGGCGCTGGGTTACGGCCGCCGAAGCGATTGCCCTCAGGGACACCCCGGCGCTCGGAGATGAGATTGGCCAGCCGAATACTGTGGGCCTCACCCTGGGTCAGCTTTTGGTTCCCGGGTCCGAAATCATGCTCGAGAAAATGGCGGCCTCCAATGGGTGCATCGCCTACCTGAGCTACAAACGCAAAGCACACGTGTACCAGGCGAAGCTCATCGACGAGGGCGGAATCCTGATGCTCGAGGTCGAAGCCGCCCGTACCGTCGCCGGAGAGCCCCAGCGCGAACGCTAGCAGGACCCTCTCTCACATCCCTCGGGCTTGAGCGGGTCCCTCTCTCACATCCCTCGGGCTTGAGCCGGACCTTCTCTCACGTCCCTAGGGCTTGAGCCGGACCCTCTCTCACTTTCAACCAAAAAAAGCCGCCCCGGTTACGACCGGGGCGGCTTTTGAGCTGAGGCGTTTAGCGTGAACGCTGACGGAGTCGCTGCATGTCCAGGATCACGACGGCGCGGGCTTCCAGACGGAGCCAGCCGCGCTGAACGAACTCGGCCAGTGCCTTGTTGACGGTTTCGCGGGAAGCGCCAACCAACTGGGCCAGTTCTTCCTGCGTGAGCTCGTGTGCCACCAGAACGCCGTCGGTCGCCGGACGGCCGAAGCGGTC
This sequence comes from Arthrobacter sp. D5-1, assembly GCF_017357425.1. Classification (NCBI taxonomy): domain Bacteria; kingdom Bacillati; phylum Actinomycetota; class Actinomycetes; order Micrococcales; family Micrococcaceae; genus Arthrobacter; species Arthrobacter sp. D5-1. The sequence continues at coordinate 3,860,737 of NZ_CP014571.1, read as the reverse complement.
GGCCAGGTCCAGCAGGGCCTTGGCCACGCGGCCCGGAACGTCCGAGAAGACGAGGTCGGACAGGGAGTCGTTGGTGCGGCGGAGGCGGCGGGCCAGGGCCTGCAGCAGCTGCGCGGAAACCTCGGGACGCGTGCGGAGCAGTGCGTTAAGGCTCTCGTTCTTGAGGCCGGCCAGGCGGGTCTCAGAAACGGCGGTCGCCGTGGCGGTACGCGGGCTGGGGTCGAACAACGCCATTTCGCCGAAGAGCTCGCCCGGGCCGAGGATGGCCAGCAGGGACTCGCGGCCATCGGGGGAGGTGCGGCCGAGCTTCACCTTGCCGGAAACGATGAAGTAGAGCTGGTCACCCTGGTCGCCTTCGCGGAACACCGAAGCCCCACGTGAAAGGTCCACCTCGGTGAGTTCGTCCGTCAGCAAGCGGAATGCGTCGTCGTCAAGGGTGGCGAAGAGGGGTGCGCGGCGCAATACCTCGATGTCCATGAAATCTCCTGAATATAAGTTTCGGTCGTGGCGCTCAGGCCATTGTTTCAGAATTTTTAGGCTTCTGTGACGTACTTGGCACGTGAAACGCTGAAACGACGCGGATTTCGGCCACGGAACACCGCAAATGGCTGCCCCGAACCGGCTTTTGGTGGCTGCTGCGGGTGATGTGACTAACGGTTGGTTGTCAGGGTCCACAACTACAATTGGCGCTACCCGGCTATGAGGAGCATTGGTGTTTGGCTTGACGATATTGGATTTGGCATTGATCTTGATGCTGCTGTCCTACCTGATCTATGGCCTGCGCAACGGCTTTATGGTCACGCTGGGTGGAATTGCAGGATTTGTGGTCGGCGCCATCGCTGCGTTCGTTGCCGTGCCGCTCGTGAGTGGCTGGGTGACGGACAGCGGCTGGAGGCTGACCGCCACGGTGGGTGCCGCCGTCGTGCTTATTGCTTTGGGTCATGGGCTGGGAACCATGATCGGGCGCAAAATCCGCCACGCCGTGCGGATCAAGCCGCTGCACGCCGTTGACCGGTTGATCGGTGGCGTGGTGAGCGTGGTGGTGGCGGCGCTGGTCATGTCCATGCTGGCGTTCAGCATCAGTTCGCTGGGTGTGCCCTTTGTTTCGCAGCAACTGGCCGGCTCCCGCGTGATCCGCTACATCGACACCATCACTCCAACGCCCGTCAAGAGCACCATGGCGCAGTTGCGGTCCACGGTGATCGGCGACGGCATCCCTAAGCTCATCGAGGGCATCGGCCCCGTGACTCCGGTCCCCGTCCCCAATGCCTCAACGGACACTCCTGCCCTTAACCAGGCTGCAGAGTCCGTCCTCAAGATCGCGGGTACAGCGTTTGAATGTGGCCAGAACCAGACGGGTTCCGGATTCGTCGTATCGCCCGGGCGCGTCGTGACCAACGCACACGTTGTGGCGGGCGTGTCGCAGCCGGTGGTGGAAGTTCCCGACGGCGGTGCGTTGCCGGGTCGGGTGGTGTACTTCGACCCCCAGCGGGACATCGCAGTCCTGGCCGTGGACGGCCTGCAGTCCAGTCCACTGCCGATGAGTGTCGACCTGCCCGAAGGCAGCCCTGCGGCCTTTGCCGGGTACCCGCACGGCGGTCCCTTCCAATCGAAGCCCGCAACCGTCCAAGGAATTTCGACCATCATTGTCCCGGACATCTACGGCGACAATCCCTCTCCGGAGCTCGTCTACAAGCTGGCCGGTGACGTCCAGCCGGGGAACTCCGGCGGTCCGCTGCTGACCATGCAGGGCGAGGTGGCCGGGTTGATCTTCGCCAAGACCACCACCGATGCCGCCCTCGGCTTTGCCCTCACCATGGCAGACCTGTCGCCTGTGGCAGCGCAGGCCCCGGGACTCAACAGCCCCGTATCGCCAGGTCAATGCACGCGTAAGTAGGGGCCCTCCCGCATCGTGGGTGTTTTCGGGCTGCCACCGCTCATGGAGCGGGCATATTTACCCTGCGTTCCCGGGCCGCTATAGATTGGGAGCCATGACTGAAGCCACCCCCGCCACCGAAGCCGGTCGCGGCACCATCCTTGTCATCAATGGACCCAACCTCAACCTTCTTGGCACCCGCGAGCCAGAGAAGTACGGAACGTCAACACTCGCGGACGTCGAGCAACTCGCCATGTCGGCGGCTGCCGCCCATGGCTTCACTGTTGACTGTGTGCAGTCGAACCACGAAGGTGACCTGCTCGACGCCATCCACTCGGCGCGCGGCACCGCTGTCGGGATAGTGATCAACGCCGGCGCCTACACGCATACATCAGTCGCACTTCGTGACGCCCTGGCCGCAGTGCAGCTACCCGCCGTCGAAGTCCACATCACCAACGTCCACCAGCGCGAAGAGTTCCGTCACCACTCGTACCTGTCTGGTGTTTGCAGCGCAATCATCGTGGGCGCAGGAGTCCTTGGCTACAAGCTGGCTATCGACTACTTGGCGGACGCCGTCTAAACCACGCTTTTGGTGAGAGAGGGTTCCCGGGAAGCCCTAGGGATGTGAGAGAGGGTTCCCGGGAAGCCCTAGGGATGTGAGAGAGGGTCAGAGGGCCGTGAACCGCAGCAGGATGGCGTGCTCAGGGTTCAAGACCGGCATGGGGAGGCCCACTTCGCCCAGGAACAGTCCCGTTGCTTCTGCTCCGGATGCCAGCCATGGCGCAGGTGTTGCCTCAATGAACGTGTGCCCGTAGTCGGCGTCCCCTGGGGAGGGGAAGATCGCCTCTACACGGTACGACCGCGCAGGATCGAGCCCCGGAACCACCACCCGCCCGGTCTGCTCAGCGAATCCTGTCCGGGTCTTCACCACAGCGAACAGCGCCGCAGTGTCGCCCACCGGGGTGTCGGCGTCGGACTCGTCTGCCACGACGCCATGCAGCATCAGCGACTCGTCCTGCACATCGGCGCGCACCATTCGTCCACTGTGGATGAGGCCGCGGTGGTCCTTGTAGAGGCCGATGAACCGCTTGAGTTCCCCGCGTTCCGCCCCGGTGACGGACCGGACGTCCCACTCCATGCCGAAATGCCCAAACAATGCGGTGATGGCACGGAAGGAGAGGTCGTGCGTCCGCCCCGTGGTGTGCGACGTCGTAGGACCAATGTGCCCACCCACCAGCTCCGGCGGAACCACCATGCCGGTCCAGCGTTGGATGGTTTGGCGTTCCAGGGCGTCGTTGCAGTCCGAAGCCCAGATGCGGTCCGTCCGCTCAAGGATCCCGAGGTCAACCCGCGCGCCACCGGAGGAGCAACTCTCGATCTCCACCCCCGGGTGGGCCGCACGGAGCGCGTCGAAGAGCCGGTACGCAGCCAAGGTCTGTTCGTGAACGGAGGCCCGGCCTGCATGCCCGTGCTCCACGAGGTCCCGGTTCTGGTCCCACTTGAGATAGCTGATGTCATTCTCGCGCAGCAAAGTGTCCATGCGCTCGAAAATGTACTGCCACGCGTCCGGATTCACGAGGTCGATCACGTGCTGCTGCCGCCACTCCAGCGGCAGCCTGCCGCCGTCCTTGTGGGAAGCGGCAGAGGGGCCTACGAGCCATTCCGGATGCGCCCGGGCGATGTCGGAGTCGAGGTTGATCATTTCTGGTTCCACCCAGAGGCCAAACTCCATGCCGCGCGAGGTCACGGCGTCAATCAACGGCGTCAGCCCGTGGGGCCACACAGTCTCGTCCACGTACCAGTCGCCCAGCCCGGCGTGGTCGTCGCGGCGCCCGCGGAACCAGCCGTCGTCGAGCACGAACCGCTCCACGCCAAGGTCGGCAGCGGACTCGGCCAGCTCCATCAGGGTGTCCAGGTTGTGGTCGAAGTAGACCGCTTCCCAGGTGTTGAGGACTACTGGGCGGGGCTTGCCCGAAAGCGCGCCCACATGGTGCGGCCGCGAGCGGAACCAGCTGTAGAACGCCTCGCTGATGCCATCCAGGCCGCGGTCTGAGTACGCCGCGAACAGGGCAGGGGTGGTGTAACCTTCACCGGGTTGCAGGACCACTTCAGCCGGTCCCAGCAGCTCGGAGCCACCTATCACGGTGCGCCCATCAGCAACGTTGTCCGCGAATTCCTCGTGGTTGCCGCTCCATGCCAAATGCGTGGCCCACACCTTGCCGTGCCTGTTGCCGAAGCCGGATGTTCCGGCAGCCAGCAGGAGTGAAGAGTCGTGCCCGGTGCGGCCGTGCCGCCCGGTGCGGACCCATGTTCCCTGCTGGATGGACCTGCGCTGCGGGTGACGTTCACGGCACCAGCGGCCGGTCAAATCCAAAAGTTCGACGGCGTCCGGCGCCACCGGGAGCATCGTCGCCAACTCGTCCACCTGGTAAGGCGAGGTGCCGTCGTTCCTCACAGTGTGCTTCAGTTCGAGCAGTCCGCCCGGGTGCAGGGTGAGGTTGGACGTGACGGTGATTCCGGCGTCGGGATCTGACTGAACCACGACGGCGGTGGACCCGCCCGCGGTGCTGCCGTCCGTCGTCGCGCTCACCACGCGCAGGCGAACGGAGAAATCAAAGCCGGGGACGCCGTCGGTGATGCGGTGGCCACGGAGTCCGGGCCTGCCCTGCCACGCCGAGGAAGCCTGGGGGAGGAGGCCGGCGGAGACGTTGGCGTCGATCGAGGACGGTGGGATGGGCTCGTTGAGGATGGCCAGGTCCGGAAGGGTGTCGCCCAAATCTGCTCCCCAGTGGGATATCTCGGCCTCTCCACGGTGGGTGCTGATCACCAGGCTGATACCTGCGGAACGGAGGTGGAGCGGTTGCATAAAGGTGGGTCACTTTCAGTTTCGGGTTCGGGAGGGGTGTTGCGGGGCCCGCTCTACACGCTTCGCGAGGGAAATAGCGTGCAGAGCGGGCCACACAACGGGTGGGGTTACAACGGGTGTGGGATTGGAACGGGGTGGGGCTATTTGAAGAGGTTGTTGACCTGGTTGTTCGCTTCGGTCAATGAGGACGCGGGCTTCTTGCCGGACAGCACTGCATCCATGGCCGGCTTCATGATGCCGTCAACCTTGGCCGCCTTGTCTGCGATGGGAAAGAGGAACGTGGTGCCGTCCTTGACATGGGTGGTGAAGGCTGAGACGTCGGTGCCCTTGTCAGCGAAGGCCTTGGCGGCAATCTCGGAGGAGCTGGTAAGGGCCGGGAAAACCACAGCCTTGCTGGCCACTACGTCCTGGCAAGCGGAGGAGCCGAGGTACTCGACCCACTTGATGCTGGCGCCCGGGTTCTTGGTGCCGGCCCAAATGGAGTCGGCCAAGCCGTTGAACATGGAAGCGCGCTCGCCGTTGGGGCCCTTGGGGGTGGGGGCGAAGGCAGTCTCGATGCCCTTGTAGGTCTGGTACTGGCCGATCAACCAGTCACCGTTGGTGTTGATCGCGGACTTTCCAGCGCCGAAGCTGTCCGGCATGCTGGCACCCACCGTGGTCTCCAGCTTGGGCATGTACCCCTTGTCCACCAAGCCGGCCCACCAAGCGATGGTCTCCTGGAAGCGGGGGTCGTCGTAGTTGAACTTGCTGCCCCACGGGTTCTTGTCGGTTGCGGTCCAGCCGGTGGTGGCGGTGAGGAAGCTCCACTCGGTCTGGCCCTGGCCCGAGCCGCTGCCCGTCAGGCCCAGCCCGTAGGTAGCGACGTTGTTCTTATCGAAGCCTGCCTCGTCGCCACGCTTGCCGTTCTTGTCCACGGTCAGCCTGGCGATGGTCTTCTCGTAGCTGCCGCCATCCTTCGGGTTCCAATCAAGCGAAGCCATTTGCTCCGCAGTGATTCCGGCGGCGTCAGTCATGGCCTTGTTGTAGAACAGGCCCACGGTGTCCCAGTCCTTCGGAAGGCCGTAGCGCTTGCCATCCTGGCCTACCCAAAGCTCCGCAAGTCCCTTGGTGTACGCGTCCAGCTTGATGCCGTCCTTCTCCACAGCCTCATCCAGGGAGAGCAACTGCTTCTTGGCTGCGTACTCGGGGTATTTGGAGAGGTGGTTGGTAAAGACGTCAGGTGCTGTTCCGGCCACGAAGCCATTGGTCAGGGTGGTCCAGTAGTCGTCCCACCCGCGCTGGGTGATCTTGACCTTGATGTCCGGGTTGGCCTTGGTGAAATCGTCCGCGCATTGCTGGTACGCCGGGAGTTGGTTGGCGTCCCAGAGCCAATAGTTGATCTCACCCTTGGCATCGGTGGAAGCAGGGGAGGAACCGCCACAGGCGGACAGGGTCAGGGCGATGGCGGCGGCAGCAGCGGCGACGCCGAGGGTTTTCTTCATAGCGAACCTTTCGGGGGTTTTACAGAGGGGTTACTTGATTCCGGAGAATCCGATGGAGTTGACTACCTTCTTGCCGAAGGCGATGAACAGCAGGAAGATCGGCAGCGCAGCCACGAGGGTCCCGGCCATGAGCCCGGACCAGTCCAGGGCGCCTTGCGGGGACTGCGATTTGAAGACGCTCAGACCCACGGTGAGCACGCGGACGTTCTCGTCCTGGCCCACCAGCAGTGGCCAGAAGTATTCGTTCCATTGACCGATGAAGGTCAGCAGCGCCAGGGTGGCGATGGGGGCGGCGGCGTTGGGAAGCACAATCTGGAAGAAAATACGCAGGTGCTTGGCGCCGTCGAGCATTGCCGCTTCCTCCACCTCGCGGGACATGCTCAGGAAGAACTGCCGCAGGAAGAAGATGGCGAAGGGCGTCATGAACAGGAACGGCAGGGACATTCCGGCCATGGTGTTCAGCAGCCCGAGGTTCTTGATCATCAGGAAGTTGGGCAGGGCAGTGAAGATCGGGGGAACCATCATGGTGGTCAGGAAAATGGCGAACACTTTGTTCCGGCCTGGCCATCGCAACCGTGCGAAGGCGTAGGCGGCCATCGCGCTGAAGAACACCTGGCCGGCCGTGGTGATGGTGGCGAAGATGATGGAGTTGCGCAGGTAAAGCCAGAAGTTGATGGCCGCACCTGAGCCGCCGTCGGCTATCGCTTCTTCGGTGGTTTGCAGGCCAAGTACGCGTTTGAACGCGCCCCAGCTGAAATCGGCCGGCAGGAGGTTTCCGGCGTTGGAGGCCAGCGCGCTGTTGCTCGACAATGCCGTCCGCAGCATCCACAGGAACGGTGCGATGGTGATGGCGAGGGCGACGGCGACCAGCACCCACGCGCCGATCCGGCGCCAGTTGAGGGGCTTCTTACGCGAAATGGTTGAGGTAGTCATGGCGGTTTCCTTAGTCCACATCCGGCTTAGTCCAGGTCCGATTCATTGCCCTTGAGGAACTTCATTTGCACGAAGGCCACCAGGGCGAGAATGACGAAGAGGATGACGGACAGGGCGGAGGCGTAGCCGAAGTCGGACTCGCCGAAGGCTTTTTGGTAGATGTACATCTGGATCACGCGGGAGGCGTTGACGGGGCCACCGTTGGTGGTGACGGCCACAGTGTCGAACACCTGGAAGGAACCGATCACGGTGACTACCAACACCAACACCAACACGGGGCGGAGCAGCGGCATGGTGACGCTCCAGAACGTCCTGGTGGGGGACGCGCCGTCGAGGTTTGCAACCTCATAGAGGTGGTTGGGGATGGATTGCAGCCCGGCGAAAATCAGGAGCGCGGTGTAGCCCATGTGCCGCCACACGTTCACGAACGCGATGGTGGGGATGGCCCATTGTTCGCTGCCGAAGAAGGCGACGCGGGGAAGTCCCACCCAGCTCATGACTTCATTGACGATGCCCAGCTGGTAGTCAAGCATCCAGAACCAAAGGAGGGCGACGATGACGTTGGCCACCAAGAAGGGGAGCAACAGTGCCCCGCGGACGAACGTGGATTTGGCAACCCGGTGCATCAGCAAGGCCAGCCCCAAGGCAATGACGGTCTGGAATCCGATGTTGAGGCCGACGTACTGGAGGGTGACCCCCATGGCGTTCCAGAACAGTTCATCGGCGAAGATCGCGGTGTAGTTCTTGATCCCGATCCAGGTGGGTTCACCCAGGATGCTGTATTCCGTGAAGCTGAGGTAAATGCCGCGGATGGTGGGGACCAGGAAGAAAGCTACGAAGCCGATCACGGCCGGGAAGATGAAGAAGAGAGCGATTTTCAGGTCGCCGAGGCGGCTGGTCATGCTGCGTTTGGCAGGTTGGAGCTTGCGCCCGTGGCTGTCTCCGGAACGCCCCGAAGCCTTCCCGGGTTGCTTGGTTAGCGTGGTCATCGTCGACCCTTTCCTGACTGTGATGTGGGTAACAACTGGAGGCGAATCTACACGAGTAGATTTGGCAAGCGCAAGACATGACTGGAAATTTTGGTGAAAATTGTTCGAATCTGTTTCTTTTGTTGACTCGTGTAGATCGTGATGGAAGACTCATGTGGAACCCAAAAAGGGACGCTTCGCAAGCTGCGCCTGCAGCTTCAGGAAAGGCAAACAATGACGTTTTCGATCGGTGTTGTGGGTGTCGGGCAGTTCGGCAGCCAGTTCGCGCACTTGTTCAAGCTCCACCCGGGCGTCAGTGCGGTTTACGCAGTGGATGAACTCCCCGAACGTGCAGCTGCAGCCCAGGAACGCTGGGGCCTGGACGGCGTCAAGGGCAGCTTTGAGGAGTTGTTGGAGTCCGACGTCGATGCTGTTGCCATCTTCACGCAGCGGTGGACCCACGGGCCCTTGGTCGAGCGTGCCCTGCGCGCTGGAAAGCACGTCTATTCAGCCGTGCCGATGGCCATTTCCGAAGAAGAAATCGCCCGGATCATCGAAGCCGTACGGGAGACCAAGCTTGTGTATGCGATGGGGGAGACCAGCTACTACAACCCCGCCACGGTGTTCGCCCGCCAGCAGCACGCCGCCGGCAAATTTGGCAGGATCTTCTATACCGAGGGCGACTACGTCCACGACATGGACCTGGGATTCTACGAGGCCTACCAGTACAGCGGCGGAGAGCATTGGAAGGAAACTGCCAGCTACCCGCCCATGCTCTACCCGACCCACGCAATCGGCGGTGTCCTTGGCGCTGTTCCCGGACACGCGGTCAGTGTCAGCTGCATCGGAGTGAAGGACCAGCGCGGCGACGGTGTCTTCGACAAGGAAGTCAGCATGTTCGCCAACGACTTTTCCAACGCCACGGCGCTGTTCGAAATGAACGACGGCGGCGCGATGCGCACCAATGAGATGCGCCGCGTCGGCTACCCCTCGCACATCCGGGAATCACGCTTCCGTTTCTTTGGCACGGAGGCCAGCTTTGAACAACTCGCCACCACCACCGTGTGGCAGGACAAGTCTTCCGTGCAGGACGTATCCGAGCAGGTGGAAACCAAACCGACCATGTCCGCCGATGATCCCTCCCTGGCAGACGTGGCGCCGGAACTGCGCGACGCCTTCATCTCAGGCCTTGCGCCGGTTCACGATCAGTCCCGTTTGCCCGACGAGTTCCTGGGCGCACCCAACGGGCACGAAGGCAGCCACCAATTCCTGGTGGACGACTTTGTGACGGCGGTGAACAACCGGACGCTTCCACCGGTCAACGCCTGGGTGGCGGCCCGCTTCACCCTCCCCGGGATCGTCGCCCACGAATCCGCACTTCGTGATGGGGAACGGCTCCCCATCCGCGACTTCGGTGATGCTCCTGTGGAGTAGCTAGCATTTACCTCATGACAACAACAGCAGTACAAACCCCGCGCGGCCCGGTTACACGCAAAGACGTGGCCCGGTACGCCGGGGTGAGTACCGCCGTCGTGAGTTATGTGGTGAACGGTGGGCCCAAGAACGTTGCCCCCGCCACGGAAGCCAAAGTGCGTGATGCCATCCGTGTGCTGGGGTACCGGCCCAACGCTGCGGCGCGGGCGCTGAAGCTCGGTTCCAGCGAGACAATCGGCGTTGTGGTGCCGGACAACACCAACCCGTTCTTCACGCATCTGGCCCATGCCGTGGAAGAAGCGGCATCGGACTTGGGCTACGGCATGGTTCTCACCAACTCGGATGGCAGCCTGACCCGCGAGCGGAAGAATATCCGGACCCTGGCCGCACGCCAGGTGGACGGCGTGTTTCTGGCCAGCTGTGTGTTCGACCCTGACGTCACGGAGTTGGAGGCCTCGGAAATCCCGTCAGTCCTCTTGAACAACGCAGGATCCCCGCCGGGTTTCGCCAGCGTTGGCGTGGACTTGGAAGCTGGCGGCCGTGCCGCTGTCCAGCACCTGATAGGCCATGGACACACGAACATCGGCCTGGCCATCGGCACCAACACCGGCAATCAACTGGACGGACGCGAAGTTGGCTGGCTGGCCACGCTGCGTGAAGCGGGCCTGCCGGATGGCCCTATGCTGCACAGTCCGTTCACCCGGCCCGGCGGCTACGAAGTGGGCAAGCGATTCCTGTCCATGGCCAACCGGCCCACTGCGATCTTTGCCAGTAACGACATGCAGGCCATCGGCATCCTCCGGGCCTTCCACGAGGCCGGAGTCCGGGTGCCCGAGGACATGGCGCTGGTGTCCTTCGATGGGTCGTTGGACTCCGAATACAGTTGGCCCGCACTGACTACGGTGGCGCAGCCGGTCCAACTGATGGCCGAAGCCGCCGTTCGTGCGTTGGTAGGCAAGGGCCGCGCCGAGGAACCACAGCACCACATCCTGCCCACCGAGCTGATCATCCGACAGTCCTGCGGCTGCAAATAGCCCGCGGGAGGTTGCGACGGCGGACGGCCGGGTCAGGAGTCCATGCTCGCGTAACGCTCCGGGCGGGCCAGCACCTGGCTGATCTGCGCTGTCCCGGCAGCGACGGCCAGACGGACCAGCAGGAAACCGGCGGCGAACACTCCGCCGATGGTCAGGAACACCACGGGCTGGGTCAACAACACCATGCCCGTCAACGGCAGGACCAGCGCGGCCGCAGCAGCCGCAGAGATGCCGGCCACCAGGAACAGCGGGGACATGACGGCTTTGACCCGCGCAGCGACCATGAGTTTGCGCGGCATGCCCACCCGGTCCAGGGCCACCAAGGTGGACGCCCGGTCAAGAACTGCTGCCGCCTGGTTCACGCCGGCTGAGCAGGCCACCATCAGGAATGAACCCAACAGGGTGATCATTACCCCGGTGTTGATGTCCCGGACCAACAACGCCGTCTCATCCGTGGCGCTGCCGCCCATGGTGTCGGCCACTGCCATGCCGACGCCCACGAACACCCCCACAAAGCTGGTCATCGCGACGCCCCCAACTTGCCGCCACGATTCCTTGGGGCTCTCCAGAACTGTCCGGGCGGCCAGCAGCTGCTCGGGTCGCTTGGCCCGCTTGAGCTGCGAGGACGCGCGCAACCGCAGGATCCAAGGACCCATCAGGTTCAAGGCGAGCAGTGCCAAGCCAAAGCAGCCGCCCATCACCGCGATGATGACGATGTACGCACCAAAGCTGCTGAGCATCCCCATCGCGATGACTCCGACCACCACCACGACAGCGGCGATGAGTCCGCGAACCCAATGCGCGCCGTCGGCCGTTTGCCTGGTCCTGACGCCCAACGGGGTGACCACGACTTTCCGCAGTCCAAGGGCGGCGCTCGCAGCGGCCAGCACGCAGACGCCCAGGATGCAACCGAGGATGGAGGGCACGGACAGCCAAGCATGGCCGCCTATGGCTTGGCCGCGGAACTGGATCAGGCCGAGGAACGGTGCAACGCACGCGTATAGTCCCGCGCCCGCCAGCGCTCCCACCGCCGCGAGCACTGTGGACTCGATGACGGTCATCCACACCACGGTGGCGCTGTTGGCGCCCAGCAGGCGCAAGGAAGCCAAGCGGTCATCACGACGGCGGGCGGCCAGTCGCGCGGCCGAGGCGCCCAGCGTCAGGAGCGGGATGATGAGCAAGACCATGGCGACGACGGCGAGCGCTTGGTAAGTGCCTGCGATGTCGTCGGACCAGGACCAGAAAACCTGCGAGCCGCCGGCAACAGTGAGCAGTAGGGCCGTGACGGTTCCGAAAGCGAGGACCGGCAGGCCGGCGTCGCGGAGGCCTGTTTCGCGGAGGCTGCTGCCGTTGCTCCGCGCAAGGTACGGGGTGAGCCTGAGGGCCATGGAGAGGCTAGACATTGAAGGCACCCTTGAAGTTGTGGGTGGACGGTGCCGCCGTGGCAACCGGTGCAGCGGGGGTGGTGCCCGGCTGAGCGGGTGACCCTGGCTGGGCGGTTCCGCCGCTGTCCGCCACGATTCTGCCGTCGCGCAACTCGACCACGCGCTGGCATCGGGCTGCCACGTTGGGATCGTGGGTGACTACCAGCAACGTGCGACCGTTGGCTGCCACCGAGCGAAGCAGGACGTCCAGGACTTCATTGGACGTGGTCGAGTCCAAGGCGCCGGTGGGCTCATCGGCGAAGACAACCCGGGCGCCCGTGACTTGTGCCCGGGCGATGGCTACACGCTGTACCTGTCCGCCGGACAGCTCGCCCAAGCGGCGCTGCTCCATGCCTGCAAGCCCCAATGCTCCAAGCCATTCGGCGGCACGGGTCTCGGAGGTTGTGCGGTCTGTGCCGTTGAGCATCAGCGCCAGTGCAACGTTCTCCACGGCGGTCAGTTCCGGGAGGAGCATGCCCTGCTGGAACACGAAGCCGAACTCTTCCCTGCGCAGGCGGGACAACGCTGCGTCGTCCAGGGTATCCAGGCGCAAAGGTGCCGTTGGCGTGTTCAAGGTGATCGAACCGGCGTCGGGCCTCAAAATTCCGGCGAGGCAGTGCAGCAGGGTGGTCTTGCCCGACCCGGAGGGTCCGATGATCGCGATGGATTCGCCGGAGTTCGCGGTGAAGTCGACGTGGTCCAGCGCAATGCTGCCGGGGTAATGCTTGGTGAGTTGCTGGGCGTGGAGGATGGCGTTCATAAATCCAGCTTCCCCGAAGGGCACCTCCGCCGGCGTCAGTCCCGCGGCTGAACTCTGCGGCCACGCCTCCACCCGGGGTATGAGACGCAGGTGGCTGGGTTAGACTCCGGCGATCTTCAACTTGGCCACATTCTCGGCCAGCACGCGTCGGGCGTCCTCGCCCAGCAGCGAATCGGTGATCAGCTCGTCGGCCTCTTCCAACTGGGCGATCGAAGCGATGCCCACCACGCCCCACTTGCTGTGGTCGGCCAACACAACGGTGCTCCGTGCGGACGTCATGAAGGCCCGGTCAGTTTCTGCTTCCAGCAGGTTCGGGGTGGTGAAGCCGGCCTGGGCATCCATGCCGTGGACTCCCAGGAACAGGACGTCCAGGTGAAGTTGTTTGAGCGAAGAGGTGGCAATGGGACCCACCAGCGCGTCCGACGGTGTGCGCTCGCCGCCGATCAGGATCACTGTGGAGCCGAACCGGGCGGGCCCTGATGAGGACCCGTGATGAAAGAGGTCGGCGATCCTGATGGAGTTGGTGACCACAGTAATGCGGGGGCCGTGGACCAGTTCCTGGGCAAGGGCCCACGTGGTGGTTCCGGCGCTGAGTCCGATCGCCATGCCTTCTTGGACCATCGAGGCAGCCTCGACGGCAATGGCATGCTTCTCCGCGGTAAGCTGCGTGGACTTCAGCTCAAAGCCCGGTTCATGGGTGCTTGCATCACCGGGCAGCTTGGCTCCGCCATGGATACGTTCCACGCGGCCGGATTCCTCCAGTGCTTCGATGTCCCGCCGGACGGTCATGGGGGAGACCCCCAACAATTGCGCGAGGTCAGAGACCCGGACCACGCGCTCACGCTGGACGGCGTCGATGATGGCGGAGTGGCGTGCTGCCTGAAGCATCAGGGCCTTTCTGGAACTTCGTCAAACAGGGGGCTGAGTCTGGCTCCAGTCTAGGACGCGGCCCGTCCGCCCGGCGGCTCATCGGGTCGCGGCGTCCTCACTCAAGCGTCACGCACCTGCATTAACGCACGACGGCGCCGCTCACCCTGGGAGGCGAGCGGCGCCGTCGTCCACTACTTACTTGCGGAGCGAATCAGCGATCTGGGTCATGATTCCGGGGTCTGCCAGGGTGGTGGCGTCACCGGTGTCGCGACCTTCTGCGATGTCCTTCAGGAGGCGTCGGACGATCTTGCCGGAGCGGGTCTTGGGAAGTTCCGGGACGATCAGCAGCTGCTTGGGCTTGGCGATCGGGCCGATTTCCTTGCCCACGTGGTTGCGCAGTTCCAGGACGGTTTCGTCGCCGTTGTTCACGGCGTCACCGCGAAGGATGACGAACGCCACCACGGCCTGTCCGGTGGTCTCGTCAGCGGCACCCACCACGGCTGCTTCAGCCACGGACGGGTGGCTGACCAGTGCGGACTCGATCTCCGTAGTGGACAGGCGGTGGCCGGAGACGTTCATGACGTCGTCCACGCGGCCCAGGAGCCAGACGTCGCCGTCCTCGTCCTTCTTGGCACCGTCGCCGGCGAAGTACATGGCCTCGAAGCGGGACCAGTAGGTGTCCTTGAAGCGCTCGGGGTCGCCCCAGATGCCTCGCAGCATGGACGGCCACGGTTCGCGGACAACCAAGTAGCCGCCTTCACCGTTGGCTACTGGCTGGCCGGCTTCGTCCACTACGTCTACGGCGATGCCGGGCAGTGGGACCTGGGCCGAGCCGGGTTTGGTGGCTGTGACGCCGGGAAGCGGGGCGATCATCTGTGCGCCGGTTTCGGTCTGCCACCAGGTGTCCACGATCGGTGCCGGGTGTTCCTTCTTTTCGCCGTTCTTGCCGGCGTTGGCACCGATGACGTCGCGGTACCACATCCACGCTTCGGGGTTGATGGATTCGCCCACGGAGCCCAGGACGCGGATGGAGGAGAGATCGTACTTGTCCGGGATGTCCCGGCCCCATTTCATGAACGTCCGGATTGCGGTGGGCGCGGTGTAGAGGATGGAGACCTTGTACTTCTCCACGATTTCCCACCAGCGGCCCTGGTGAGGGGAATCGGGGGTGCCTTCGTACATGACCTGGGTGGCGCCGTTGATGAGCGGCGCGTAGGTGACGTAGGAGTGGCCGGTAACCCATCCGACGTCTGCGGTGCACCAGTACACATCCGTTTCCGGGTGGAGGTCGAATACGGCCTTGTGGGTGTAGGCGCCCTGGGTGAGGTAGCCGCCGGTGGTGTGCAGGATGCCCTTGGGCTTTCCGGTGGTACCGGAGGTGTAGAGGATGAACAGCGGGTGCTCGGAGTCATGCCCGACGGCGGTGTGCTCGGTGTCGGCTTTATCAACCGTGTCGGACCACCAGAGGTCGCGGCCCTCCACCCAGTTGACGTCCTCGCCGTTGCGCTTGACCACCACAACGTTCTGGACAGTGTGACCTTCTTTGGAGAGGGCTTCGTCCACTGCG
The DNA here is from genome assembly GCF_017357425.1 of Arthrobacter sp. D5-1. Taxonomy (NCBI): domain Bacteria; kingdom Bacillati; phylum Actinomycetota; class Actinomycetes; order Micrococcales; family Micrococcaceae; genus Arthrobacter; species Arthrobacter sp. D5-1. The sequence goes on along the minus strand of NZ_CP014571.1, from coordinate 3,845,524 downwards.
GGCTTCAGGGCGCTGGGCTTGCCTCGGCGGTAGGTGCCGTCGGCGGTGACCACCAGCTTGGCCTCGGCGTCCTCGATCCGGGAGCGCAACGCGTCAGCGGAGAAGCCACCGAACACCACTGAGTGCACGGCCCCGATCCTGGCGCAGGCAAGGAGCGTGATGACGGCCTCGGGGATCATGGGCAGGTAGACAGCCACGCGGTCGCCCTTGGCCACGCCGAGGGACTCAAAGGCGTTGGCGGCCTTCTTCACCTCTTCGGTCAGCTGTGCATAGGTGTAGGTCCGGGTGTCCCCGGGTTCGCCTTCGAAGTAAATGGCGACCCGGTCGCCCAAGCCATTCTCCACATGGCGGTCCAGCGCGTTGTACGCAGCGTTGATCTCGCCGCCGACAAACCACTTGGCGAACGGCGGGTTGGACCAATCCAAGGCCTCGGTGAAGTCCTTGTCCCAGGTCAACAGCTCACGGGCCTGCTTGGCCCAAAACGCGGGACGGTCCGCTTCTGCCTCTTTATAGGCGTCCGCGTTTGTCACGCTGTTCGCGGCGAAGTCTGCGGAAGGCGCGAACTTGCGGTTCTCGTGGAGGAGATTTTCAAGCGCCTCGACGTGTGCCCCGTTCTGAGCAGTTGAAGCTGCAGCGGTGGCCGTGGATCCGGTGGTGTCCTGGGACATGGTGAACCTCATCATTCATCGATCTTTGCTGCGCGGAACCTGCCGCGAGGTTCCCGCCCGGGCCGTCGTCGGCGTCGAACGTCTCCCCGAAAGGTCCGCAGAGTGCTGTCCGCCATCAACACTATCGCTTTGAAAGGTCCTACGTGTGCGTCGTCACAAACGCGCCAGTGAGCGGCGCAAATTTAGCGACGAATGGCGGCACCGGCGGCCGGGAACCGTTTACATGACGCACGACGGCGGCCCCCCTCCCGCCGTAGTATGCGCTGCCGAAGCCGGTCACTATCTGTAAGGGACCTTGGAGTTTGCTGTGGGCGAAGCCGGATGGCCGTTTTCAGCTAGAACCCTGTCAGTGGGGTGGCATAGGCTGAAGAAGTCTTGGGACGCACCTCGAGCGTGGCCGGTTTTCCGCGGAATCCTGCGGGGGTCACCTGTCCGGACTGCCCAAGACGCCGCCGTACGAAGGAGAAATAGATGAACCAGCTGAGCCCAGGCCCGCACGACTCACCCCGGACGGGACCGGACACCACGGCTGGAACGGCCACCACACCAGGTGGCAACGCTGCTGGGAACCCTGACGCCGCCAATAACGACGCTGCCAAGAACGGCGCCACCAAGTACGACGCCGTCGCAGGGCCGTTCACCATCCGTGACCTGACGGTCTTCGGCTCCACGCTGCTGATGTTCGTCGCGTCCCTGCTGCCCATGTTCGGAGAGCGTTACAACCTCTGGAACCTTGGAAACCTGTTCTTCCTGCTGCTGGGCATCATTCTGCCGTTGGTTGTGGTGGCACTTTTCGTTGCCCGCAGATTGCAGCCGGGAACCATCGTTCGCGTAGGTTCGCTGTCTGTTGACCAGTTCGCTTCCGTCACTGCGTCATTCGCTTTCCCGCTCTTCTTCCTGACTATCGCCAACTCCTTCAACGGCGGCGTCCTGCTGGGCCTGATCGGCTCCGTGGGCCTCCTGGCCGCGACGGTCCTTGCTCCGCACCTTCCGTGGCTGTCGGCTGATTTTAAGGGCCGCACCGAAACGCCGGCCCATGTTGTTGCCCGCGAAGCCGCTGTGCCGAGCCGCAAGCCCGCAGCACCCAAAGCGCCCAAGGAACCCGCAGCCTCCACGGCGGCTGCAGGAGGTCCTGGTGCCGCTGGTTCCAGCCCGTTCGCTCCGCCATCCAGCTACGGAGCCGCACCGTCGGCCGCGAAGGAGGCTCCCGCCGTCGTGCATTCAGCGGACGTGGCCTCAACAGGCAGCACTCCGGTAGGCCAGTCTTCCGCCGGCCGTCCTTCAACTGAAAGTAAGCCAGACGTGGGCAGCCCCTCAGCAGCTGGTTCGGCAACGAGCCCAGCATCGGATGCTCCGTCTTCCGCGCCCACTCCGGCGCAGGAGGTTGAGAAGGGTGCTGAGGCAGGGACGGAAGCTGGTGAGTCCCCGGCGGCCGCTGAGCCTGCCACTACCCAGCACGGCACGCAACCAGCAGCGCAGCAGCCTGCCGCCCAGCAGCCGTGGGCTGCCACCATGGCCACTCCCATCGTTTCCGGCGACACCCGGAGAGTCAGCGACTCGATCGGTGCCACCGTGGACCCGGCCAGCCGTCCGGAAGAATCCGATTCCCCGCACTATGAGGCATTCTGGTTTGCTGTGGCCCAGCCCAGGACCGCGTACGACGAACGCTCGGGAGCTCCTGCCTTCACCATCGAACCCGGTGGCTGGGTGCTCGCGCTGGAGGACCGGGGCCATGAATTCCTGGTGCAGGACACCGACGGCAAGGTTGGGGTTCTTCGGGAGCTCAGCAACATCGAACGCGGCTAAGCAGGGATCCCGTGGCCATCGCTGAAGCTGGTTCGCTGCTCGCACTCAAACGACGGGCCCGCAAGATCAACCGGGTCCTGGCGGAAAAGTATCCGTACGCGCATGCGGAGCTGGATTTCCGCAACCCGTTTGAACTGGTGGTTGCCACGGTCCTGTCAGCCCAGACCACCGATGTGTTGGTCAACCAGGTCACCAAGATCCTGTTTGCCCGGTACCCGGATGCGCGGGCCATGGCGGAGGCTGATCCCGTGGAACTGGAGACCATCCTTCAGCCCACCGGCTTCTTCCGGGCAAAAGCGCGGAACGTCCTGGCACTGAGCAACAGGCTGGTGGATGAGTACGACGGCGAGGTCCCGGGCAGGCTGGAGGACCTGGTGACGCTGCCTGGCGTCGGACGGAAAACGGCCAACGTGGTCCTCGGAAATGCCTTTGGAGTCCCCGGGATCACCGTGGACACGCACTTCGGACGACTGGCACGGCGCTTCGGATGGACGGCCTCGGATGATCCCGTGAAGATTGAGTTCGACGTCGCGGAACTGTTCGAACCCAAGGATTGGACCATGTTGTCGCATCGGGTGGTCTTCCACGGTAGAAGGGTCTGCCATGCCAGGAAACCTGCATGCGGTGCCTGCCCGGTGGCCAGTCTCTGTCCCAGCTACGGAGACGGCGAGACTGATCCGGTCAAAGCAGCCAAGCTCCTGAAGTACGAGCTCGCCCCGGGCAATGAGGCACTGCTGGAGCAGCTTTTGGCGGAGACCCACCGCGCCGCGGAAATCCGTATGGAATCGCAAAGGAGGCCCGGGTGACCGCGCTAGAGGAATTGTCGGCGCTGGTGACCCGCTTCGAAGCAGGCGAACAGCAGCACTCTGCCCTGTGGGAGAGGCTTCCCGTCATCCCGGAGACCAACCGGCCCGCTGCTGTACTCATGCTTTTTGGCGTGTTGGATGACGTGCCGGCTGAGTCCGGGCGCCCCATAGCCCCGGCCGACCTCGACGTCCTGTTGCTGGAGCGGGCACACACCCTCGACGACCATCCAGGGCAGGTAGCCTTCCCCGGCGGCATGGTGGACCCGGAGGATGAGTCGGTGGTGGCTGCGGCGTTGCGGGAAGCCGTGGAAGAAACCGGGCTGGACGCCAGCGGTGTCCGCGTTCTCGGCACCATCCCAGAGCTTGGACTGATCCGCAGTAATTTCCGTGTGACACCGGTGCTGGGCTGGTGGGACGCGCCGTCGCCGGTCCGGGTAGTCGACTACGCCGAATCCGCGCAGGTATTCAGGGTGCCGGTGCGCGACCTCCTGGATCCCGTCAACCGGGTCACGGCCACCATTTCCCGTTTCGGACGCACTTACACCAGCCCCGGCTTCACCGTGAACGGCGTACTGGTCTGGGGCTTTACAGGCATGGTCCTGAGCGGGCTCTTTGATGAACTCGGCTGGACTGTTCCCTGGGACACGGAAAAACTCCGCGACGTCGATCTCCTGTAACGCCGGCAGTGTGTCAGGCGGCCCTGCGTGCCGCCGTCGAACGGTCCACTACCAGTCCGGTCGCAGCATTTTCGCGGACGGCGTTGATGCCTGCAATGACATCCTCAAGGTGTCTGAACGTGGGTGATTCGGCCACGACGGTTCCGTCGGCCGCGGTCAGGCGAAACCGGTACGTTTCGTCGTTTTCCATAAGAATTTCGAACCTGCCAGCCATTGATGCTCCCCCTTATGCTTCCTTGCACACATACGTGGACCAGCGATGTATCCACATAGTGAAAGTAGCCAGAACCGAGGGAGAACAAAAGTTACTTGGCGGTACCGGTCATTGGGCCTCATATGGCGAGATATGACTGGATAGTCCACGAGGTTGTGGGTACTGTGCCGCTACTTCGCCTTGTCGTAGGATTCGACGACGGCGACACTCACCGGGAATTCGACCGGGATACGTCCGAACATGAGCTCCTTGGCCGCGGCGGCTGCCTCTTCGATGGCTTGGATACAGGCTTCCACCGCGTCGTCCGGGGCGTGAACCATCACTTCGTCGTGCAGGAAGAAGACCAGCTCTCCGGAAGGTGAGCCTTCGGCACGCATGGCCCGCAACCGCCGTCGTAATTCAGCGAGCCAGCATGCCGCCCATTCAGCAGCCGAGCCCTGGACTACGAAGTTGCGGGTGAACCGGCCACGGGAGCGGGCCAGGTTATCCGCGCGTCGCTGTTCTTCCGCAGTGGTGGATTGCTGGCTTCGCAGCCAGCCTGCCGACGGCGGTGGACTGCTTCGGCCGAGCCGTGTTGTCACCGTTCTGCCGCCTTCGCCCTCGCGGGCCGCCTGCTCCACGAACCCGACGGCACGCGGATAGGTGCGCGTCAGCTGGGGCATAAGCCTGCCCGATTCACCGGTGGTGGCACCGTAGATAGCACCCAGCAGTGCGATCTTGGCCTTCGCCCGGTCACCGCCGAAACCCTGCGCGGCGATGCCGGCGTAGAGATCCTTGTCGCGGGCGGCCTCGGCCATTTTCGTGTCCTGGGCCAATGCAACCAAGACGCGGGGTTCCAGTTGCGAAGCATCCGCGACGATGAGCTTGTGGCCGGGATTGGCATGGACCGCGCCGCGGATATTGCGCGGGATCTGCAAGGCTCCGCCGCCCCGCGAGGCCCAGCGGCCGGACACCACGCCGCCCACGACGTATTCGGGGTGGAACCGTCCATCCCGCACCCACGCATCCAGCCATGCCCAGCCGTTGGCCGTGTGGAGGCGGGAGAGTTTCTTGTAGGCAAGCAAGGGCTGGATGGCCGGGTGCTTCGATTCCTGGAGTTCCCATTGGCGCGTGCTCTTCACCTCGATCCCGTTCCGGTGCAGGGCGCGCATGAGGTCCTGCGGCGAGTCCGGATTCAAGGTGGGGGAGTTGAGAATGTGCCGGAGTTCTGCGCAGAGTGCTTCAAGGGCCGGAGGCCGGTGTCCCATGGGCGGCCTGGGCCCCAGAACATCGGCGAGGATCTGTTGATGCAGCTCTTCGCGCCACGGGACACCGGCGTGTTGCATCTCAACAGCGATGATGGCGCAGGCTGATTCGGCGGCGAGCAGAAGTTGGAGGCGTTGCTTTCGCTGCTCGTCCGTGGTGACCTGGGCGACAGCATGCTGTTGGGCTGAGAACTCCTCCCTGAGTTCGGCCAGCCCTGCTTTGGGGTTGGACGGCGACAGGTCCTCGAACAGGGCGCCTTGGTCCGCTGGAGGCGGCGGGGGCTGGAGGGCGCGTGGCGGCCCGGTGTCATCATCCTGGGTGAGCTTGATCGCGTGCCGCGCGTAGTCCGTGTGTGCCGTGAACTCCGAGTGTGCCAGGATTGCCCCGCTCAGCGCCAGGTCGTGGCATCGCTCCAGCTCCACGCCGTGCGCCAGCAGTTCCGGATACCAGTCCGTGGCGCGATGCCACACCCAGCGCGGCCGCTGGGCTTCGAATTCACGCACGACGCCGGCCAAGTCACCGCGGGTGACGACGCGCGGATCCGCCGTGGCTTTTCCTGTGGGGGAGATCCTTTGTATGGCTGCGCCTTCCGGGTGGGCGGCGAGCAGCAAATACATGATCTCCATTCTGCCCTGTATGTGGTGCTGTCGTGGCACTGTTCCTCCACAGTCGGTGTCAGGCCAGGTGGTTCCATTGCACGTTGTTCACATACGGGCTTCAGCCCCTTATGGTGTTCCGCCAGGTCCACCATGGTGGATCCATGAGCAAGCGAGATCGCCGGCATAGGCAACCCAACAGCAAGCCATTGGAACCGGACATGGACGGAACTTGGGTCCCACACGATACTGCCGGTATTTTGCTCGTCTCTGCAGACCCCTACCTGCAGGAAGAGGCCAAACGGATTGTCGCAGCCGCTGGTGGAAGCCTCGCGACAGCTATCGATGTGACCGAAGCTGTGCACGGTTGGGACAGTGCCGACGTTGTTTTGGTGGGCAGCGATGTCCGTGAGTTACCCCCTCGGCGTCGCTCGCCCACGGTGCTGTTGGGCAGGGCTTCCGACGGCGACGGTCTCTGGGAGCTGGCCGCTGCCCTGGGCGCTGAACGGGTCGCCGTTCTTCCCGAAGCTGCGGCCTGGCTGGCCGAACACCTCAGCATGTCCGGGTCTCCAGATCCCGGGGGCATGGTCATGGGCATCATCGGTGGCAGTGGCGGCGCGGGGGCAACCACTACAGCCATCTGGCTGGCCCAAGCGGCTGCCGATCACGGAGTGAGCACCATGCTTATCGACGGCGATCCTTGGGGTGGCGGCCTTGAACTGGCGGTGACGGCCGAGGACATCCCCGGACTCAGGTGGCCTGACTTCTCCGAAACCCGCGGAAGCATGGATCCCACGCAGTTTCGGGATTCCCTGCCCTTCGCCGGCGGCTTCGCTTACTTGTCCTGGCCCGGAACACGGGACGCGATCCACAGCCCGGACACGCGTGCAGTAGCCGCGGTCATGGACGCCGCTCGCCGCAGCTTTGAGCTCATCCTGGTGGACATAGGGCGGAGCGGAGAAGGAGTGCGGAACCTTGCGTGGGACTGCGACAGGATGGTCCTGCTCGCTAAGGCTCACCTCAAATCCGCGGTAGCGGCAGGGCGCATCCTGAACGAGCTCCCGCCTATCGATGCAGGGTTGGTGGTCCGAGGCAGCAGTGCCTCCTCCGTGGATGCGGGCTTCATTGCCGAGTCACTGGGACTGCCACTGTTGGGCATCCTCCCTGAGGTGAGGGGCGTGGCCGCCGGTACCGAAGTGGGACGCATCCTTGAATTCGGCCGACGCAGGCCGGTCAACCGTTTTGCCATGTCAGTCCTGGGATTCGACGGTGGTGTCCAGTGAACCCGTTCGAGGCACCGCGACGCAGGCAGGGCCGGAAACTTGATTCCCTGCTCCTTGAAACCGTACGGGAGTCTGTGCTCGCGGGCCACGGACCAGTCACGCCGTCCACCGTCGCAGCGGCGGTACAGGCAAGTGGCAGGTTGCTGGGCACCGCCGGCGCCTTGGAGGCCGCAGAGTCCATCAACGCCGAGCTGAACGGGCTGGGCCCCCTTCAACAGTTGGCCCAGGATCCGGCAGTGACGGACATCTTCGTCAACGGCCCCAACTCCGTCTGGCTGGACCGTGGACAGGGGTTGGAAAGGTCATCGGTGCATTTCGACACCGAGCAACAGATCAGGTCCTTGGCGTCCCGCCTGGTTTCGGCCGGTGGCCGTCGGTTGGATGATGGGTCGCCCTGTGTAGACGTGCGCCTGAACGGCGGTTACCGGGTGCACGCGGTCCTCTCGCCGATATCCACTACCGGAACCCTTCTGTCCATCCGTATACGCCGTGAGAAAGTGTTCACCCTGCCGGAGTTGAGGGAAGGCGGCATGTTTTCCGAGCAAGGTGAATGGGTTCTGAGGGCAATCATGAGCCAAAGACTGAGTTTCCTGATCAGCGGCGCTACTGGCTCGGGAAAGACCACCCTGCTGTCCGCCCTGCTCGGCTTGAGCCACCCGACAGAGCGGTTGGTCCTGATCGAGGATGCCGCCGAACTCAACCCCGTCCATCCCCACGTAGTGACGCTTGAATCCCGGCACGGAAACCTCGAGGGCGGTGGTGCGCTGGATCTGGGCGAACTGGTCCGCCAGGCACTGCGCATGCGGCCGGACCGGCTGATCGTCGGAGAATGCCGCGGGGCTGAAGTCCGTGAACTGCTGACGGCCCTCAACACCGGGCATACAGGCGGCGGCGGGACCATCCACGCCAACGCGGCAGAGGCCGTGCCTGCGCGGCTGGTGGCCCTCGGTGCGCTGGCGGGGTTGAACGCTGAGGCCGTTCGGCTGCAGGTTTCCAGTGCCCTGGACGTCGTCATTCACGTGGACCGGACCTCCACTGGACGGAAGGTGGCTTCCATAGGGGTACTGACTGACACTTCCGAAGGCCAGAAGGTGGTCTCCGCCCTCCGCTGGCATCCGACAGGAATGACGTGTGGGCCCGCGTGGCCTGCCCTTGCCCGACGGCTCGGTCCGGCGTTGCCCGCCGGTTTCGACTGGTCCGGCTCTGGTGGGGCGCCGGGTACATCAGCTGAGACGTGGTCAGTGGACGCACTATGATCGGCGCGTTCGTCCTGGTTGCAGGACTCGCGGCCTGGCAGCACTTTCGGGGCCGTTGTGTTGATGGCCGACGTGTACGGAAAAGTTTGGGAAAGCCTGGAGGAGGGACTGGTGCCGCCCTCCGTGCCCGTTCGGGTGTGAGCTTTCGTCACCGCTGGCGGCGAAAGCGAACTGAGCCCTTGCCGCTTGTGGTGCTGGTACAACAGTTGGCGGCCTTGCTGCGTGGTGGGCGGGGAACGTCCCGGCTGTGGGAGGAACTCTGGATGGTCCATGGCTCACGGTTGATCAAAGATGGCGGCCCGGACACAGAGACAGAACCGGCGACTGCCGCACTCAGCCAGGAGTCGCTGCTGGTTGTGGCCGCAGCCAGGTCAGCATCCAGCTTGGGAAATTCTGCGGCTGAAGCCATCCGGGATACTGCCGCCCGGACATATCCCCGGCGTGGAAGCTCTGAACGACGTGTCTGGATGGAACTGGCGGCGTGCTTGGAGGTGGCAGAAACCAGCGGTTGCCCGCTTGCTGACCTCCTTACCCGTTTTGCCGCCCAGTTGGAAGCCGAAGAAGACGCAGAGGCCGCACGGCAAACCGCGCTCGCCGGACCAAAAGCCACAGTCAAGCTGTTGTCCTGGCTTCCGGTGTTCGGGCTGGTGCTGGGGATGGCGTTGGGCGTGGACCCGTTGGGAATCCTGCTGGACAACGTCCTGGGAGTTGCCACCTTCGCCACCGGTCTCCTCCTTACCGTGGCCGGCCGCGTGTGGTCCTCACGGCTGGTGGCCTCCGCAGCCGGGAGTGCGTGATGCCCGGGGCGCTGGTGCTGGTGATCATCGTCGTCCTGGGTTTGGCGGCTTTCGTGTGGTTCACCGGGCCGACGCGTGCCAGGGCGCGCGTGCTGATCCGGAATGCCGACGCCACGTCACTGACGCGCTCCTCCCGCCGTGGTCCGGCCGGTACTCTGGACCTCCGAACGCGGACGGCTGCCGGGGAAGGGCCAGCCCCAACGGATCCTCCTGATCCGAAAGGTCCGTCCGACGGTCTCCGAGACACCGCGATGATGCTGGAACTGGTGGCGTCAATGCTCGACGCCGGAGCTGGAATCGGAAGGGCACTGGAACTCATCTCCGCGTGTGCATCACCACCCATCAAGCGGTCGCTCAGGCCAGTTGTGGCCGCGCTGGCCATCGGCGCGGATTGGGAGACGGCGTGGCGGACCCACACCCAGCACGCGCCCGAGGTGGTCCGTCTCAAGGATGCACTGGCTTTCGCAGCCCTAACCGGCGCCCCCTCGGCATCGATCCTCTACGCACAAGCGGCCAGGGAACGGCGCGAACAGTTCCGGGCTGCGGAGAAGCGAGCCGCTGCCTTGGGCGTGAAACTGGTAGTACCTCTGGGCCTGTGCTCACTGCCGGCCTTCATATGCCTGGGGATCGTGCCTGTCTTGATCGCCATGCTTCCCGTCGGATGACCTGTCCACGATGGTCGGCACAGACATGATGATCGGCACAGAGTGGGCTGCGAATAGCGCCCACTCTCCCTCCACATCCTGCTGATCGTGAGGGGTTATCCACTTGGAGGATTCCCCTTCTTACAGGCAGCACCGAGCCACGGAAGAGTCGAATCAGTCGGCGGACCCGCTGGCTTTTTTTGAAAGGAACCCACAGTGAGAACACTCTTCAAGGCCGAATCCGGCCGCCGCCAGGGCCGCCGTGCTGCTGGCCAGGATCGAGCCGCCGTTAGCGGGAAGCAAGGAATGAGGACCTTTGGAATCGAGCAGTTTGAACTCGAAGAATTCACGGATTCCGGCTTCGGAGACGCGGGCTTCCGGGCCACTGGTGCGGACCTTCAGCTCACCACGTCACACGGTGCGCTGGCCCTGCGGTACCCAGGGGAAATCCGGGATCAGGGCACACTGCGGAGGCGACCAGGGCGGCATCATCGGAGGAGCCTGTGGAGGAGCCATGAACGTCGCCGGACACGGGAAATGCTTCCTGGCTCGGAGAGCGGTATGGCCACGGCCGAGTATGCCATCGCTACCCTCGCCGCAGTGGGGCTCGCAGGGCTATTGGTGGTCCTCCTTCGGAGCGAAGAAGTCCGCGGCTTCCTGCTCAACTTGATTCGCACGGCCCTGTCCTTGCCATGACGCACGTACTGCCTGCCGGCGGGAGGTCATCTGCCGCCTGTGCCGGACCAACATCCGGCCAGAAGGCCGGACCATCATCCAGCCGGAAGGAGGGAGGGGAGGAGTCGGGCGCCGTGACTGCGGAGTTCGCCGTTGCCTTGCCGGCCGTGGTCTTGCTCTTGGCCTTCCTGCTGGCAGGCGGTGCTGCGGGGATCACACAACTGCGGCTGGAGGAAGCTGCTACGGCAGGAGCCCGGGCCTCCGCGCGGGGCGAGACAGGTGGTGCCGTGGAAGGAATTGTGAGGCGGCTTGCCGGTGACGGCGTCAGTTCCTCTGTCACCGACGACTCCGGGTGGCTCACGGTGACAGCCTCGGCCCGGGTAGGCGGAGCCGTGGGATCGCTGATCCCCTGGACGTTGACAGCGTCGGCCTCCGCCCGCGCAGAGTCAACGGGTTCGGGGGCTGGTGCCGAACCAGCTGGTTCAAGGGCAGGCATCCCATGAACCCGCTTTCACTACCTGTTGTCCCTCCTGAGCGCGGGGCGGGAACAGTTCTCGCGCTGACACTGGGTGCAGTGGTGATGGCCTTGCTCGTGGGCGTCCTGGTCCTGGCCCAGGCAGGGGTGATGGAGTCCAGGGCTGCGTCCGCTGCGGACCTGGCTGCGCTCGCCGCCGCCGATGCTGCCAGGGGCCTCACTTCAGGGGAACCGTGTGCGGTGGCCTCCGAAGTAGCGGCGCGGCACGATGCAACAGTTACATCCTGCACCGTAACCGGAGGGAACGTAGCTGACGTGGCTACCGAGTTGGCTCATCCCTTCGACTGGGGAGTCGCCACGGGACGGGCGCGGGCAGGGCCACCCCCGTAGGCGTCCGTGGTCGCAGGGTCAACCTATGGGGGCCTAGATGGCGTCCTTCAGCAACACACCCAGCAGCGTGATGGCGGCTGCCTTGTCCAGCGGGTTGTTCTTGTTACCGCATTTGGGGGACTGGACACAGGACGGGCAGCCGCTGTCACACTCACAGGCCTGGATGGCTTCTTTGGTTGCAGTCAACCAGATCTTGGCCTTTTCAAAGCCCCGCTCAGCGAACCCGGCGCCACCTGGATGACCGTCGTAGACGAAAATCGTGGGCACACCGGTGTCGGCATGGAGGGCAGTGGAGACGCCGCCGATGTCCCAGCGGTCACTGGAGGCAACCAAGGGAAGAAGCCCAATGGCGGCGTGTTCGGCCGCATGAAGCGCCCCCGGGAACTCGGCTTCCACCAGACCTGCCCCATGAAGAGAGCGGTTATCCACCACAAACCAGACGGCCTTGGTAAACAGGTCACGGGCGCCCAATTCCAAGGGTTCTTCACCGAGGATCTCGTTGGAAATCAGGGCCTTGCGTTGGAAGGAGACAACTTGCGTGGTCACTTTGACGTCGCCGAAATGCACGGTGATGTCGCCCCACTGGACCGAGCGCGACGTTTCGAGGACCTCAATCTGGGTCACGTCGCGCGCCGTGGTGTAGAAGTCGGGGTTGACCCGGCGCACCATCACGCAATGGTCGGCTTCGTTGAGGTCCTCCACCAGGTAGCTTTCACCTTGGTGGACGTAGATCGCACCCGTGTGGGCCTGATAGTGGGTTTGCGGCGAATCCATGGTCCCCAGGAGCGATCCTGTTTCGGCATCAACGATACTCACCGGACCGCCTCCGTCCGCCCGGAGATTCACCATTCCGGCAGCACTCTCCGGATGGGTCCAGAACCAACCAGCAGGCCGTTTGCGGAGGTATCCCTGGACCACAAGACGGTCCAGCAGCCCCTCGGAGGTGGGGCCAAACAGATCGAGCTCGGCCGGCCCGATCGGCAACTCAGCGGCCGCGGCACACAAATGGGGACCAAGCACGTACGGATTGCCGGGATCAAAGACGGTGGCTTCCACAGAGACGTCAAAGATGGCCTCGGGATGGTTCACCAGGTACGTGTCCAAGGGGTCGTCGCTGGCCACGAAAGCGGCGATGGCATCCTGTCCTGCCCGCCCGGCCCTGCCAATCTGTTGGAAAAGCGAAGCCCGGGTGCCCGGCCATCCAGCCACCAGCACCGCATCCAGCCCCGAAATATCGATGCCCAGTTCCAAGGCCGAGGTACTGGAAACGCCCAGCAACTGACCGGACCTCAGGGCTTGCTCCAAGGCCCGGCGCTCTTCGGGCAGGTACCCGGATCTATAGGCAGCAACCCGCCCCGGCAGGCTGGGGTCCACCTCGTCGAGGAGTCTTTTGGTGATGGAGGCAATGGACTCGGCTCCGCGGCGCGACTTGATGAATGCGATGGTGCGCACGCGCGAGGACACGAGGTTTGCCAGAATGTCCGCTGTTTCGGCTACGGCGGTCCGCCGCTGTTTGGCCCCGTTCTCACCCTTGACGTCCGTGAGCGCCGGCTCCCAAAAGGCAACTGTGGTGGACCCGTGGGGCGAGCAGTCCTCGGAAACCTCCCTGACAGGGGCGCCGATGAGCCGGCCAAAAGAAACGCCGGGGTCGGAGGCAGTGGCAGACGCGGCAATGAACACCGGCTCGGGGAACGTGTTTCCTGCACCGTAGTAGGCGCAGATCCGCCGGAGCCGCCGCATCAGGTTGGCCACATGGGAGCCGAAGACACCGCGGTAGCTGTGGGCCTCGTCCACAATCACGTAGCGCAGCCGACGGAAGAACTTTGCCCACCAGGTGTGGTTGGGCAGGATTCCGAAGTGCAGCATGTCCGGGTTGGCCAGGATGAAGTTCGCGTGATCACGGATCCAACGGCGCGACGCAACGTCGGTGTCGCCGTCGTAGGTCTCTGCTCTTACGGTGGGCAGCTTCAGCGAGCGGATCGCGGCAAGCTGGTCGGCCGCCAGTGCCTTGGTGGGGGACAAGTACAGGGTGACGGCACCGTCGTCGTGGATCTTCCCTGGGTCGGCCAGGACTCGCAATTCGGAACGGTGTATCGCGTCCAAAGCCGGCAGTTGGTAGGCGAGCGACTTTCCGGATGCCGTTCCAGTGGCGATGACCACGTGCTGTCCGGAGTGGGCGAGGTCGGCGGCCTGGACCTGGTGCCGGTACGGTTCGCGGATCCCCAAGGCCTCGTATGCCCCCACGACGTCGGGGTGGACCCAGCCCGGCCACGGCTCGTTGACGGCCTTCCTGGCGGGAATGGTATGGACATGGCGCAACTGCTCAGGGTCCGGCGTCCGGCCCAGCAGGGAGATCAATGAATGAGGTGCAGCCACCGAATCATTCTGTCATTGTGCGGGCACGCCGACGGCGGCACCCGAGGGCGTCGCCGTCGAACTTGGCTCAACCAGCCGTCGGAAGCAGAAGCTACGCTCCTGAAAGGTCCGATCCTTCGGTGCCGCTGGCGGACATCATGAGAACGTGGCACACCACGTCCCAGCCAAGATGGGAGTAGAGCTTCTGGCCGTCCAGGGATGCCAGCAATAGCCCGTTCTCCACATCATGCGAGAACGCCTGGGCGGCGAGGGCCTTCATGATAAAGCTTCCCAGCCCACGGCGCTGGAAGTCCGGTTCGGTGACGATTTTGTCGAAGACTGCAGTACCGTCCACTACGAAGACCCGTCCGCTGGCGGCCACCTGCTCGCCGGAATGGACCACGGCGTAGTGGACTCCGTTGGATTCGGAGGTAGCGAGTTCAAGGTCGTCGTCGGGCAGCCACGGATCCTCGGAATCCTGGGTTTCCATGTCCACGATCATCATGGTTTGCGATGCGGACGTCACGGTCAGCCCGTGCTGTTCAGCCAGGTACTTGTACCGTTGGACGTCGTTGGTGAGGACCGTCAGGATCCGGGTGGGGGCTTCTGCGGTCTTGGCCGCAAGGGCGGTGAACTCTTCGTCCGAGGGATCGTGGGCAAAATACTCCCAGTCACCGGTTTTGTCGGCGCGAAGCGCAGCAGGGAAGCGGCCTTCTTGGCGTGACTCATAGCCGCGGCAGCCGGACCAGCCGGCTACCCAGACTTCCAAAAGGTGCGCAATGTCTTCAACCAAGGCGTCTGGACTCATGTAGAGAGAGTATGCCAGCGCATCATGAAGCAACAGAGCCGGATCAGCCCCGGAATGCTTGCTTATGGAATTGTGACTTCTCCTATCGGCAGGCGCGGTGCCGGACGGGCCTGAAGCGTGGCCGGTCGGCGATTTTACTGCACCAAGTACCCTTGAATAGTGGCTTTGAACCGAATCGTCCTCTTCTATGGCTTTACCCCGATCGCCGACCCCGACGCCGTGCGTCTATGGCAGCGTGCCCTGTGCGAAAAACTGGGCCTCACCGGTCGGATCCTCATTTCGAAGGACGGCATCAATGCCACGGTGGGCGGCGAGCTGAACAACATGAAGCAGTACGTGAAGACCACGCGTGAATATAAGGGCTTCCATGGGATCGACTTCAAATGGTCGGAGGGAAGTGCCGCAGATTTCCCGCGTCTCAGCGTCAAGGTCCGCGATGAAATCGTGTCGTTCGGTGCTCCCGGGGAACTCAAGGTTGATGACAACGGCGTGGTGGGCGGCGGCAAGCACCTCCAGCCGGAGGAACTCCACGCGCTGGTGGAGGCAAGGAAGTCCAGTGGCGAGGACGTGGTGTTCTTTGACGGACGCAACGCGTTCGAGGCACAGATCGGCAAGTTCAAGGATGCGATCGTTCCGGACGTGGACACCACGCACGACTTCATCAAGGAACTGGATTCGGGCAAGTACGACGACCTCAAGGACAAACCGGTCGTCACCTATTGCACCGGTGGAATCCGCTGCGAAGTCCTATCCAGCCTGATGGTCAACAGGGGCTTCAAAGAGGTCTACCAGTTGGATGGCGGGATTGTCCGCTACGGAGAAACGTTCAAGGACAAAGGGCTCTGGGAAGGTTCCCTTTATGTCTTCGACAAGCGCATGCACGTCGAGTTCAGCGAGGACGCCAAAACCATCGGCGAATGCGTCCGCTGCGCTGCCCCCACCAACAAGTTCGAGAATTGCTCCAACCTCAGTTGCCGCACTCTGACCCTGTACTGTGCCGAATGCGCCTCAAGCCCGGAAACGCTGCGCTGCCCCGGAGGCTGCGAAGCCGCTTAGCGCGGTCTCAAAGCCTGCTCACACGGTAGGCGAAATTGGCATCGGACCTGGACCCGACGGTGATGGACAGGATGGCGTCCTTGTCCAGTTGGACAACGCTGACCCGCGCGTTGGCGCACCCCAACGTCAGGTCCACCAGAGCCACATCGTTCAGCGTCACGGCGAACGTGACCCGGCGGGTGCCACGGCATGCCAGCGTCACGGCGTATGTTCCTCCGGGCAGCTGCACTGTTTGCTCGGACTTGGACTCACCGGGGTTCAGATAGCCGCTGCTGGAGTAGAACGACTGACCTTGCGACTCAGGCAGCGCAGCCTTTGCCCATTCTTCCAGGGCATCGCCGCTGACGGTGTCTTCCAGCGCCGGATCGGGTGGAAGGGCGACGTTTCCTGCAGTGGAGGTGGCGGTGGCCTCCGGCCTGCCGCCGTCCTCATAGGTGTATTCGCAACCGGCTACGCCTCCGCTCAGGACAACGAGAAGCACGACGGCGGCCCTCGCCAGCCGCTGTGACATCACCGAGCAAGCTGCCTTGCTGCCCATGCACTGACTTTACGCCCGGGCGGCCGCTGTCTGAAGGCTTGTTGGAGGAAGAATCCGGGGGCTTCTAGCCTGCCGTCGGAGCCAGGTGATAAGCGTAGATCAGTGGGGCATCGACGCTGCTGGTCGAGATGTTGAGGGGGCCGGCAGCAGGCACTTTGATTTTCACCACATCGAGGCTGCCGTTGCATGCTGCAGCCGCATCGGCGATTTTGTTTCCGCTCAAGGAGACGGCGAAGTAGGCCTTGCCGCCGCCGTCGCACGCCATGGTGAGCGTATAGGTCCCGGCGGACACGCTGGGCGATTCCTTGACCAAGGGGTCCCGGTTGAGGATCTTGCCGGAGTCCTCCAAGACCGCGCCGCTTGCTGCCGGGAGGACCTTTTCCTTCCAAGCGGGAACGTCTGCATCTGCGATGTTGACCGGCGCCTGGCAGGCGGCGACCCCCAGCAGGACACCAGCGGCCAGGGCACCAAGGCCCGCGCGGCGCCTTGTGGAGGAGAAGTTGAGCATGATTCCACGCTACCGGGTTCCAGCGGCGTCCTTTGTCCACATAGCCCGGTAGGGGACCACCCGGCCCGGGAGGCCGCCCCTACACTTGCAGGGTGACTGACACTGCATTCCTGTTTACCGCCGGCAACACTGACGATGCTCCCCGAAGCGACCAACCCGCACTGCTCCAGGTGCTTGCCCGGGACCTTCTCGCCCTCTCCTACACCGTGGATGGCGTGGCTGCCCTGCTGGGGGAGTCGGCGTCAGCAGCGCTTGGCAGGGACCAAGTGGTTCCTGCGCTCCTGGCCACCGAGCGGTTGAAAGACTCGCACGATCCCGCGGTCCGGTCGCTGGCTGTGATTGTCCGTCTCTGGCTTCTGGCCGTCCCACAGTCCGTGGCCGACGTTGACTCCGCCCTGCCCGGAATCCGTACCCAAGGACTCGTGGAGCTCGGCTTGGCCGCTGTGGATGGCGAGGTCGTCCGGGTCACGGTAGACCTGCGACCGTACGGTTGGGACGCGAATGCAGACGGCAGCGGTGGCGCCGAACTCTGGGTCGCCAGTGACCTCGCAGCCCACCAACAGGCGGGAGTCCTGCGTCATGACCATGTCCTGGGCATTGGCCGCGCCTCCACAACGCTGGTCCAAACCACTTTCAGGCAACACACCAAACGCGCCCTGGACCTGGGGACTGGCTGCGGGATCCAGACTTTCCACCTGCTGCACCATTGCGAGCACGTTACAGCTACGGACATCTCCCCAAGGGCACTGGCATTTACCCGGTTCAATCTGCTGCTGAATGCGGCGGAGCTTGACCTGGATCCCCAGAACTTGGAGAGCCGGGTAAGCCTTCGCCTGGGATCGCTCCTGGACCCTGTGGAGGGTGAACAGTTCGGCTTGGTGGTGTCCAACCCTCCCTTCGTGATCACACCCAGGACGGGCGGGGAATTGTCGTCGGACCAGTTCACCTACCGCGACGGCGGACTTCCGGGTGACGGGATCGTGGCTTCGTTGGTGCAATCACTCGCCAGCGTCCTGGAACCCGGCGGCACCGCACAAATGCTGGGCAACTGGGAGGTTACCGAGGGGTCGGACTGGAAGGACCGTCCCAATGCATGGCTCAAGGACTCGGGTCTTGACGTGTGGTTCATCCAGCGCGAGCAAGTGGATCCGGAACAGTACGCCGAGACCTGGCTGCAGGATGCCTCCCAGAACCGTGACCGTGAGCAGTACAAGGAGTCGTACGCTGCATACCTGGACGACTTCGCCTCCAGGAACGTGGAAGGGGTGGGCTTCGGCATGATCTGGCTGCGCCGCCCTGGGCCAGGACACCGGTCCACCATCAGCCGCTTCGAAGAGATCACCTATCCCATCGAACAACCCATCGGACCGCATCTGGGCGCGGCCGTGGAACGGGCCGATTGGGTGGCCGCCACCCCGGTGGCCGACGCGCATCTGGTTGTAGCGGAGGACGTAACCGAAGAACGCCACCAGCGACCCGGAGCTGCCCATCCTGGTGTCATTCTCCTGAGGCAGGGTGCAGGCCTCCGCAGGACCAACCTGCTCAGCACGGAGCTTGCAGGGTTCGCCTCTGCCTGCGACGGAGAGTTGTCGGTCCGCCAGATCGTGGCGGCCCTGGTCTCGCTGTTGGGAGGCGACGAGGACTTTGACGAGGATGCTTTCACGGAGGGCCTGTACAGGGATGTCACCAACCTCGTCCTTGAAGGTTTCCTGCTTCCGGACCCGACGCAGACCAGCGAATGAGCAGCGACGCGACGCCGCCGGCGATGAACTCCGATGGTCCCGCAAGTGACCCTGACTACACTGATCAAGTGATTGCGAACAACGAGACATCCCAAACGTCAGGCGACGTTCCGCGGCGGAAGCGGGCCGAGAAGACGGTTGAGATCACCGATCCCAAGGCTATCCGCGCCTTGGCGCACGCTGCCCGCATCGAGGTCATCTCTGAGCTTTACGCCACCCAGGTGAGCCACACAGCAACCGAACTCGCTGCCCGGACCGGCCTGACCCCCAGCGCCATGAGCTACCACCTCCGCGCCCTCCAGAAATGGGGAATCGTGGCACCGGCCGAAAACGCCGGTGATGCACGCGAGCGGCGTTGGAAGGCTGCCGGAACAGACTTCACCATCTCGGGAGGCAGTGTCGCCAGCCCAGAGATTGCCGTGGTTGACCTGGAGCTCGATGCGTTCCGTCGACGCGCTTCTGCCTTCGCGAAAGCCCGGGGGGAGCGCCGCCAGCGTGGTGAAGGGGGAGACGAGCCGGTATCGGTGGTCCTCTCCAGCAACCTGCTTTATCTCACCAACCCGCAACGGAAGGAACTGGCGGACAGAATCCGCGAGGTCGTGAGGGAGTACGAACTCGAGGATCCCACGCAGATTCCGGAAGGTGCCGAACGTGTGGCAACCTTGTGGTCAATGATCCCGGATGACCGCGTGGCGCCCGGGCAATAACCCTCCGGCCTGGTCACCGAATGACCGCCCTGGTTTCCGTACCAAAACGCAGGATTCTGCAAACTATGGTGAACTAGGCCAATATGGGCACCAGCCCAATTACACATTTTTTCTGTAGGAGCACCGTGCCCAGCAAGGCAAAAACCGGCAAGAAACTCGTGATCGTGGAGTCTCCCGCCAAGAGTAAGACCATCGCCAAGTACCTTGGCGAAGGCTTCATCGTCGAGGCTTCCATCGGCCACATCCGGGACCTCCCGCAGCCGTCTGATCTCCCTGCAGAACTGAAGAAGACCTCGCTGGGCAAGTTCGCCGTCGACATCGAAAACGACTTCAAGCCGTACTACGTTGTCTCCCCGGACAAGAAGAAGAAGGTTGCCGAGCTAAAGGCCCAGCTGAAAGACGCTGATGCGCTCTACCTCGCAACCGATGGGGACCGCGAAGGCGAGGCCATCGCGTGGCACCTCCTGGAGGTCCTGAAGCCCAAAGTTCCCGTCTATCGCATGACCTTTGGCGAAATCACCAAGGAAGCCATCCACCGCGCCATGGACAACCTGCGCGATGTGGACACCGCTTTGGTGGATGCCCAGGAAACCCGCCGCATCCTCGACCGCCTGTATGGCTACGAGATCTCTCCTGTCCTGTGGCGCAAGGTTGCCCGCGGGCTTTCGGCCGGCCGTGTGCAGTCCGTGGTGACCCGTATGGTGGTGGACCGAGAACGTGAACGCATGGCCTTCCGGGCAGCCTCCTACTGGGACCTCACCGGCCAGTTCGGTGCTGACTCCGGTTCCTTCAAGGCCAAGCTTGCTGCTGTGGACGGTTCCAAGGTTGCCAGTGGCCGTGACTTCAATGACAACGGCCAGCTCACCTCCTCCACAGTGGTGCACCTCAACGAGGAACTGGCCACGTCCTTGGCCGCGGGCCTGGAAAACGCCGAATTCCGCGTACGCTCCGTAGATACCAAGCCGTACACCCGCCGTCCGGCCGCACCGTTCACCACATCGACGCTGCAGCAGGAAGCCGGCCGCAAGCTGCGCTTCTCCTCCAAGAGCACCATGCAGGTAGCCCAGCGCCTGTATGAAAACGGCTACATCACGTATATGCGTACCGACTCGTCGGCGTTGAGCGATGAAGCCCTCACGGCATCCCGCCGCCAGGCCGCCGAGCTCTACGGCCCTGAGTACGTGCCCCAGAGCCCCCGCGTGTACGCCAACAAGGCAGCCAACGCGCAGGAAGCGCACGAGGCCATCCGTCCCGCAGGAGACTCTTTCCGCACCCCGGCACAGGTTGCCAAGCAGCTGAGCGGCGATGAGTTCCGGTTGTACGAGCTCATCTGGAAGCGCACCGTCGCCTCGCAGATGGCCGACGCCAAGGGCTCCACCGCCACCATCCGCCTCGGTGCGGTGGCGGCAGACGGACGCGACGCCGAATTCTCGGCTTCCGGTACCGTCATCACCTTCCCCGGCTTCCTGGCGGCCTATGAAGAAGGCAAGGACGAGAGCCGGGGCGACGACGAGTCGGACGAAGCCCGTCGCTTGCCCAATGTTGCCAAGGGCGACTCCCTTAAAGCATCGGAAATCCAGGCTGTGGGACACGAAACGTCGCCACCGCCGCGGTACACAGAAGCATCGCTGACTGCTGAACTGGAAAAGCGGGGCATCGGCCGTCCGTCCACTTATGCCTCCACGATTTCCACCATCCAGGACCGCGGTTATGTCCGGAAACAGGGTTCCGCCCTGGTTCCGAGCTGGATCGCTTTCTCGGTGATCCGTTTGCTGGAACAGCACTTCACGGACTACGTGGACTACGAGTTCACCGCGGACATGGAAGGCGACCTGGACAAGATCGCCAATGGCCAGGCCGCAGGCGCTGCCTGGCTCAAGCACTTCTACTACGGTGAAGACGCCGATCCGGGCCTGCTGAGCATCGTCAACAACCTCGGCGAAATCGACGCCCGCGAGATCAACTCCGTGCCCATCGCTGACGGCATCACACTCCGCGTAGGCAAGTTCGGGCCCTACCTGGAAAGCTCGATCCCCACCATCGACCAGAAGACCGGCGAGGTAGTTGAGTCCTCTCGGGCCAACGTCCCCGAGGAACTTGCCCCGGATGAACTCACGGCAGCCAAAGCCATTGAGTTGATGGAGACTGCCGCCCCGGAGGAACGCGTCCTGGGCACTGATCCCCACACCGGGCACACCGTGGTGGCCAAGAACGGCCGTTACGGGGCATACGTCACCGAGATCATCCCGGAGATGACCGAGGAACAGCTGGCAAACCAGCCGGTTGAGTACTACAAGAACGGCAAGCCGAAGCCGCCCAAGAAGCCCGTCAAGGCCAAGCCGCGCACAGGTTCGCTGTTCAAGTCCATGACCGTGGACACGGTTACCCTTGACGAGGCGCTGCAGCTCATGAGCCTGCCGCGGGTACTCGGTGAGGATGCTGATGGGAACCCCATCACGGTGCAGAACGGCCGCTTTGGTCCGTACCTGAAGAAGGGCACGGATTCCCGCTCCATCGGTTCGGAAGAGGAAATCTTCACGATTACCTTGGAACAGGCACTGGAGATCTATTCACAGCCCAAGCAGCGGGGAGCCCGTGCGGCTGTACCGCCGCTTGCCGAGTTCGGCCCGGACCCTGTTTCGGAAAAGACCATCGTGGTGAAGGAAGGCCGGTTCGGCCCGTACATCACAGACGGCATCACCAACATCACGGTCCCGCGCACCACCTCGCTGGAGGAACTGACCCGGGAACGCGCCGTCGAACTTTTGGCTGAAAAAAGGGCCAAGGGCCCGGTCAAGCGGACCACCACCCGCAAAGCGCCGGCCAGGAAGACCGCAGCCAAGAAGTAGCTTCAGCGAAGGCCGGGACAGCATGCGCGAATTGCGTCCCGGCCGGCATCGTGGTCGAGTAGAACCATGACTGAACAGACTGTTTCACCGGACAACGAACCCTTGAACGACCTCGAGGCGAAGCTCGCCTCGGCCGAGCAGCCGGACGCCAACCCGGTGGATGTCATCCTCGCTTTCCTCAACAACGAGGTCTACCTGGTCAGCTCCGAAGCCGTGGACGGCCCTGACTCGTCGGTGGAGCCGCTGGTGCTCTCCAACGCCGACGGCCAGCCCGTCCTGGCAGTCTTCAGCCACCCGAGCCGCGTCGATGAGCGCTTCCTCGAAGCAGCCCCGCACGTCCTGGGCACCATGGGCTCGGCGATCCTCGGCAACATCGGTGATGAACTGGGCATGGTCATCAACCCGGGCAGCGAGTTCGGCTTCGAAATTGATCCCGAAGGCATCGCCAACATCCGCCGCGACTTCAAGCGCGCTGACGAAGTAGGGGAGCCCACGGAATAGGGCGGACCAACCATCCGGCCACTCTTCCGTCGACGAAACGTCGTCGCCAAGTTGCTTCACGGGCTTCGAATCGGTGAATAATGGCAGAATGCGTCTTGGCGTTCTAGACATCGGTTCCAACACCGTCCATCTGCTGCTTGTGGATGCTCATCCGGGCGCGCGTCCGGTGGCTTTCGCATCCCATAAACGTCCTCTGTCCTTGGTGCAATACCTTGACGGTGACGGCAACATCAATGACGCCGGCCAGCATGAGCTCATCGAGTTTGTGCTGGAAGCCTGGGAGTTCGCGGCCAGCCACAAAGCGGAGGACCTCCTGGCGTTCTGTACGTCCGCCATCCGCGAGGCCACCAACGGCCCGGAGGTCCTGGCCAGGGTGAAACACGAAACCACGGTGACCCTCCAGGAACTCACGGGCAGTGAAGAAGCCTCCATGACCTTCTTCGCTGTACGCCGTTGGTATGGTTGGGGCGCAGGGGCCATCCTGGACCTGGACATCGGGGGCGGCTCGTTTGAGATGGCCTACGGAACGGACGAACTCCCTGAGTTCGCCACCTCCGTTCCCCTGGGTGCCAGCCGCCTGACGCGGGACTGGCTCCACGATGATCCGCCAACAGCCAAGAGCGTCAAGGAACTGCGTCGCTACATCCGTTCCACCCTGAAGCCTGTGGTCCGCAATTTCCACGAGCTGGGACGCGCGAACCTGGTCGCGGGCACCTCCAAGACCTTCCGCTCGCTGGCCCGCATCGCCGGTGCCGCTCCCAGTGCAGCTGGACCATACGTGAAACGCGAACTCCACGCAGCCGACCTCGGCCTTTGGGCCCAGCGCATTTCCGCCATGACGGTGGAGGACAGGCTGTACCTCCCGGGTGTCTCGGATGCCCGTGCCCGCCAACTGTTGGCAGGCGCACTGGTGGCCGAGGCTGCGCTGGAGCTCTTTGAGTTCCCCACCATGGAAATTTGTCCATGGGCGCTGCGGGAAGGCCTGATCCTGCGGCGACTGGACCAGCTGGTGTTCGAAGAGGCCCTCGACCCGGCTCCACATGTGGGCAAGCGGAAGAAGGACAAGTCCAAAAAGAAAGCAGCCAAGGACGGTGCCAAAACGGTGGAAAAGAACGAGCCCCACCCCGGAATCAAGGAATTTCCTGTCCCCGTAAACACCCCGTCCCCTGCACCAATCCCAGCCCCCGTGGCAGGCGGGCTGGCCTCCTGAGATGAGCAACGACGTCGAACCTGAAGTGAATGACCGCCAGATCCCCGTAGCGCTGTCCAGCGCGTCCGTCTACCCCTTGAGCGTCCACGACGCTTTTGCCGTGGCGCAGGACCTGGGGTACGAGGGCGTGGAGGTGATGGTCACCAACAACGCGGTGAGCCAGAACCCGGACGCCCTCATCCAATTGAGCCACCGCTACCACCAGGAAATCGTCTCCATTCACGCGCCCACCTTGCTGCTGACGCAACAGGTGTGGGGCACCGCGTGGAACAAGATCGAGAAGTCGTGCCAGATGGCCGCGGACGTTGGTTGCGACACCGTAGTTGTCCACCCGCCGTTCCGCTGGCAGTCCAACTACGCAGAGAATTTCGTGGAAGGCGTGCGGGAGATCGCGGCCATGTACCAGGTGCATATCGCCGTGGAGAACATGTACCCGTGGCGTGTCCGCGGACGGGAAGCGGTGGCGTACCTGCCGCACTGGGATCCACTCGGCCAGGATTACGACGACGTCACGTGGGACTTCTCGCACGCAGCCACTGCGGGGGCCAACAGTTTGGAAGCCATCAAGGCGCTGGGCAGCAAGCTCCGGCACGTCCACCTCACGGACGGGTCGGGGTCCGGCAAGGACGAGCACCTGGTGCCCGGTACCGGTACGCAGCAGTGCGCGGACGCCCTCCAGCATTTGGCATCCACGGGTTTCGACGGCGTGGTGGTGGCGGAGATTTCCACCCGCAAGGCGAAGGTAGCGGGGGAGCGTGAGGAAATGCTGGCGGAAACACTGCGCTTCGCGCGGCAGCACCTGAGCGTTCCGCTGCTGCGCAGCGTAGACAACTAACGGCGTCGAGCGCTGATCCTTAGTCTGTCCGCCTGACGCGCCCTTCACGGGTGTGTCAGGCGGCTGACTGCGGGACGACGGCAGCCGTATCAGCGGTTAAAAGCGAAAGCACCGGCGGCCGAATCGGGAAATGGGGGAAAACCCGCCCGGCCACCGGTGCTTGTGGCGGACATCCCCATGCCCGCCTCATCACTCGCACCCTCAATGAGGTAACTACTAAGTTACGGACCAACCATGAGTGCTGCCTGCAATAACCTTGTGAGCAAGCTGGGAATCTGGAATCCGTTAGACCCCGTCCAAGGCCAACTGCCATGATGGAGCCATGAGCAACCGAATCGCATTCCTTGGCTGTGGATCCATGAACGAAGCAATCCTGGGAGGCCTGCTCGCCGCAGGGACGGACCCGTCAGACATTGTCGCCACCGTCCGCCGGGCTGAGCGGGCCGATGAACTCGCCCAGCGCCATGGCGTCATGGCCATCGCGGGCGAAGAGGAGCCTGACAACAACAAGCTGGCCACCAAGGGCTCCGGCATGGTCATCCTGGGCGTCAAGCCGGTGGGCATCCTGGACCTGGCTCGCGAGATCAGCCCGGCCCTGGCGAAGGACACGATTGTTGTCAGCGTCGCCGCAGCGGTTTCCATCGCCCAGCTCGAAGCAGCGCTGCCTGACGGCCAGCCGGTGATCCGGACCATGCCCAACACGCCTTCAAGGCTGGGCCGCGGTGTCATCTCTGTCTCGCCGGGAACCCATTGCACGCCTGAGCAGCTCGAAAAAGCCAAGACGGCGCTGGCTGGTGCCGGCACTGTGGTGGAGATTCCCGAAGAACAGGTGGACGCGCTGTCCGCCATCAGCGGTTCCGGCCCGGCCTACGCGTTCTATCTGGCCGAGGCCATGGCTGCGGCCGGCGTCGAGCTCGGACTGGACCAGGAGCTGTCCGTCATGCTGGCCCGCGAAACCGTGGCAGGCGCCGGGTTCATGCTGGCCGAACCGGGCGCGGATCCCACCGCACTTCGCGTCGCCGTCACCAGCCCGAAGGGAACCACCGAGCGGGCCATCATGGCCTTCGACGACGGCGGCATGCCCAGGATCATCGCCGACGGTGCCCGCGCCGCTGCCGCCCGCGCAGCAGAAATCACCAAGCAGCTGGGCTGAATACTACGGGCGGGCTGCGAAGCGCTCCAGCAAGTCCACGTGTCCGGACACGATCAACATATCGTGGCCGGACACTTTGGTTTCCGGCCGCGCGTAGGTGAAGTCCTCGCCCGGGGTTTTCACGCCGACAATGGTTACGCCGTACTTGGACCGGACCTTGGATTCCTCCAGGGTGAAGCCCACGGTTTCCTTGGGCGGGTACATCTTGACGATCGCGTAGTCGTCGTCGAACTCGATGAAGTCCAGCATGCGTCCGGACACCAGGTGCGCTGCACGGACCCCGGCGTCGGCCTCGGGGTAGATCACGTGGTTGGCGCCGATGCGGGTGAGGATCTTGCCGTGCGAGGGCGTGATGGCTTTGACCCACAGATGCTGGATGCCGAGGTCCACCAGGTTCACGGTGATGAGCACCGAGGACTCGATGGACGTGCCTACGCCTACTACGGCTGAGCTGAATTCCTGGGCGCCGAGCTGGCGCAGGGCGTCGATGTTGGTGGCGTCGGCCTCCACCACGTGCGTGAGCACGGGCGCCCACTTTTGGACCAGGGTGCGATCGCGCTCGATGGCCAGGACTTCACGGCCCTGCTTGACCAGCTGCTCAGCGGTGGCGGATCCGAACCGGCCGAGGCCAATGACCAGCACTGGTGCGTTGTGTGCGGGGCGGTTGGCAGCCCCCGTGGTACTAGCCAATGATTGGCCTCTCTTCCGGATAGTGGTACAGCTGGCTGCGCTGGCGCAGGGCCAGGCCGGCGGCAAGGGTTACGGTGCCGACGCGGCCGGCAAACATCAAAGCGGTGAGGACATAAACGCCCGACGGCGGCAGCTCGGCGCTGAGGTTGGTGCTCAGTCCCACGGTGGCGAAGGCGGAAATGGATTCGAAGAGTACCCGGTCCAACGACGCTCCGCTGATGGAGAGCAGCAGGAACGCGGCCACTGATACCAGGGTGGCGCCGGCAACGATCACCGAGATGGCCACGCGCATGGTGCCTTGGGGGATGGTGCGGCCATAGACTTTCACGTCGGCGTCGCCGCGGGCTTCGGCCATGATGGCCAGGAACATGACGGCGATGGTGGTCACCTTGATGCCGCCCGCCGTGGACGCCGAGCCGCCGCCGGCGAACATCAGGGCGTCGGTGAGGAGCATGGTGGTGGATTCCATGTGGTTCTGGTCCACCAGGTTGAAGCCGCCCGACCGCGTCATCACGGACGCGAACAGCGAATGGGTGATCTTGTCGCCAAGGTCCATGGTGCCGATGGTCCGAACGTTGTCCCACTCCATCAGGCCCCACAGGACCGTGCCCGCTGCCAGCAGGATGAACGAGACCTGGATGGTGAGCTTGGTGTGGAGGTTCCACTTTTTCCAATTGAGCCCGTTCTGCTGGAGCACCATCACCACAGGGAAGCCCAGGCTGCCCAGGAACACGCCCAACATCAGCGGGATGAGGATCCACAAATCGGTCTCGTACGGGACGATGCCATCGGAGTGCGGCGTGAATCCGGCGTTGTTGAACGCGGAAATCGAATAGAAGACGCCGTGCCACACGGATTGCCAGAAGCTCTCACCGAGCACCATGAAGCGGGGAATCAGGACGATGGCCAAGGCGGCCTCGATCACCACTGAGGTCACGATGACGATCCGGAGCAGGGTACCCACTTCACCGAGCCGGCCTGCGTTGTTCATGGCTTCCTGGGCGATCAGCTTGCCGCGCACGCCCAGCCGCTTGCTGACCATGAGAGCCAACAGCGAGGCCAAGGTCAAGGTGCCCAGACCACCTACGAAAATACCGATCAGGATCACCAACTGGCCGAAGAAGGTCCAGTGCGTGGCCGTGGAAACCACTGTCAACCCGGTGACGCAGACGGCGGAGACCGCCGTGAACATGGACTGGTGCAGGGGCGTGACAGTGCCTGCCGCAGAAGCAGCGGGCAAGGACAGCAGGCCGGTGAAGACCAGGATCACTACAGCGAAGACGGTCAACGCCAAGCGGGCCGGTGACGTGTTGGCAATGTTGTCGATGAAGTCGCGCACGCGGGTAAAGATCCAGAGACCTTCCCGCTCCTGCTGGTTGGTTTGCCAGTTGGCCGGGCTCGTGGACCGCGACTGGCTTTGAGACATGGCGCTCTTCCTCGGTTGAACAAGCTTTCCTGAGTAGTAAACCACTATTCCCGCGGCGTAACCGGGCAGTAGGGCCCGTCAGGCTCAGGTAGCCTGTTCTGGATGAACTCCAGGCTTGGGACAACGGCTTCCAGCATTACGCGCTCCGCACTGCCAACGACGGTGGTGTGGGACCCAGCCATGACTGCCTACAATTTTGGCCCCGGCCACCCCATGGCACCGCAGCGGCTGGAACTGACAGCGCGGCTGGCCGAGTCCCTGGGCCTGTTCGGACACCAGCATGTGGCCGTCGAGGCACCCGCTGTGGCATCCGACGTCGAACTTTTAACGGTCCACAGTGCCGGCTACGTTGAGGCCGTTCGACGCGTCAGCGAGGATCCGTCCACTCCGGAGGAGGGCCGTGGACTGGGCACGGAGGACGATCCCGCGTTCGCCGGGATGCATGAGGCCAGTGCCCGCCTTGCCGGTGGGTCGCTGCTGGCCGCTGACACCATCCTGTCGGGTCGGGCCGTCCGCGCCGTGAACTTCAGCGGCGGGATGCACCATGCTGCACGCGAGCGGGCCAGCGGTTTTTGCGTCTACAACGACGTCGCGCTGGCCATCCAAAGGCTGCTCGACGGCGGGGTGCAAAGGATCGTCTGCATCGACGTCGATGCGCACCACGGCGATGGGACGCAGAGTATCTTCTGGAACGATCCCCGCGTCATGACCATCAGCCTCCATGAAACAGGCCTTTCGCTCTTCCCCGGCACCGGCTTTGCCAACGAAACCGGTGGCCCGGACGCGCCCGGGACCGCGGTCAATGTAGCGCTGCCCACTTTCACGGGGGACGCGGCCTGGTTGCGGGCCTTCCATGCCGTGGTCCCGCAGCTCGTGGGTGCCTTCCAGCCCGAGGTGATCGTGAGCCAACACGGCTGCGATTCCCATCGGGACGATCCCCTGACCCACCTGACCCTCAGCATCGACGGACAGCGTGAGGCGGCGTCCGCCGTCGCAAGCCTTGCCGCCCGCTATTGCGACAACCGTTGGATCGCTACGGGCGGTGGCGGCTACGACGTCACCGGTGTTGTGCCGCGCGCATGGAGCCACCTGATCGGGATGGTGACGCAACGCCCAGTGCCGCTCAGCACTCCGGTGCCCGAAGCTTGGCGGACCTATGTGCGCGAAACCTACGGCGTGTGGGCTCCGGAGTCCATGGGCGACGACGTGGACGTGTGGTGGCGATCCTGGGAGGTGGGCTACGACCCCGCGGACGAAGTGGACCGGACCATCATTGCCACACGTAAGGAAATCTTCCCCCTGTACGGCCTGGACCCCTGGTTCGACTGACGTTTGGCTCCAGAAAGCTACAGCCCGGTCCTCTCCGTCTGGAAAACCACCCCGGCGGCCCCTACCAGCCACCCGAGCAGCGAGAGCGCGAACGCGCCAATGAGGTCCGTGGAGGCCTGCCCCTTGAAGAGCCACAGCACCAGGACCAGCATGCCCATGGTCATGTAAACCATGATCGCGAAGATCACCCGCCCGGAAAGCCTCGTGGCCACGTCGGCCGGGCTGACCAACGGGCTGGGAGCTCCGGCGTCGGCATTGTCACGTTTGACCTCGGAAATGGTGAAGCCAAGGGCCGACGCCGTGAGTGAACTCAGCGACGTTGCCAGGACTCCCGCGGCGGTCACCAAGGCGCCGTTCAACTCCGGAGATTCGGCCGTTCCTGTGGGCACCCATGTCCCCACCCGCACCAGGACAGTGGTCCATACGAGGACAAACAAGGCGAGGAACACGCCGGCAATGATGTCAAAGATGCGACGCCGGAAAAATTCAGTCATGGCCATGCACCCCGTGCTTGTGGCGGCCGGGGCCTGGGAGCCCGGACGGACCGTGTCTCCGTTGTAGCATCGGCCCACCAATGGGTCAACGATTTGGTACCCGTCGCGGCAGGAAACAGGGATGCCAATTGGCGTATATGTCGCTAGGGTGGGAGGCATGGTGACTGACGACGTATTTGCCGTCATAGCTGAGGCAACCAGACGCGACATCCTGGTCTCCCTCCGCTCTGGGGATAAAGCAGTAGGCGAACTGGTGGAAGAACTGGCTGCAAGCCAGCCCACGATCTCCAAGCATCTGAAGGTGCTCCGCGAGGCTGATCTGGTCAGCATGCGCGCGCAAGGCCAGAAGCGCTTCTATGCCCTGAATCCCAAGCCGCTTGCCGGCGTCGCGAGCTGGCTTGAAACGTTCGACGTCGGAACCCCGGCTCCCGCCGTCGTCGTGCCTGATGCTGAGGCGACTTCAGCGGCTGCCGCCACGGACGTGCCCGCCGCTGTGGCTCCCGCCGTAGCCGCCGTCGCGTCAGTCCCCAACCGCGCCGACGCCATTGGCCAGGCCGTCAAGGTCCACGCGAGTGGAACGCCCGTCTCCCTTGACCCCGCCTCCGACGACACCGTTCCCCAGCAAATCGGCCGCACCGTAGGCCGCGCTGCCACTAAGGCTGCTGACCTCCTGGCCAACCTTCCGAACCTGCCCAACCTTCCCAAGTTCGGGCGTAAGCGGTAGCGCAGCCCTACTTAACGTGATCCTCGTCACATTGTGAGTTTTTGTTTACCTTGCGTTTCCTTGTGTTTTCAACGATTTTCTACAGTTGTGTTAACTCAGCGGTGAGGGTCACATTGGCTCCGGATGGAGATCCCATCTCCCTCGATGCAACCATGAGCGGGACTGATCGTCTCGCCGCGGGTCGGCGCACTGAGGATAGGAACACGCATGGATTCAAGGCTCGAAGCTGTCCGCGACACCGTGTTGGCACGGAACCCGGGCGAAAAGGAATTCCACCAGGCCGTCACTGAGGTCTTCGAAAGCCTCGGCCCCGTGCACGATCGCCATCCTGAATTCCTTGAGGGCGCCGTCCTGGAGCGTCTTTGCGAGCCGGAGCGCCAGATCATCTTCCGCGTCCCGTGGACCGACGACGCCGGCCGCGTCCACGTGAACCGCGGCTTCCGGGTGGAGTTCAACTCCGCGCTCGGTCCCTACAAGGGCGGGCTCCGCTTCCACCCCTCGGTGTACTTGGGAATCGTGAAGTTCCTCGGCTTTGAGCAGATCTTCAAGAATGCACTCACCGGCATGCCCATTGGTGGTGGCAAGGGCGGCTCGGACTTCGATCCGCGTGGACGTTCCGATGCCGAAATCATGCGCTTCTGCCAGTCCTTCATGACCGAGCTGTACCGGCATATCGGTGAATACACCGACGTTCCCGCCGGCGACATCGGTGTGGGCGGTCGCGAGATCGGCTACCTCTTCGGCCAGTACAAGCGGATCACCAACCGCTACGAATCCGGCGTCCTGACGGGTAAGGGCATTTCCTGGGGCGGTTCCCTGGTTCGCCCCGAGGCCACCGGTTACGGCACGGTGATCTTCGCCCAGGAGATGCTCAAGACCCGCGGCCAGTCCTTCGACGGTCAGCGCGTAGTGGTCTCCGGTTCCGGCAATGTGGCCATCCATGCGATCGCCAAGGCCCAGTCCCTCGGTGCCACCGTAGTGGCCTGTTCGGATTCGGCCGGTTACATCGTGGACGAGGCGGGGATCGACGTCGCGCTTCTGAGCCGGATCAAGGAAGTGGAGCGCGGCCGCCTCACGGAGTACGCCGCGCGCCGTAATGGGGCCAGCCATGTTGTCGGCGGTTCGGTGTGGGACGTCAACGGCACCGTAGCGTTGCCGTGCGCCACCCAGAACGAGCTCGACGGCGATGCTGCCGCCAAGCTGGTCAGCAACGGTCTGATCGCGGTTGCCGAAGGTGCCAACATGCCCTCCACGCGGTCCGCGGTATCCGTGTTCCAGGAAGCCGGGATCCTCTTCGGGCCGGGCAAGGCCGCCAATGCCGGTGGTGTGGCGACGTCAGCCTTGGAGATGCAGCAGAATGCCAGCCGCGATTCATGGTCCTTCGAGCACACCGAGCAGCGCCTCACCGAGATCATGGTGGGCATCCACGACCGTTGCGCCGCCACCGCTGATGAATACGGTGCGCCCGGGAACTACGTGGTGGGCGCCAACATCGGCGGCTTCGTCAAGGTGGCCGACGCAATGCTGGCCCAGGGCCTGATCTAGCCCCCTTACCCAACTGAGCAACAGCAACTGTCGCAATGAACGCTCATTGCGACAGTTGCTGTTACTTACATGGGTGCGGTCAGCGCTGGAGCAGCCGCACGTGGTCCGGGTTCAGGTCCGCTACCTTGCTGACGCCCAGCAGCGCCATGGTCCGGGTCATGTCCTTCTCCAGGATCTGGATGGTGCGGTCCACGCCTTCGCGTCCACCGGCCATGAGGCCGTAAAGGTATGCGCGGCCGATCAGGGCAAAGTCCGCGCCCAGGGCGAGGGCTGCAACGATGTCCGCGCCGCTCATGATGCCTGTGTCCAGCATGACTGCGGCCTTGCTGTTGTCCGCCTTCAGTGCCGTGGTGACCTCCGGCAGCAGGTGGAACGGGATGGGTGCGCGGTCGAGTTGGCGGCCGCCGTGGTTGGACAGGATGATGCCATCCGCGCCGTGGTCCACTACCTTGCGGGCGTCTTCCACGGTCTGGATGCCCTTGACTACCAGCTTGCCCTTCCAGGTTTCGCGGAGCCAGTCCAGGTCCTCGTAGGTCAGGGTGGGGTCGAACATCGAATTGATGAGGTCTGCCACGGTGCCGGTGTAACGCGAAAGCGAAGCGAAGGTCAGGGGCTCGTGCGTGAGGAAGTTGAACCACCAGGCCGGGCGGTAGGACGCATCCAGGACGGTTTTGATGGTCAGCGCCGGCGGGATGGTCATGCCGTTGCGGACATCGCGAAGGCGGGCGCCGGCAACCGCAGTGTCCACGGTGACCATGAGGGTGTCGTTGCCGGCTTTCGCTGCGCGTTCGATCAGTTCCAGGGAGCGGTCGCGGTCCGTCCACAAGTACAGCTGGAACCAGTTGCGGCCGTTCGGTGCAGCCGTGGCAACGTCTTCGATGGACGCAGTGCCCATGGTGGACAGGGTGTAGGGAATGCCTGCGGCTTCAGCGGCCTGCGAGCCGGCGTACTCGCCCTCGGACTGCATCATGCGCGTGAATCCTGTGGGAGCGATGCCGAACGGCAGGCGTGATTCCTTGCCCAGGATGTCGGTGCGGAGATCGATCCTGGAGACATCGCGCAGTATGCCGGGACGGAACTCGATGTCCTGGAAGGCCTGGCGGGCGCGGCGGAGGGTGATCTCTTCTTCGGCGGCACCGTCGGTGTAGTCGAAGGGCGCCTGCGGGGTGCGGCGCTTGGCGATGTCCCGCAGTTCCCAGATGGTGCTGGCGCGCTTGAGTCGGGCAGTCTTGCTGAATTCGGGCTTCTTGAACTGCATGAGCGGAGCCAGGTCGGAAACCTTGGGGACGCGGCGCTTCAGTGCCGGCGGAAGCACGACGGCGGGACGCGGCTGGGGCGGACGTGTCACGTTTTCGTCGCTCCCGGCGTTGGCGGGCGCGGCCGTGATTTTGGGATCGAGGGTGTCGGTCATGCGGTGCTCCCTTGAATTCTGTGGTCTTACCACTGTGGTCTAACCACACTGTAATCCATGTGGTTGGACCACATCAACTAGTATTCCGTTATGCGTACCCACGAGTTGGTCCTGCAATGGATCGAGAAGCAGCTGTCCGATGGAGACCTTGCCCTCGGCGGCAGGCTCCCGGGTGAACGCGCCATGGCCGAGCAATTGAAGGTTTCCCGGACCTCCGTGCGCGAGGCAGTCCGCATCCTTGAGGCGATGGGCGTGGTCCGTGCCGGCGTGGGGTCCGGAAAAGACGCCGGGACCGTGGTCATCGCTGAGCCTGGCTCTGCACTGGGTTCCACGCTGAGGCTGCACGTGGCAACGCGCCATCTTCCCGTGGCGGACATCGTGGAGACCCGCGTCCTGCTGGAATCCTGGGCGGCTGAAAGGGCCAAGGTGGGGGTGCCGGAGCTGGAGGAAGCGGCGGAGCTGCTGGAGCAGATGGACGCCGCCCCGGATATCGATACTTTCCTTGCCTTGGACGCCCGCTTCCATGTGGCGCTCGCGCAGGCTGCCGGCAATGCCGTGGTCAGCGCCATGATGGCCTCGCTCCGGGGCGCGATCGAGAACTATGCAGGTGAGCTGACCGGGAACCTTCCCGACTGGAACGCGACGTCCGCAAGGCTCCGGGCCGAGCACCGCGCCATCCTTGACGCTGTGAACAATCACGACGGCGGCAAGGCAGCCGAGCTGGTGGCCGCCCACATCCAGGGTTTCTACAAAGAAGCCGGAGTGGGCGCAAATTCCTCATCCCGGTGACACTCAAGGCCAATGTCCGCGCGTGACATGGGCACTAAGTGTCAGCTTGCGGGCTTGAGGGCGGGCGCTGCGGTGCTCTTGCGGATTTCCACCCTGGGCGAGAACTCGTCCTGCGCCTGGGTGGTGGCTTCGCCGGCTTGCTGGATCTGTTCGCGCATTCTCCGCCAAGCGAGGCTTCCGAGCTCGTTGATGGGCACGGCAGCAGTGGTCAGCGGGGGAGTGGTGTATTTGGCGAAGGGGATGTCATCGAAGCCTGTCACGGAGATGTCCTCCGGAACCCGCACCCCGCGCTCATGCAGGCCGCTGAGCAACCCCATGGCGACGAGGTCGTTGAAGGCCAGGATTCCGGTGGCACCACTGGCAATGATGGCCTCCGTGGACTCATGGCCGGAATCGAAGTTGGATCCACCGTGGAGCATCTGCAGTTCGATCTCCGGATGCTCGGCGCGGAACTGGTCCAGGCCCACCAGGCGTTGGCGGTTGGAAGCGCTGTGCTCGGGGCCGGACAGGAAAACGAGGCGGCGGTGTCCCAGGGAGACCAGATGCTGCGCCAGTTCCTGGATGCCCTGCCCGTAGTCAACGCTCAGGCTCGGAGTGTTGGTGGCGATGGTGGTGCGGTTGATGAGCACCAGCGGGTGCAGGGTGGGCGCCAGCTCTTCAAGTTCGGCGTCGGCCATGCGGGGTGCGCAAAGGACCACGCCATCGCAGCGGCGCCGGGCTTCGCCGGCCAGGATGGCTTCCTCGCTGGTGACTTCGGACGAGTCGGCAATCAGGACGCGGTAACCATCCTGTGCGGCGGCGATACTGAGTCCGCGGAGGATGGCCTGGAAGGTGGGGTTGGCCAGATCCGGAACCACGATGCCGATGGTGTCCGTCTTTCCCAGTGCGAGGCTGCGCCCCACCGGGTTGGGCTGGTACTTCAATTCCGCTGCGGCTGTCCGAACCCGCGCCGCGATTCCGGGATCCACTGCGGCGTTACCGTTCATGACGCGTGAAACGGTGGCGTGAGAGACGCCGGCCTTCTCCGCGACATCAGCTATCCCGACGCGCCTGTTGGTGTTCCTGCGTGCCATGTGGCCCCTTCCCATTGGTCGTCCCCCGAATGCGCCGTCGTTGGAGCAGTGGTTGACGTGACCACCAGAGTCTTGATACAAAGCTTATAACGCTCTGAGAAAACGCTTTCTCATGATTCTTCCCATACGAAGCCGAGCCGTCAAGCGGTTCACTCCTGCCTTTTGAAAGGGGCATCCCTCATGGCAAACATGGTCACCGTCGGCTCAGCCGAGACCCAGACCGAAACGGCCGCACCCACTGCCCGGACTGAAGGCCATCACCGGACACGCATCGCCCTCATCGGCACCGGTGGCCGCTCGGAAATGTATATCCGGGCCATCTATGGGCAGCACTCGGACGTTGCGGAACTTATTGCGCTCTCCGACGTCAACCCGGGCCGGGTGGACTTCTACCAGGAGCTCATCAAGGAGCTTGGCGGAACAGAACCCG
The DNA here is from genome assembly GCF_017357425.1 of Arthrobacter sp. D5-1. NCBI lineage: Bacteria > Bacillati > Actinomycetota > Actinomycetes > Micrococcales > Micrococcaceae > Arthrobacter > Arthrobacter sp. D5-1. Next base: position 3,809,819 of record NZ_CP014571.1, on the reverse strand, counting down.
TTGCATCCTTTGAGCCGGGCCAGCTCACCAGCTTCATCCAGTCCAACGACATCGAGCGCGTCATCGTCACGACGCCCGACTACACCCACGCGGACTACATTGTTGAGGCGCTCGAGGCGAGTGCCGACGTCGTGGTTGAAAAGCCGCTGACGATTGACGTTGACGGATGCCGCCGTATTACGGAAGCGGTGGCGAAGACCGGCAAGAACGTGGTGGTGACGTTCAACTACCGCTACTCGCCGCGCAACACGGCACTGAAGGAAGTCATCAAGAACGGCGTGATCGGCAAGGTCACCTCCATCGACTTCAGCTGGGTCCTGGACACCGTTCACGGCGCGGACTACTTCCGCCGCTGGCACCGTGAAAAGAAAAACTCCGGCGGCCTGCTCATCCACAAGGCCTCCCACCACTTCGACCTTGTTAACTGGTGGATCAACGATGTTCCGGAGCGCGTTTTTGCCTCCGGTGGCCTGCGCTTTTACGGCGACAAAAACGCAGCAGAGCGCGGCTTGGGAGCACGTCCGGAGCGCGGCACCGTAGATGGCCTTGAGCACGATCCCTTCCGCCTGGACATGCGCGACGACGAGCGCCTGAAGGCCCTGTACTACGACAACGAAAAGTTCGACGGCTACATCCGTGACCAGGACGTCTTCACCGAGGGCATCACCATCGAGGACAACCTGGCCCTCGTGGTGGACTACCAGGGCGGCCCGACGCTGAGCTACTCGCTTAACGCCCACAGCCCGTGGGAAGGCTACCGCGTCACCGTCAACGGCACCGAAGGCCGGGCTGAACTCGAAGTGGTGGAACGCGCCGCCGTCGAGTCCAGCACCGACAAGAAGACCGTGGTGGACCCGAGCGCCACTCCCATCGAGGAAGAGGATGCCGTACGCCGCAACGGTGAGCGCCTGGTGGTCCAGCGCCACTGGGAAGCTGCCTACGAAGTTCCGATCGTCAACGGTGAGGGCGGCCACGGCGGCGGCGACAACCTGCTGCTTTCGGACCTTTTCAATGGTCCCGGCATTGATCCACTGGGCCGTCCGTCCGGCTACATCGACGGACTCCGTTCCGTGTCGGTGGGCATTGCCGGCAACCAGTCCCTGGACACCGGCCAGCCCGTTCGTATCAGCGAACTGGGACTCGGCGCCGACCTCAGCCGCAGCCAGGCCTGACCGGTTCACTACCAATCAAGGACAAGACCATGAGCAGGATTTTCGTTACCGGAGGTTCCGGCCGCCTGGGACGCAGCGTTGTGGCTGGACTGGCAGACGCCGGCCACAAGGTGATCTCGGTGGACCGGGACGCCATCCCCGCGGAGCAACTGCCCGCCGGAGCCGAGCAGTACACCGCTGATCTTTTGGCACCGGGGGAAGCGGAGCGGCTCATCCGCGAAACAGCGCCCGACGCCGTCATCCACCTCGCTGCTATTGCCGTACCTTTCAGCGCACCCGAGGACGTCATTTTCAGCACGAACACCCGTCTCGCCTACGCGGTGGTCAGTGCCGCTACCGAAGCGGGCGTCCCGAAGATCGTGACGGCGTCCAGCCCCACCGCCCTGGGTTATGGCTCACCGGCAGGGTGGCTGCCGCCGTCGTTCCCTCTGAACGAGCAGACACCGCCCAAGCCTTGGAACGCCTACGCGTTGTCCAAGCTGATCGCCGAGCAGACCGTGCAGATGTTCGCCGCAGCACAGGGCGACAAGATCCGGTACGCGGCATTCCGCCCGTGCTACGTCCTGTCCCCGGAGGAATGGGAAGGCGCCCTGACGCAACAGGGGCACACCATCCGGCAGCGACTGGACGATCCCGCATTGTCCGCACCGGCCTTGTTCAACTATGTGGACGCACGGGATGTGGCTGACTTCCTGGACGTGCTTTTGCAGAAGATGGACAGCATCCCCAACGGCCAGGTCTTCTTTGTTGGCGCCAAGGATGCCTTGGCTACCGCGCCCCTGGCGGAATTGTTCCCGCTATTCCTGCCTGGCAGCGGACCGCTCACTGAACACCTGACCGGCACCAGCCCGGCGTTCTCCATCGACAAAGCCCGCGAGCTCCTCGGCTGGGAACCCAAGCGTTCGTGGCGCACCGAACTCACCCCGCCGTACGAAGGCGCGGACACTGCGTCTGACCACCAGAACGCCGCAGCACTCAACCATGCAGCACTCAATGACGAGAACCACGCCGGACTGGTCCCGGCGGGAGCAACCAAGGAGACCCCATGAAATTCGACGGCGTACTGTTCTTCCCCGTCACTCCCTTTGCTGAAGACGGCACCGTAGATGTGGCGTTGCTGAAGGAGCACATCACCTCCCGCCTGCCGTTCGGTCCCGGCGGTGTCTTCCCCGCCTGCGGCACTGGCGAATTCCATGCCCTGTCCATCGATGAGATCCGCACCGTGGTGACCGCCGCCGTCGAGGCTGTTGCTGGAGCAGTTCCCGTGGTCTCCGGTGCCGGTGGACCGTTGGGTCACGCCATCGCGGCAGCCAAAGTGGCCGAGGAAGCCGGCGCGGATGCCCTCCTGGTGCTCCCGCCCTACCTCGTCACAGGTCCCACGGACGGTGTAGTGGCCTACGTCGAGGCCATCGCCGCCGCGAGCAGCCTGCCCGTGATCGTGTACCACCGCGGTACGGCCAAGTTCACCGCCGAGGCCATCACGCACCTCACCGCCAACCCGAAGGTTGTTGGCTTCAAGGACGGAATCGGCGACGTCGGCCTGGCCCAGGAAATCGTCTCCGCGATCAACGCCAGCGGCCGCACCGACTTCGCCCTGTTCAACGGCCTGCTGACCGCAGAGCTGACCCAGGGTGCCTACCGTGGCCTCGGCATTCCGCTCTACTCCTCGGCAGCGTTCGCGATGGCCCCCGAAATCGCCAAGGCCTACTACGACGCCTACGTCTCCGGTGATGAAGAGCGCCGCCATGCTCTGCTCGAAGGCTTCTACGCCCCGCTGGTCCGGCTTCGCGACCAGACCCCGGGCTTTGGCGTTTCCCTCATCAAAGCAGGCCTGCGCCTGGCCGGGCTGCCTGTTGGCCCGGTCCGTCCTCCGCTGGTGGACCCCAGTGAAGAGCAATTGCTGGAGCTCAAGTCCATCCTGGCCAAGGGCCACGAGCTGGCTGGCAGCTGATGACGGCCCGCATCACGGGCCTCACCACCCGGCTGATCACGGTTCCGCTGCTGCGCAGCTGGGGCGCCGAGGCACCCGAGAACCATGTGATCGTTACAGAGCTGACCACGGACGACGGCGGCAGGGGCCACGGTTTCTCATGGACACCCACCATTGGTCCCCAGGCGGTCAAAGCCCTCTTGGATTACGACATTGCAGCGTTCATCCTTGGCCTCGAAGCCAACCCGGAGATGGTGTGGGACCAACTCTGGAAGCGGCTGCATGAGGCCGGTGGGGGAGGCCTCACCACCATCGCAATGGCCGGCGTGGACCTGGCCCTGTGGGACCTGAAAGCACGGCAGGCGGGCACCTCGGTCACAGGACTGTTGGGCCAACGCCGGGAATCGGTGGAGGTTTATGGCTCCGGAGTGAACCTCCATTACACCCTGGAGCAGCTCGTGGAGCAGGCACAGCGATGGGTTGCTGCCGGGCATCAGGCCGTGAAGATCAAGGTGGGCAAGCCCGAACTCCGTGAAGATGCCGAACGCGTTGCCGCTGTCCGGCAGGTCATCGGCCCGGACCGGTTGCTCATGATCGACGCCAACCAGCGTTGGGACCTGGCCCATACCTTCCGTGCTTTGGACGTCTTGGGGGAGTACGGACTGGAATGGCTGGAAGAACCGATCCGGGCCGACGATCTCTGGGCTTACCGGCGTTTGCGAAAGCACTCTCCGGTACCCATTGCCTTGGGGGAAAACGTCCACACCATCTACCGTTTCCGCGACTTCATCGAAGCCGAAGCCGTGGACATCATCCAGCCCAACATCGTCCGGGTGGGCGGCATTACGCCGTTCCGCAGGATCGTTGAGCTGGCCCGGGCCAACAGCATCAGGGTGGCGCCGCACCTGCTTCCGGAGCTCTCCGGGCAGCTGGCGCTCACCCTTGCCGAAACCGTAAGCGTGGAGGACGTGGAAGACGCGTCCTTCGAACAACTCGGAATACTGGCCGGGCCTTCGCCGGTACGGATCAACAACAGCAAGGGCCAGAGCACACTGAGCAGCACAGGCCGCCCCGGACTGGGCTTTGACTTCGCCGGAGCGCCCGCACCGCCGCTGCCCGCATCTGAGAGCGCCGCATCTGAGACCGCCGCCCCTGAGAGTAAAGGAAACTGCATTGAGTACAGCAACTCTTGACCTGACAGCCATCACCGCCGCAGCCACGGCAGCAGCAAAGGTGACCGCAGCAGCAACCGATGCCGAGCGCGCGGCCTGGCTGACCGCCGTCGCCGACGCCCTGGACGCCAACGTCACCGAACTGGTGGCCATCGCCGATTCCGAGACGAGCCTGGGCACCGTCCGGCTCACCGGGGAGGTGGCCAGGACCAGTGGCCAGCTGAGGCTGTTTGCCAAGGTCATCACCGAGGGGTCCTACCTCGAAGCCGTGATCGACCACGCCGACCCGGCCTCCACACCGCCGAAGCCCGACCTGCGCCGCATCCTGCGTCCGATCGGTCCGGTAGCTGTGTTCTCGGCGTCGAACTTCCCGTTCGCTTTCTCCGTGGCCGGTGGAGACACCGCGTCGGCACTGGCAGTGGGTTGCCCGGTGGTCGTCAAGGCGCACTCGGGCCACATCCGTCTCTCCGAGCGGACCGCCGAGATCGTCACCGATGCCCTGGCCAAGGCCGGCGCGCCGGAAGGGATCTTCGCCCTGGTGAGTGGCCGCGAGGCGGGCACCGCCTTGGTCCAGGACCCCGCCATCAAGGCCGTTGGCTTCACCGGCTCCATTCCCGGCGGGCGCGCACTGTTTGATCTCGCGGCCTCCCGTCCGGAGCCGATCCCGTTCTACGGTGAGCTCGGCAGCCTGAACCCCGTGGTCATCACTGCGGAGGCTTTGGCCGAGCGTGGCCGGCAGCTCGCCGCAGGCCTTGCCGGTTCATTCACGATGGGCGCGGGCCAGTTCTGCACCAAGCCGGGACTCGTGTTCATCCCGGCCGGTACTGACTTCGCCTCGCACCTGGCCGAGGCCAGCAAGGACAAGCCCACCGCTGCCATGCTCACCGAGCGCATCGCCGAGGCCTACCCGGACGGACTCCGTAACGTCGCAGACCAGCCGGGTGTCGCCGTGGTCAGTGGCACCGTGCAGCAGGACAGCCTGGCCGACGGCGCCGCACCGGTGGTGTTCTCCACCAGTGCAGCCAACGTGCTGGAGCGCCCCGACGAGCTTTTGGAGGAGTGCTTCGGCCCCACCACGCTGCTTATCGAGTACGCCAACCAGGAGGAACTGTCCGCGGCCCTGGCCAAGGTTCCGGGCAGCCTCACGGGCACGGTGCACGCGGAACCGGGTGAAGACGTCTCCGCACTTGTGGAGCAGCTCAGCGGTTTGGCTGGCAGGGTCCTGTTCGACGGCTGGCCCACAGGTGTTGCCGTGAACTGGGCCCAGCAGCACGGCGGCCCATACCCGGCCACCACATCGCTGTTCACTTCCGTAGGGGCTACCGCTGTACGCCGCTTCCAGCGTCCGGTGGCCTACCAGGATGCTCCGGAGACCGTCCTGCACCCGGCCCTGCGCGACGCCAACCCCCTGGGCATCCCCCGGCGTGTGGACGGCGTGCTGACGCTCAGCTAAACCACCACTTGGGTCACGGGAGACGAAAGGGGCGGGATCACCACACCGGTGATCCCGCCCCTTTCGTGTGAGGAGTCAGGCGTTACGGGCGCAGCGTCAGCGGACGACGGCGGCCGTCCACGTCGGTGGTCGGCCACCGGTCGTCGGTGGTCAGGACGCGCACGCCGGAATCCGTGAGCAGGACAGTGTCCTCGATCTTTACGCCGGGCCCGGACGGGTTCCACGTGAAGGGCTGGTTGAGCACCACCGTATCCGTGGCCTCTGAAGTGACCCGCGGATCGCGGCCTGCATAACCGGCCGGCCCGCCCTGGTGATGCAGCGTCCACTGATCTTCGCCGAAGCCATGCCGCGCGTAAGCCAGCTTGATCTCGGCGAAGATCCCATTGAGCCGGGCTCCGGGGACCGTGGCACGGAAGATGTCGGCCTCCACGGCGGCAATCCGGGCCTCGGCGTCGAGCTCCTGGGGCGTACCGGCGTCGAACGCTACCCACCGGGTCACGTTGGCAACCAAGCCATTCCGGCGGGCGCACACCACCGCCATGGCGCGCCGTCCAATGGGGGAGTGCGTAGCCAGCGGATGGCGGAAGTCGCTGCGGGAAGCACCGTTGCAGAGCAGGACCAGCGGCTCGGCGCCCACCGCCACAATCCGCGCGGCCAGGTCCGAGACGAGCTGGAACTCCGTAGTCTCCGGGGTTGCCGCGGTGAGGACATCCGTCATGGCAGCGGCGGCATCAGCGGACAGCCCGGCATAGCGGGCAGCCTCGGCCGGGAGCATTTCCTGGCGGGCCGCGCGCAGTTCTGCGGTGACGGCTGCTTCCACCAAAGGGTCACCATCAACGGCAAGGCCAGCCGCCGCCGCATGCAGTTGACCGTGCCACGGCACGGTGTGAAGGCTGACGCCGTCGGGCAATTCCTCGGCAGCGATGCGCCCGGCCTCGTTGTTGAACGTCACCAGGTGGTCGCCGTCGCGGTCCACCAGGAGGGCTGCGATGGGGTCGCCGGCCAGGCTGATGTGGACACGGCTCCCATCCAGGTACCAGGTGAGCGCTGTGTTGGTCGTCAGAAGGAGCGAGTCGCGGCCTGCGGCGTCCAGGATATCCAGCACACGCCGGCGCTTCACTGCGCGGTCTGCGGCGTTGCCGGGTGCCGTGCGGGCTATGGCGCCCGCCGGCGTCGATGCCGGTGTTCGTGCCTGGTCGGCTAACGGCGTGGATTGAGTGGGCGTGGTCATGCCGGTTCCCCCAAAGGTGAGATGAGTTGTTCAATGTCTTGTGTTGCCAGGAAGCCGTCCGTGACGAGCACGGTGACCGTCCGGTGGACCGGGTTGCCGGGCGCGGTGGTCACCGGTGCGTCCCAGGCCAGGGAAAGTCCGACGCCGGGATAGCCCGAGTGCCGCACGAACCACGGGTCCGGTGCCTGCGGTGCGGCAAGGAACACCAGCGTTGCCGGGTGCCCCAGTCCAGGGTCGCCGGTGACGCGCGCGGCGCTGGCCGTTCCGGCGTCGAAGGTTCCCGACCATGCCAACCACGGCGCCGTGGTGCCGTGAACAGCGTCCTCGCCGCGCGAATCAGGGGTCCAGATGGTGGCATCGCTGACTTTCGGCAGCCGCCAGAAGAAGCCTCCATAACCACCCTGTGGCCGCCCGTTGGAACCCGGGCTTCCCAGCTGCACCGGACGTCCGCTGGCGGGTTCCAGCGTGAAGTCGAGCGTCAGTTTCCACGCTGAAAGCCCGACGGCGGCCCAGCGCCATTCGCGCTGTTCGCGGAGTATTGGTGATCCGTCGGGACCGAGCCAGCTCAACTGTTCGCGCCGATGTCCTTCAGCGTGGTCCGCGGAGTCTGTGACGATGCGGCCGTGGTCCTTCAGCCAGACGTAGGCGCCGGCGTCCCTGGTGTAGGTGCGCCCGCCCCAGAAGTTGATGCCGTCCACGTCCTGGATGGCGACGCCCGCGCCCAGATGCCACACGTGGTCTTCCGGGACGTGATCCGTCACCACGGTTCCCGCAAGTGTTCGAACGGGGTGCAGGTAAGGACGGGGTGACGACGTGGGGCGGATGCTGTTTCCGGCCTGGAGCATTGCGACGGGCGTGCCATTGACGCGGAATTCGGCCAGGTTTGAGGGGACGGCCCCAGAGCCGACATCGGATTCCGTCCACGGCGCTCCGAGCTCAGCAAAGGTGGCTTGCCCCAACGCTGCCCGGCGAATCAACGATTCGATGCCGCGCACCACGGGGTGGGCGTCGTCGCCCTCGCCTTCCCACGTGACGTAGTCCGGGTGGATCAGCCGGGGAGCCTCTGCCGTGCGGATCGCCTCGAGCACCGACACATACGCGCCGACGCCACTGAGGGGGCTGAGGAGATCCTCCTCGCTGCTGGCGGACAGCAGGTTCTCCAGCAGGTCGGTCCGTCCGAAGGTCTCGCTCCGGACACCATGGGCTGTGGTGATCTCAACCCGGTCCTCTGTATAGAAGAGCGTCAGCTGCCCCAACGTGCCGTAGATGGTGACTGCGGGCGCCGACTGCACCGGTGCGCACAACGTCAGGGCACACGTCAGCACAGGGCCTCGCATCAGCACGGGTCCTCCCGGCAATCCAGGGCGGCTGGTGGTTCGGACCCTCACCACTGAAGTGTCGTCGCTCTCGGTGTCATTGGCCCGGTAGAGGTCCGTCTCCACGGAGGCAACGTCGGATGCCGTTCGTGCCCCGGCAAGCCGGAGCCCCGTCGCCACAGCGTGTGCCAGGGCGTTGGTGACCACGCCGTCCACCACGTCTGTCCCGTTCAGGCTGCGCTTGCCGGCCCAGCGGGAACGCTTGAAGTAGGACTGGGTCCTCAGCCACAAACCTGTTGCGCTGAGGCCCCGGACCTCACCAATTTCCCCCGCCGCCACCAGTTCTTCAATGGCGGGAAGGGCTTCGGAGCCAAGGCTTTGGAACCCCACCTGCACCAAGCGGCCGGCGCTCGCGGCCGCTGCCATGACTTCTTGGTACTGCTCCATGGAAGCCACCGGGGGCTTTTCCAGGTACACGTCGGCGCCGGCCTCGAGTGCAGCCATGGCCAGGGGCGCATGCGTTTGGATCGGCGTGGAAATGATCACGACATCCGGCTCGACTCCCGCCGCCAACAGCGCATCGAGGGAAGGGAAGACCTCAACTCCGGGGCCAAGTTTTCCGTCGGCGGGAGGACGCGGATCGGCGACGGCCACCAGGTCCAATGCACCGGCAGCAGCCAGCCGATCCAGGTTGTCGAGGTGCCGTTCGCCGAAACCGTGGACACCCACCAGTGCGACACGGGGGAGCCGGGAGTGAACCTCCGCAGCGGAGACTGTCAGGGGCTGGGTCATGAGGCTGTCCTAGTGGGGTCAGGTGCGGGGGAACTGCCGGAGGGGGTCGGTTTCAGGGCGGCGGCAAGGAAGGCCGCGGCCTCGTCCTGCATGGCCTGGGTGAAGACATGGGGTTCCTGCCAAAGACTGCCGGTGTACCGGGAGGGAAGGTTCTCCACCAGGTGTTGGTGGGCATCGCGCATTCCTTGTTCAGGGAAAAGCTGGTCAGCCATGCCGTATTGGACCAGGATCTTGGCGGTGGAGCGCGTGGCCAGGTCCGGCCAGTCACCCAGCTTGGCTAGACCGGGGGAGTGCAGCAACCACGAGTGGGCATCCAGGTACGCCGGCAGCAGCGAGCCAAAGGTGGTCATCATGCACGTCACCACGTAGCTGCGGATCAGGGGACTCAAGGCAGCGAGCACCATGGCACGCCCGCCTCCGCCGGAGAAGCCGAGGCAGCCGAGTCGTCCGGGATCCACCCCCGGGAGCGTCGCGAGGATGCCCAGCGCGGCAAGGTCGTCATGCGCCACGGTTCCGGCGATACTGCTGCCGAGCAGGGTTGCGGCTTTGGCCACGGTTTCCTCGTGGGCGGCTGCGGCCGCGTTGTATTGTTCCGCTGCGGAAGGTTCGACGCCGGACTCCCGCCAAAGTGCCCGCTGCCCGTTAACGGCGGTGGCGGTCCGCCAAGGCAGGGTGTCAAGGCCAAAGCCCCGGCTTCCCCACATGAAAGTGTCGTGGGCCAGCACTGCGAAGCCCTGCTGCGCCATCCAGGTGGCGAGAGCACGGCCGTCATAGAGTTTCGTTCGCACCTCGGCCGGGAGGGAGTTATCCGGAAGGGCCACGAGCCGTTCCGCGCCGTAGGCCTTGACTCCGCCATGGCAGTGCAGGGCGAGTACGCCGGGCAGGGGGCCGGTTTCCCCGGCGGGCCGGACGAACCAAGCCGCTGTCCTCGGCCCAAAGCCCAACTGCCATGACAAGTGGGAGGTGGTGACGTCGTCGTGCACTGTCTCGGAGTGCACCGTGTACTCAAGGTCCGGTGTTACGGAAGGGACGCCAAGTGTGTCGGCCAGTTCCTGGGCGGCCGGAGAAGCCGCGTTGAAGCGATGGCGGACGGCGTAGTCCGGCCAGTCTTCGTAGCGCGTCAATGCGCTGGGGCGGACGGGCGTATCTTCCATGTCAGCCGCGCTCATGGCAGTGGCAGTCGGTGGGGAACAATGATGTCCTGCCTTTTCGATGCATCAAGGTGTGCGGGGGCGCACGCCGGACCTCTTCAGCGTGGGGGAAATCGGATGGGGCGGCTTCGTCAGAAAACGCTTTCTCAAAAATTAGCAAAAGGCTGTACATGGGTCAAGAAAACGTTTACTTTGGTACGGAGCCGCTGAAGCCCGGGAGTTGCACTCCGGTCCTTCAAGGGGAAGGGCCGGAGCGTCGGCGTCCCGGAAGGCAAGCACCAACCAGACTCGAAGTCCGTGGATGGCCACGATGACCAAAGGAGACCACATGGCCGCTGTACTGCACACGGGGACGCCGCAAGGCGTTCGCGGGCCGGCGAGGGGGAAGCGATGAGCGCCATAGGCGAACTCTCAACGATGACCCGCCGCAAGGGCCCCATGACCAAGGAGGAGAAGAAGGCGAACGGCCGCGACAACAAGGCCGCGTACATCTTCCTTTCGCCGTGGTTGGTGGGTTTGGTGGCCATCACTGTTGGCCCCATGTTGATGTCGTTGTACCTGTCCTTCACGGACTACAACCTTCTGCAGCCGCCTGAATGGGTGGGCCTGGATAACTTCGTCCGCATGTTCGGCGATGCCCGGCTTCACAACTCGCTGGGTGTGACCTTTACGTACGTGCTGGTGGGTGTTCCGCTGCAGTTGGCGGTGGCGCTGATCATTGCACTGGTCCTGGACAAGGGTCTCCGCGGGCTTCCGTTCTACCGGTCCATCTTCTACTTGCCCTCCCTGCTGGGCGGCTCCGTTGCCGTTGCCATCCTGTGGAAGCAGATCTTCGGCACCACCGGCCTGGTCAACCAGGTCCTGGCGATGGTAGGCATCCAAGGCCCCGGTTGGATCTCCGACCCCAACACCGCCCTCGGCTCCATCATCCTGCTGCACGTCTGGACCTTCGGCAGCCCCATGATCATCTTCCTGGCCGGCCTGCGACAGATCCCCGTGATGTATTACGAGGCGGCCGAAGTTGATGGTGCCACCACGTTGCAGAAGTTCTGGCGGATCACCCTGCCGATGCTGAGCCCCATCATCTTCTTCAACCTGGTGCTGCAGATCATCGGTTCGTTCCAGTCGTTCACCCAAGCGTTCATCGTCTCCGGCGGCAACGGCGGCCCGTCCGACTCCACCATGTTCTTCACCCTTTACCTGTACCAAAAGGGCTTCGGCCAGTTCGATATGGGTTACGCCTCAGCGATGGCCTGGTTCTTGCTGGTCATCATCGGTGTCTTTACTGCCATCAACTTCATCGCTTCAAAGTATTGGGTGTTCTACGATGACTAAACTCCAAACCCTCCCCGCAGCTTCATCCGACGACGCCAAAGCCGGCAAGCCCGGAAAAAGCCCGCGCCGCCGCGAATCCCGTGGCAGCCTCGCCTTCAGCCGCAGCGCCCGCATCAAAGGCCTGATCAAGCACGCCATCCTGATCGTCGTGGGTGGTGTGATGATCTACCCGCTGCTGTGGATGGTGGTTTCCTCCTTGCGGCCCAACGATCTGATTTTCCGCGAACCCGGCCTCTGGCTGGAAAACCTGGAAATGAGCAACTACACCGATGGCTGGTCCGCGCTGACGCACCCGTTCGGGCACTACATGGTCAACTCGGCAATCGTGGTCCTGGGTTCCATCCTGGGCAACCTGATCTCCTGCTCCATGGCGGCGTACGCTTTCGCCCGGCTGCAGTTCAGCGGCAAGAAGATCTTCTTCGGCATCATGCTGCTGACTATCATGCTCCCGTTTCACGTGGTGATTGTGCCCCAGTACATCCTCTTCTCGCAGATCGGCTGGGTGAACACCTTCTGGCCGCTGATCGTTCCCAAGCTCCTGGCCACGGACGCGTTCTTCGTGTTCCTTATGGTCCAGTTCATCCGCGGTATTCCGAAGGACCTCGACGAAGCAGCCCGCATCGACGGCGCCGGCCACCCCAGGATCTTCCTCCGCGTGATCCTGCCACTGATGGTCCCGGCCCTGGCCACCACCACCATCTTTACGTTCATCTGGACGTGGAACGACTTCTTCGGAGCCCTCATCTACCTGACGGACCCGGACATGTTTACCGTCCCTGTGGCCCTCAGGGCCTTCGTTGACTCGCAGTCGGCCACCAGTTGGGGATCGCTCTTCGCGATGTCCATTGTGTCCTTGCTCCCCGTGTTCCTCGTCTTCCTGTTCGGCCAGCGGTTCCTCATCAAGGGCATCGCCACCACCGGCATCAAATAGGCCGGGAGCAGCGCCTGAAGGGGGCGGCGGTTGCCGCCCCCTTGTGGTGGGTGCCGCCCGGGTCAGGGGTCCACGGCGGTGCGTACCGCCGTCGTCATGCGCACCGGCGATGCTGGGTACCGGCGTCGCGCCCTTCAACAACTAAGACAAGTTTGCATCTTGTAATACAAGATTGTGACTTGTATCATAATTCTCAGCAAGAAAACGCTTTCCCAATCGCATCAGGATCAATGAAGATCGGAGACAACAGTGCCGGTACATCCCAAAGGTGAGGCAGTCGCCCCCGGAGCAGGGGCAACACCTTCGGCTCCCACAGCCCAGGCCCCCACGGCCCAGCGCAGGAAGCGCAGAGTTCGCGCCTCAGCGCTGGTCGCAGCCACCGCAGCAGCCGTCCTCGCCCTCACCGCTTGCGGCGGCGGCGGAGGATCGGACGCCAAGAGCGCCGACGGCAAGGTGGAGCTGCGCTTCGCTTGGTGGGGCGGTGACAAGCGGGCCCAGGTAACCCAGGCGGCCATCGCAGCCTTCGAAGCGGAGAACCCCAACATCAAGATCAAGCCCGAGTACGGCGACTGGAGCGGCTACTGGGACAAGCTGGCCACCCAGGTGGCAGCCAACGATGCTCCCGACATCATCCAGATGGACGAGAAGTACATCACCGAGTACTCCACCCGCGGTGCCCTGTTGGACCTCTCCAAGTACCAGATCGATACCTCCAAGCTCGATGAAGCCGCGCTGGAAGCCGGCAAGGGCGAGAAGGGCCTGACCGGCATCGCTGCAGGCATCAACGCCGCGACTATCCTGGCCAACCCGGCAGTCTTCCAGGCAGCGGGCGTCGCCATTCCGGACGACAAGACCTGGACCTGGGAGGACTTCGAGCGCGTTGCCGCCGAGGTCACCGCAAAGTCGCCCAAGGGCACCTACGGCGCCGCCGCTTACGGCACGGACGAAGCTTCCCTCGGAGTATGGCTCCGCCAGAACGGCAAGTCCCTCTACACGGAGGACGGCAAGCTGGGCTTTGAGCCTTCGGACATCGCCGAATGGTGGGGCTTCCTGAAGGAACTCAGCGAGAAGAAGGCAGTTCCGTCGGCATCTGAGGTTGTTGAAGCCGAAGCCGCTCCGCTGGACCAGAGTGGCCTGGCTACCGGCAAAAACGGCCTGGCTTTCTGGTGGTCCAACCAGCTCCCGGCACTCGAGAAGGCTGCCGGCGGCGAACTCCAGATCCTGCGTTTCCCGTCCAAAACGGGCAAGGCGGAAGACGCCAAGCTCTGGTACAAGGCTTCCCAGTTCTGGTCCGCATCATCGCGCACCAAGCACCCGGAAGAGACTGCCAAGTTCATCGACTTCCTGACCAACAACGTCAAGGCCGGCGAGGCACTGCTGGCAGACCGCGGCGTGTACCCGAACTCCGAGGTCCGTGAGGCCATCGCCCCCAAGCTGGCCAAGGCCGACGTCAAGGTTGTCAGCTTCATCGACGGGATCAAGGGAGAACTTGGCGACGCCCCGGCAGCACCGCCGAAGGGTGCAGGCGCCATCCAGGAAATCATCAAACGCTACACCTCGGAGGTCCTGTTCAACAGGCTCTCCACTGAAGAGGCCGGCAAGAAGGCTGTGGATGAAATGAAGTCCGCCATCAGCTAGCTTTCCTCAGAAAACAACCGCGCCCCGGACGGATCATTCGTGATCCGGCCGGGGCGCGGTTTTTTCTTGCGCGCCACCTGCTTTTGGGTCAGTCTTCCGCGATGACGGCCACGGCTCCGGCGGGGACGACGCCGGTGAAGCGCAATCCGCTGAGCAGTTCGGCACCGTCGGCCTTGACCGTGACGTCTTCCCGGCTGTGGTTGATGGCGAACAGGAAGCTGCGGCCGTCGTCGGCGCGCCGGCGGGAAAGTTCGACGCCGGCAGTCGCCTCGGCCGCGGCCGTCACCCCCGCTTCGTCCACCAGCCGAGCGGTCAGGGCATCGATGCCGGCGGCATCCGGGAGTGTAGCGAGGTACCAGGCCGAACCGGTTCCGACGGATCGGCGCGTCAGTGCCGGGACGCCGTCGAGCGGGTAGTCGGTGAAGGTCGCCAGGACCTCCGCCGAAGCCCCGGCGGACCCGGCAACGTGTACGTGCTCGCTCCACACAGAGCCAGCAGTTCCATCGTTCAACGTGACCGTGGTGCCGGGGAACAGCGGGTGGAATTCCTCGCTGCGGATGCCCAGCAAGTCACGGAAAGCGCCGGGGTAGCCGCCCAAACGGACGTGGTCGCGCTCATCGACGATGCCGCTGAAGTAACTGATGAGGACCGTGGCGCCACGTTCCGCGGCGGAGGAAATCGAGGCAGCGGCCTGGTCCGTCACGGAGTACAAGGTGCAGACGAGGATGAGGTCGTAGCCTGCGAGGTCCGCTGAAGGGTGGACGAAGTCCGCAGTGATTCCGCGGAGGAACAGGGAGCGGTGGAACGCCCGCATCGTATCGAGGTATTTCAGGGAATTGTTGGGGTGCGAGTCCAGCTCCGACGCCCACCAGGCCTCGTAATCGAACACGACCGCGACCCGGGATTCCACCCGCGAACCTTTGACGGGTTCCAGCTTGGCCAGTGCCTCGCCAAGGTCCACCACGTTGCGCCACACCTGGGTGTCGCGGCCACCGTGGGGGACCATGGCCGAGTGGAATTTCTCCGAGCCGGCCTTGCTCTGCCGCCACTGGAAGAACATCACGGCATCGGCACCTCGCGCCACGTGGGCGAGTGAGTTGCGGAGCATTTCGCCGGGCATCTTGGGCTGGTTGTGCGGCTGCCAGTTCACCGCCGACGTCGAGTGTTCCATGAGGATCCATGGCTGGCCGCCTGCTACGCCACGGGTGAGGTCTGCGCTGAACGCAAGCTCGATTTCGCGTTCCGGGTCCGCGGCCACCAGGTAATGGTCGTTGGCAATTACGTCCATGTCCTTGGACCAGTCAAAGTAGTCCAGGGTTTTGGTGGCGCTGGAAACCATGAAGTTGGTGGTGGCCGGGATGGCCGGGGTGACCTGGCGGAGCACGGCCAGCAGTTCGCGGTAGTAGTCCATGAACACCCACGAGTTGAAGCGGGCAAAATCCAGTTGCTGGCCCGGGTTGAGCGTGGTGGGTGCTGCGCCCGGCGGGATGATGTCCTCGAAGGAAGCGTAGTGCTGGGACCAGAACGCTGTTCCCCACGCCTCGTTCAGGGCCTCGATGGAGCCGTAGCGGCGTTCCAGCCAAGCCCGGAAAGCAGCGGCGTCTTCTTCGCCGTGGAACTCGCCAACGTGACAGCCTAGTTCGTTGTCCACGTGCCACAGCGCCAGGGCGGGGTGGTCCTTATACCGCTCAGCGATAACCCGCGTGATGGCGGTGGCGTACTTGCGGTAGACAGCCGACGACGGCGTGTAGTGGCGTCGGGAGCCACGTTCCAGCCGCACTCCTTCCGAGGTAACAGGCAGGATCTCGGGGTATTTGCGGGCAAGCCAGGCCGGGGGAGAAGCGGTGGCGGTGGCGAGCGCCACCTTGATCCCGGCTCCATGGAGGTTGTCCAGGACATCGTCCAGCCAGCCGAAATCGTAGTTGCCTTCGGTAGGTTCCAGAAGGCCCCAGGAGAAGATGGCGACGCTCAGGAAGTTCACGCCGGCTTCCTTCATCAGCTCGACGTCTTCAAGCCGGATGTCTGTGGGCCACTGCTCAGGGTTGTAGTCGCCACCGTAGGCGAGGCCGTTGATGCTGTTCCAGACAGATGGACTGCCGGTGTTTTCGGGGGAGGTCAAGGGGACTCCTTCGTCATGGTGGCGGTTTGGGTCTCTGCTGTCGCTGGTGCGTATAAGAGCAGCGTACCGATGAAATCACCGGCAAACAGGTTCTTTGGAAAACGCTTGCCCAGATTCGCAATTAGGGATATTGTATCGATTCAGAACGAGTGTAAGCGAGATCACTGCCACGTTGTAGAGAACTCGACAAGCTTGCACCAACTGAGCAAGGAGGCTCTCATGATCGATAGAAGGAAATTCCTGGGTACGGTGGCTCTCGGCACTGCATCTGCCGCGTTCCTGGCCGCGTGCGGCCAGTCCTCATCGCCGGCCCAGACTGGCTCGGCGGAGAACCCCGTGACCATCACGTACACGTGGTGGGGCAACGATGACCGTGCAGAACGTACCCGCAAGGCCATTGCCCTGTTCGAGTCCAAGAACCCAGACGTCAAGGTCAACGGCAACTTCTCCGACTTCGCCGGCTACTGGCAGAAGCGTGCAACGGAAGCTGCCGGCGGCGGCTTGCCGGACGTGATGCAGTGGGACCTGTCCTACCTGCGTGATTACGGCCAGCGGAACCAGCTCCTTGACTTGGGCACGGTAAAGATCAACACGGACGCATTCGACAAGTCCCTCCTTCCCTCGGGCCAGATCCGCGGCAAGACCTACGGCATCCCCACCAGCACCAACGCTTTCGCGGTCTACTACGATCCCGCCAAGCTCGCTTCCCTGGGCATCGCGGAGCCGGATGGATCCTGGAACTACAAAGAGTTCAACGCCTTCCTGGCCGAGGTCGGCGCCAAGGGCAACGGCACCCTGTTTGGCGGCACCGACTACACCGGAATTTGGTGGAACTTCAACATCTGGTTGCGCCAGAACAACATCCAGGCGTTCACCGAGGACGGCAAGCTCGGCTTCTCCAAGGATGATCTGAAGAAGTGGTGGAACCTGACCGGTGACCTGCGCGGCACCGCGGCGATTGTGGGCGAGGACAAGGCAACCCAGTTGCTGCCCAAGTCCCCGTTCGGCTCCAACGTCACGGCAACGGAAGTCACGTGGGACAACTTCATGGCCGGCTACCTCGCGGACAGTGGCGCGAAGGAACTCAAGCTCGTTCCTGTTCCGTCGGACGACCCCGACAACCTGGGCCTGTTCCTCAAGCCCTCCATGTTGATGGTGGCCAGCGCGAAAACCAAGAACAAGGACGCCGCTGCCCGCTTCATCGACTTCATGGTCAACGATCCGGAGGTGGGCCAGATCTTCAAGACCTCCCGCGGTGTCCCGGCGTCGAAGACCCAGCGCGATGGCACCACGTTCGAAGGCACGGACAAGCTGGTGGTGGACTACGAGAAGTCCATCGAGAAGTACCTCAAGGATGCCCCGGAGCCGCCCATTGTTGGTTTCGGCACCCTGGAGTCCACGTTCAAACGGGTCACGCAGGACCTGAACTACGGCAAGTTGACCGTGGACGGCGCAGCTGATGCGTGGTTCAAGGAAGCCGAAGACCTTATCAAGCAGAACGCCTAAGCAGACCTTCTGTGTCTGATCCGGCCTTCACAACTGACGGACTATTCTCGTGACGCAAAGCCCAACCCTGAGCAGGCGTGCCGCCTCCGCTCCCACGCCGCCGCGCAAATCGCGGCGGCGTGGGGCGAACACCCGCGCCGGTTACACCTTCCTGTTGCCCTGGCTGCTGGGATTCATCGCCCTGACCGTGGGGCCGATGATTTCCTCGCTGTACCTGTCCTTCACCAACTACAACCTCTTCGATGCCCCCAAGTGGATCGGTTTCGATAACTACCTCACCCTCTTCCAGGACGAACGGTTCCTGCAGTCGGTGGGCGTGACCATGCAATATGTGGTCTTCGGAACCCCACTCAAGCTCGCGGCGGCGTTGGCGATCGCGATGCTGCTCAACAGCAAACGCAAGGGCCAGGGTTTCTACCGGTCCGCGTTCTATGCGCCGTCACTGATCGGTGCTTCGGTATCCATCGCGATCGTCTGGAAGGCCATGTTCGGCGATTCCGGCCCAGTGGACCAGGGCTTGTCCTTTTTCGGGATCAACCTCGGCGGTTGGGTGGGTAACCCCAACATGACCATGGGCATGATGATCCTGCTGACCGTCTGGCAGTTTGGCGCCCCCATGGTGATCTTCCTGGCCGGCCTGAAGCAAATCCCCACGGACCTGTATGAGGCAGCGTCGATGGACGGTGCCGGCCCGGTACGGAAGTTCATGAACATCACCTGGCCCATGCTTTCCCCGGTGATCTTCTTCAACCTGCTCATGGAAACCATCCACGCGTTCCAGATCTTCGCTTCGGCCTACATCATCTCCAACGGTGAAGGCGGCCCGGCAGGCTCCACCCTCTTCTACACCCTCTACCTGTACTTGCGCGGTTTCTCCGATTTCCGGATGGGCTACGCCTCGGCCATGGCCTGGCTCCTGGTGATCGTGGTCGGCATCATCACGCTGATCTTCTTCAAGACCTCCAAGTCCTGGGTCCACTACAGCGGTGATGCAAAGTGACAACCATGGCAACCCCCACCCAGCCCGCACCCACGAAGCCCTCAACGGCACCGGTCTACAACCCGAAGTCCGAGTCCACCACGGTCAAGCGGATCAAGAGCACCATCTTCCACGTCGTTGCCTTGGCCTTGGTGGCGATGGTCCTCTACCCGGCACTGTGGATGATCTCCGCGTCCTTCAAGCCGAACTCCGAGATCGGCGGCGCCAACAACGCGTTGTGGTCAGCCAACTTCAGCTTCGATAACTTCGTCACGGCCATGGAAGGCATAGGTGGGGTCTCCACCCTGACGTTCTTCACCAATTCCCTGATCCTGGCCGTTGGCGCAGTGGTGGGTACCGTGCTCTCGGCGTCCATCTCCGCCTACGCGTTCGCCCGGATCAACTTCCCCGGCCGCGGACTGTTCTTCGGCATGATGATCGCTACCTTGCTGCTGCCCTTCCACGTGGTGATCATCCCGCAGTACATCGTGTTCCAGCAGCTTGGCCTGGTGGACACCTACGTGCCGCTGCTGATCGGCAAGTTCCTCGCCGCCGACGCGTTCTTCGTCTTCCTCATGGTCCAGTTCATGCGTGGCCTCCCGGCCGAACTGGATGAGGCAGCCCGCATCGACGGCGCCGGACACGTCC